>NZ_BDCE01000064.1 GCF_001613345.1 Nocardia uniformis NBRC 13702 | reverse complement strand
GAAACCAGCATGCAAATTCGCACCACCATCACCTCACCAACAACACCCCAAATGCAGTAACCAATTGCCCGACACCCCCATCGACCTCACCCCGAAAGACGAAGCCGGACCGCACGATCTGCTCAACACAGACCCGGCCGTCCTGCCCCGATACCCCGCCGTCATCAGTTGAGGCCGAACCGCAATCCCCCGCGCAGGCAATCGATAGCTTCGCCGGTAAAGGTGGCGGGCATGCCCGCTCCTCTATATGCGCACCGCCTCGCCCTCGTCCTGGCCACCCTCACCGGAGTTCTCACCCTCGCGGCACCCGCCATCGCCTCCGGTGATGTCATCGCCAGGAAGACCCTTCAGTTCGCGCCCGGCAGCAATAGTGCGAGTGTGCGGGACACCGTTGCGCGCGGTAACGAGATCGCCTATCGGGTCGAGGTGGCCAACCCGCGGTCCATGACCGTCGAGGTCGACGGCGCCGCGAGCTTCACCGTGTTCGATCCGGACGGCAAGCTCTGGGCGCGGTATGTGCCGTCGCCCTTCACCACCACGGTCAAGCCGGGTGTCTGGGAAATCCAGGTCGGTTCGCAGACCCAAGACGTGACCTACACCTTGACGGTCACCATCCGCTGAGCCGCCCGCCAACCGGACTCGTTCACCGGCATACGCATGGCAACCCAGCGACTACGGGTAACCTGGCCGACTGTGCACCTGAAGAGTCTGACGCTGAAGGGGTTCAAGTCCTTCGCGTCCGCGACGACGCTCCGGTTCGAACCGGGTATCACCTGCGTGGTGGGACCGAACGGATCGGGGAAGTCGAATGTCGTCGACGCGCTCACCTGGGTCATGGGTGAGCAGGGGGCGAAAGCGCTGCGCGGCGGGAAGATGCAGGACGTCATCTTCGCCGGAACCACGGGACGCGCCGCGCTCGGTCGTGCCGAGGTGACGCTCACCATCGACAACTCCGACGGTGCGCTGCCCATCGACTACTCCGAGGTGTCCATCACCCGGCGCATGTTCCGCGACGGCGCGGGCGAATACGAGATCAATGGGAACACCTGCCGCCTGATGGATGTGCAGGAACTGCTCAGCGACTCCGGTATCGGCCGCGAAATGCACGTTATCGTCGGTCAGGGGCAACTCTCGGCGATTCTGGAATCGCGGCCGGAGGATCGGCGCGCGTTCATCGAAGAGGCCGCGGGCGTGCTCAAGCACCGCCGTCGTAAAGAGAAGGCCGTTCGTAAACTCGATGCCATGCAGGCCAATCTGGCCCGGCTCACCGACCTCACCACCGAACTGCGCCGCCAGCTCAAACCGCTCGGCCGCCAGGCGGAGGTGGCGCGACGCGCCGCAACCGTGCAATCGGAATTGCGGGATTCCAAGCTGCGGCTGGCCGCCGACGATCTGGTGTCGCGGCGCACGGATCTGGAGAGCCAGCAGAGCAAGGAAGCCTTCGCTCGCGAACAGCAGATCAAAGTCCATGCCGAAATGGACGCCGCCAATGCCGCGCTCGCGCAGCAGGAATTCGAGCTGTCCAAGCTTACTCCCGGCGCGGAAGCGGCCGCGCAGACCTGGTTCCAGCTCTCCGCGCTGACCGAGCGGGTCAATGCCACCATTCGCATTTCCCGCGATCGCGCCCGCAACCTCACCATTGAACAGCCCACCGGCGCGGGCCGCGATCCCGAACAGCTCGAACGCGAAGCCGATCGCGTGGAGGCCGAGGAAGCCGAACTGCTCGAGGCCGTCGAGATGGCCACGGGCATGCTCGAATCCGCTCGCGACGCGCTCTATGAACGCGAGCAGGCCGCCAAGGCCGCCGAACAGGCGCACCTGGCCGCCGTGCGCGCCATCGCCGACCGCCGCGAGGGTTTCGTCCGGCTCTCCGGACAGGTGGATTCGCTGCGTATCCGCGCGCAATCGGTCGACGGCGAGATCGCGCGCATGTCCGCCGGTATTGCCGAGGCCCGGCATCGCGGTGAGGCCGCCGACGCCGAATTCGAGGCCGTCCAAGCCGAATTGAGTGAACTCGACGCGGGCGAGGAAGGCCTCGACCACCAGTATGAACATGCCGCCCAGGCCCTCGAGCTGGCCGATCAGCGCGTCACCGAACTGCGTGACCGCGACCGTGAGGCCGGAAAGCGGGTCGCCTCGCTCGGCGCGCGTATCGAGGCGCTCACCATGGGCCTGGCGCGCCGCGACGGCGCGGCCTGGCTGCTGGAGCACCGCACCGAGGGGCTGCTCGGTCCGCTGTCCGGATTGATCCGTGTGCAGGGCGGATTCGAAGCCGCGGTCGCCGCCGCGCTCGGACCGCTCGCCGACGCCGTCACCGCCGACACCGGCACCTCGGCGCACTCCGCCGTCCGGGCGCTCAAGGAGGCCGACGGCGGCCGGGTAGCCATTGTGTACGGCGGTGCCGCCCAAACAAATTCGCTTCCCGGTGGCGAACTGCCCGGTGGCGCGCGCTGGCTGGTCGATATCGTGGACTGCCCCGAGAATATGCGTGGCGCGATCGCGGCCCTGACCGCGGGTATCGCCGTCGTCGACGGATTGTCCGAGGCAGCCACGGTCGTCGCCGCCCGCCCCGAACTGCGTGTCGTCACCCGCGACGGAGACCTCACCGGTACCGGCTGGATGCTCGGCGGTTCCGACCGTGCCCCCAGCCAGCTGGAAGTACAGGCCGAAATCGACTCCGCCAAGGAGGAATTGACCTCCTGGCAGCGACAGGCCGAGGAACTCGAGGCCGCGCTCGCCGGCGCGCTCGCCGAACAGGCCGACCGCAAGGACGCCGTCGACCACGCGCTACTCGCCCTGCACGAATCCGATCAGGCCCTGGTCGCCATCTACGACCGGCTCGGCCGCCTCGGGCACACCGCCCGCGCCGCGCAGATCGATTGCGAAAAACTGCTGACTCAGCGCGCCGACGCCGAAGCCGGTCGTGAGGAAACCCTGCAGAAGCTGGCCGAACTCGAGGAGCGGCTGCGCAACGCCGAATCCGAGCAGTCCGATATGGGGCAGGAATCCGAGGGCACCGAGGCCGCCGGACACCTGCGCGAGGAAGCCGCCGGTGCGCTCGCCGAAGCCCGCTCCATGGAGGTGGAGGCCCGCCTCGCGGTCCGCACCGCCGAGGAACGCGCCGAATCCGTACGGGGCAAAGCCGATTCGCTGCGCCGTACCGCGCGCGCCGAACGTGAGAACCGAGCCCGCGCCGAACGCGCCCACGCCGCCCGCCGCCAGGCCGCCGCCGTGGCCGCCGTGGTCGCTGAATCCGGTGAACGTATTGCCGCCGACCTCGAACAGGTGGTCGCCCAGGCCGCCGCCCGCCGGGACGATCTGGTGCGCCGCCGCACCGAATGTGCCGCCCAGGTGGAGCAGATCAAGGAGCGCGCCCGCGCTCTCAATACCCAGCTTGCCCAGCTCACCGATGCTGTGCACCGCGACGAGGTCGCACGCGCCCAGTCGGCGTTGCGTATCGAACAGCTCGAGACGACCATTTCCGAGCAGTTCGGCATCTCCCTCGACGATCTCATCACCGAATACGGTCCGGATGTGCCCATGCCGCCGTCCGCGCTGGAGCTGATGGAGTACGAGCAGGCCAAGGAGCGCGGCGAGGATGTCACCCCGCCGCAGCCCATGCCCTACGACCGCGCCACCCAGGAGCGCCGCGCCAAACGCGCGGAGAAGGACCTCACCACCCTCGGTAAGGTGAATCCCCTTGCCCTGGAAGAGTTCGCGGCGCTCGAGGAGCGCTACAACTTCCTCGCCACCCAGCTCGAGGATGTCAAGAAGGCCCGGCAGGACCTCCTGGACGTGGTCTCGGAGGTGGATGCCCGCATTCTCCAGGTCTTCACCGAGGCCTACGAGGACGTATCCCGCGAATTCGTCGGCGTATTCGGCAAGCTCTTCCCCGGTGGCGAAGGACGGCTACTGCTTACCGATCCGAGCGACATGCTCGCCACCGGCGTCGAGGTCGAGGCCCGCCCGCCGGGCAAGAAGGTCAAGCGTCTGTCGCTGCTTTCCGGTGGCGAAAAGTCCCTCACCGCAGTGGCTTTGCTGGTGGCCATCTTCCGCGCCCGCCCCTCCCCGTTCTATGTGATGGACGAGGTCGAGGCGGCCCTGGACGACACCAACCTGCGTCGCCTCATCGGCCTGTTCGAGCAGCTGCGGGAGAAGAGCCAGCTGATCGTCATCACCCACCAGAAGCCGACCATGGAGATCGCCGACGCGCTCTACGGCGTGAGTATGCGCGGAGATGGCATTACCCAGGTGATTTCGCAGCGCATGCGCGGCGAGAACCTGGTCGGCGCGGCTAAGTGAGCAATGCTTTCAACTGCGCCGCACCGGTTTCGGCCAGCCAGGTGTCGAAAGTCCGTAGGGCGGGATGTATTTCGCGCAGGGCGGGGATATCGGCGCGCCAGCCCGCACCCGCGCGGGACTGCCGCCAGACCGCCACGACCTCCGGACCCATAGCCGCGGCCTCGCCCTCGGTGAACTCCTCGAAGCGCACCTCGATCCCGGTGGCCTGACTGATTGCCCGTGCGGCATCGGGCATGGTTCGCGCGTCACCGGCCAATTCCAGTGTGCGGCCGTGGAATCGGTCCGGATCGGCGAATGCCAGCTGGGCGAAGGCCGCGACATCGTCCACCGCGATGACCTGGATCGGCCGGTCGGCTGGGAACAGGTGGCGGTGGACGCCGTCGCGGATGCCGTCCACCGCGAGGCCCCGCAGGAGGTAGTTCTCCATGAACCGCACAGGGCGCAGCACCGTCCACCGCATACCGCTCGCGGTCACGGCATCCTCGATCCGCCGCTTACCCTCCGCACCCCAGCGGCCCTCCTGCGCGAAGGAGGCGATGCCGGTGAACACGAATTGCTCGATACCGGCCCGCCGCGCCGCCTCCACCAGGTACTCGCCGCGCCGCGCCTCGAGGTCGCTATCCCAGCCCTCTGGCCCGTAGCTGGCCGGAGGTACACCCATGACCGCCCGGACCCCCGCGACCGCCGCGTCGATGGTGTCGGGGGAGTCGAAATCGCCGACCGCGAGTTCGGCTCCGGCCGCGGCCAATTCGAGCGCGGCGGGAGCTTCGGGATCGCGTACCAGCGCGCGTACCGGCGTCCCCGCCGCCAGCAGTCGCCGAGCCGTAGCGCCACCCTGCTTGCCGGTAGCGCCGGTTATGAGAATGAGTTCGGTCCCAGTGGACATGTTCACCCTGTCTGTTCGATAGTATCCGGGTCGGACAACCCGTATTTGGACGGTACGGGCGGCGAAGTCCGGTCTGCCAGAGCCGCGAAGGGATGCGTAACGAAATGAGTGCTCTCGCGCTCCCCACCGACCCCGCTGGGCGCGTCGACGCCCGGCGCAATCGGGCGCTGGTACTGGCGGCGGCACAGCGGGCGTTCGCCGAACAGGGCATGTCGGTATCGCTGGTGGAGATCGCCAAGCGGGCCGGTGTCGGCGCGGGCACGGTGCACCGGCATTTCCCCAGTAAGAACGACCTGATCGCCGCCGTGCTGCGCCAACGCGTCGAGCGGCTCGCCGAATTGGCGACGCGGAGTCGGGGTGCCGCCGATGTGGGTGCGGCCTTCTTCGACTTCTGTATCGAGGTGGTGACGACCACACCCGGCAACAAAGGTATGTGCGATGTCTTCGAAACCGATGACGGCTGGCCCAGCACCGCGCTGGTGGACGCCGGTACCCGCTTTCAGCACGCGGTGGCCGACCTCCTGCTCGCCGCGCAGCGGCAAGAGGCGGTGCGGTCGGATCTCACGCTCTCGGATGTCCTGGAGATCTTCACCGGATGTGCTGCGATGCAGCGGAGTTCGGGGGCGCGGCGGGGGCCGACACGTCCGGTGGTCATGTTGTTGGAGGCCATGCGGGCGCGCGATCACGGGGCCCGCGTAACGAAACTGTCGGGCGCGGATCGCCGTAACGAAAAGGGTTCGCGTAACGCAACGGCCGATGCGCACTGCCCGGTATGCGCCGCCCCGGTACGCCATTCGGCCACCGGGCGCCCGGCCCGCTACTGCTCTCCCGCCTGTCGACAGAAGGCGCACCGGCAGCGGGCCCGCGCCGCGAGCTGATACCCGCTGCCCGGCCCGTTCGTCGGCATGATGACGTCGCGATCCCACTGAGCGGGAATCCTGCGGCGAGACAATGTGAAACGCCTGCGCATCTAACTATTGGGCCGTTAACGTCCCGTGATCATGAAGCGCTCTATTGCAGGTATTGCTCTCGGAATATCACTTGTCCTTGCCGCCCCCATGGCCACCGCCTTCGCCGACACCGGTTCCTCCTCACTGTCCGGCGGCTCCGGTTCGTCGTCACTGTCCGGTGGCGGCGGCTCCTCCTCGCTCTCCGGCGGCGGCGACCTGCCCCCGTACTCGCAGTGGATCAGCGAGGTGCAGACCGTCGCCGCGCAGGCGCAGGACTACCTGGCTGGACGACTGCCCGGCGCGACCCGCCCCGCCATCGTCTTCGATATCGACAACACGGTCCTGGAAACGCAGTACAACCCCGGCCCGATCACCCCCGCCATGGCACCGATGCTGGCGCTGGCCAAATGGGCCAAAAGCCAGGGCGCGGCCACCATTTTCGTCACCGGCCGCCCCGCCCTCATGAATATCTACACCCAGATCAACCTCTCTGCGGTCGGCTACTCGGTCGACGGTCTCTACGGCAGCGCGCTGACCACCCTGTCCGCGGGTTCGTCCGGCCTCCAGGAATACAAGACCAACGCCCGCATCGATATCGAGGGCGACGGCTACACCATCGTCGCGAATATCGGCAATAGCGCCTCCGATCTCGCGGGCGGGCATGCGGAGAAGACCTTCAAGCTGCCCGACTACGACGGCGCGCTCTCCTGAGTCACGGCCTGAACTGCCGCGCAATCGGCTGAGCCGCAAGGCAATCGCAGCGGATCGCCGCAACCGAGAAGGGTGCGGCGATCCGTTTCGCCGCCCGATGGTTACGCCCCCCAGCGCCGCGCGCCGGGATGGCGGCCCGTGATAGCGCCGGGGCCGCGTTCGTCATTCCGGCGCGCTTTTGGCCGGAATCCACACCCCCGCAGTCGTGGATTCCGGCCAAGCATGCCGGGATGACGGGTGGGCGTGCCGGATGAGGGCGCCGTGCCGACACCGCGCCGTCAACCTAGGTAACAATCCGCGGCGGAGAAGTAGGCTCGCATCGTGTTGTGGGTGTCTGCGGTCTCGTTCGGGGTCGCGTGGTGGCTCGGGTTGTACCTGGTGGCGCGTGATGCGGGAAAGCCAGTGCTGCGCAGGGCCGGAGCCGGACTGCTCGCCTACGCGGCGGCGGTGCTCGGCGGCCAACTACTCGGCGGCGACGACCGATTCGACGGGCTGCGAGCGGTGCTGGTCTGCGTACCCGCGATCGTATGGAGTGGGGTATTCGTCCGGCTGCTGCCCGAGGAACTGGCGGACCGAGCCGATCGATGGTGGCGCTTCGGGCTGCTGCCGGCGTGCGCGGTCGTCGCCGTTCCGGCGGTGGTGGGGATCGACGCGGCCGCTTACGCGCTCTGCGCGCTCGCGGTGCTCGCCCTGTTCGGTTCCCTGCTCGCGATGATCCGGCATCGGTCGGTGTTGCTCGCGGGCAGCCGAGGCGGGACGGTGGCGGGCCTGTTCACCGTGGGCGCGTTGATGTTCGGCTTGAGCGCCACCCTGATCCTGATCGGGCTGGATGTGCTGCCCGCCAACCTGTTGCTCTCGGCCGTGGCCATCGACCTGGTGTTCCTGGGCCTGGGAATCGCGGTCCTGGACGCCTTCGAGGAGGGTGAGGCGCTGCGCGCCGATATGGTGCGGTCACTGCTGGTGTCGGCCGGGACCGCCGTCGTATTCGGCGGGCAGGCGGGCGTGGCCATTGTCTTGGTGGGGGAGCGGACCGCCCTGCAGGCGTTGCTGTTCGGCACCACTGCCGCCGCCATCGCGCTGCAGGTGCTGTACGTGCCGCTGCAAGGGGCGATAGACCGGATCGCCTTCGCGTCCGCACCGCGATTGCGCGAGGCCCGCGACGAGTTGCGCACCGCGGCGGAAGCCTTGCCACGCAAGCGCGGTGCCGATGGACTCACCGGTCCGGAGGCCGCCACCGGCTTGGCCGCGCTCGACGAAGCCGAATTCGCGCGACTGACCCGCCGCGCGCTGAGCCACTACGCCGATCTCGGCAAACTGGTATCGAGTCCGCTCATCGACCTCCCCGCCATCGACGCCCGCCTCGCCGACCGCGAGACCATCGGCCCCCTCGATCGCGCCGCCGAACTCAAAACCCTGCTCACCGAGAGCATCGCGGCGCTGAAACCACGCACCGGAGCGGAGTTCGGCACCAGCGAGGAGTGGCGGCACTACAACGCCGTGTACTTCTACTATGTCGTCGGCATCCGGCCCTACAGCGTGCGCACCAAACGCACCGACCTGGATCCGGTATCGCGCAAGGCGCTGTCGTGGTTCGTGGACCAGGTACCCGAACGCACACTGCACAACTGGCAGAACTCGGCAGCCCGAATGATTGCCGCACAACTGCGATCGGGGTTCGGCAGCATGTCGAAATAGGGCTCTGACATGCGGTTGGCAGTATTCGGCAGCTGATGTGGTGGGTTCGGCAGTGGACTCCGGGCGACTGTTTGGTGGTCACCGAAACCCGCAGCAGCCGAACCGAAGGAAACGATTCCCATGACTGCCACCACCAGCACCCGCCGCATCGCCGGAATGTCCCCGCTGCGCCTCGCCTACGAATTCGACGGTATCGCCACCCTCGCCTCGGGTGTCCTGCTCGCCGCCCTCTCCGGCGTAATCGATTCGGCCCTGGGCCTTTCCACCCCGCTGCTGCTCGGCGTCGGCGCCTTCTTCATCGTCTACGCGGTCGGCGTCCTCATTGTCGCCACCCGCCGCGAGATTCCGCGCCGCCCCGCCGCCGTCATTATCGGCGTGAATGCCCTGTGGACGGTCGACAGCCTGGTGGTGCTGGCCGCCGGCTGGCTCGACCCCACGGCCCTCGGCACCGCGGCCATCCTGGCGATCGCCGCCTTCACCGCCGTCGTGTCCGCGGTCCAGACCTACACACTGCGCGCCGACCGCTGACAACGGCGGCGACCATATCGGCGATGCCGCCCGGAAACCCGGGCGGTATCGCCATTTTCGTCGTGACCGAATCAGGAAGCCTGGCCCAGGGTGGCGACGGTGGGCTTGAAATCGCCCGCCGCCACTTTCGCTCCGTCCAGGATCTGAATCCGGTCGGGATCGAGGCGGAGCGCGGTGAAGCCCGGGTGGTCGGGCCCGGAGATGCCGAACGCGGTCAGGTCATAACCCAGGGGCGGTGGCGTGGTCGCGAACAGATCCCACACGTGCTTCTTCACGGCCGGATCCTCCACCCAGGTGGCCGTCGCCTCCCCCTGCACCACATTGTGGCTGGGGGCCCAATAGGAGAACGCGAGAATCGGATTGGCGCTCAGATGCCGGGCTTTGATCGGCGTTGGACTGGTGAAGATCCAACCGACCGGACGGTCGCCCTCCAGCTCCCAGAGCGGATGCAGAATGCGGGAGCGAGGCCGCCCGTCGGTATCGACGGTGGTGACTGTGCACCAGATGATCTCGTGGGTCATCCGGAAGAAATCAGCCTGGATGGTGTCGAATGTCGCCATAGAGAACTCCCCGTGAGTGCAGACTCGTGCTCGCGCATCGTCGCACGAGCCGCCGACGCAAACGCGACAAATCGACACCCGCATGGCCGGGTCAATCGCGGATACCCGTGTGCCGAGTCGTATTTCGGCGGATTCGCGCAGACGGCGCAAGAGCGCCAATCAGGCGGCGGTGAGTCGATCGGTTGCTTCGCGGTCAGGGCCGCAGCGAATTTCGAGAGGCGGGCTCAGAGCAGGTCGCTGACGTCATCGGGCACATCCACCGCGTACTTGCGCAGCGTATCCATGGGGATCACTTCCAGTGCGTTCTCATGAGTGGCCGCCAGCACCACCGGGGCGGCGACGCCGTCCTCGTGGGCGTGTAGCCAGCGCACCGCGACCACACACCAGCGGTCCCCGGGTTGCAGTCCGGCGAAGTTGTTCTCGGGCCGCGGGGTGATGAGGTCGTTGCCGATCGACTTCTGGTGTTCCAGGAACTCCGCAGTCGCCACCGTGCACACCGTGTGGCTGCCGAGATCCTCGGGTCCGGTGCTACAGCAGCCGTCCCGATAGAAGCCGGTGAGGGGATCGGTGCCACACTCCTCAAGCGGTCCCCCAAGCACATTTCGATCGGTCACGTGGCCGATCCTATTGTCTTGGTGTCGGATTCGCCGCTGCTTCGGCACCCTGGCACGTAGTAGTTCGGACCGGTTGGTAGGTGGCAGATTCTCGCGAGTGCACTTCCGCGTGTTCGAGGGCCTGTCGGATGCGAATGTGCTATTGGCCACACTCGCGGGTTCGACTCGCCGATCCACGGACCGACAGCGAGCGCGCGGCGGTGGCGAACGGGCCGAACTCGTGGGTAGGTAGGCAAAACAGTCAGACCAGGGTCTCTGAAAGGATGGGGGCGTGACCGCACAGACTTGGATTCTGATTGCCGCAATCGCCGCGGTGCTGCTGGTGGCCTTCGTCGCCGGGTTCGTGCTGTACAGGCGCCGCCGAATCTCGCTGACCCCGGGCGCGGCCGAACCGAAGGAAGTGACGGACCGGTCGGGCGGATACGCGGCATCGGGGGGAATCAGCTTCAGCCAGGGCGGGACCGCGACCCTGCCGAAACCGACACCGGAACCGGTCCACCGCGAACCCGTGAAACCGCCGGTGCCACCCGTGCCGCCGGTCGAGCGCACCGATGACGAGGGCCAGCCGCACGTCGGCGACGACGCGGCCGTACCGCGCGATTCGGGTAAGCGCGGCATCACCGATGTGCGACTGCCCGACCCGGAGCAGGGACCGGCGGCTCCGCCCGGCGAGTTCGTGGCCCCGGTGGTCGTCGAGGACACGGCTGAAACGACGGACACGGCCGCGCCGACCGATACCGCCGTACCGCCCGCCGAGTTCGTGGCCCCGGTCGTCGTCGATGAGGCGACCGACACCGCGGTCGTCGATACCCCCGCGTCGACCGATACCGTCGCGCCCGCCGTCCCCGTGCCGCCGGTCGAGGCGGCCGTCGTCGCCCCCGATCTATCCGGCATCGACCCCACCGCGGGTCGCCTCATCCGCCTGCGCGGTCGCCTCTCCCGCTCGCAGAACGCCGTGGGCAAGTCCCTGCTCGGCCTGCTGGGTGGCGGCGATCTCGACGAGGACTCCTGGGAGGAGATCGAGGACACCCTCGTCATGGCCGACCTCGGCACCGCCAGCACCGCCGCCGTGGTCGAGCGGCTGCGCGAGGAGATGGCCGTGCGCACCGTACGCGATGCCGACGACGTCCGGGCCGTGCTGCGCGATGTGCTCATCGAGGCCCTGCGTCCGGAACTGGACCGTTCCATCCATGCCCTCCCGCACGGCGACCGCCCGGCGGTACTGCTGGTGGTCGGCGTGAACGGCACCGGAAAGACCACCACCACCGGCAAACTCGCCCGCGTCCTGGTGGCCGACGGCCGCCGCGTCATGCTCGGCGCGGCCGACACCTTCCGCGCCGCCGCCGCCGACCAGTTGCAGACCTGGGGTGAGCGCGTCGGCGCGGAGACCGTGCGCGGCAAGGAGGCCGCCGATCCGGCCGCGGTGGCCTTCGACGCGGTGAGCTCCGGTATCGCCAATGGCGTCGACGCGGTGTTGATCGACACCGCGGGTCGGTTGCACACCAAGACCGGTCTCATGGACGAATTGGGCAAGGTCAAGCGCGTCGTCGAGAAGAAGGCTCCGGTCGACGAGGTGCTGCTGGTCCTGGACGCCACCGTCGGTCAGAACGGTCTCACCCAGGCCCGAGTGTTCGCCGAGGTCGTGAATATCACCGGCGTGGTTTTGACCAAGCTGGACGGCACCGCCAAGGGCGGAATCGTGTTCCAGGTGCAGCATGAATTGGGTGTACCGGTGAAACTGGTTGGTTTGGGTGAAGGGGCCGATGATCTCGCTCCATTCGAGCCGGGAGCATTTGTCGACGCACTACTCGGATAAACCCCCGCCGAGCTGGCGTAATATCTGGAAACAACATCATCCTCACAATGTGCCCGTAACACGGGTGCGTACTGCGAAACATGCTGGCAACAGTGCAATCTCATCCGTTCACCTAGGCGAAACGTCACAGCGGCACGGATGAAACACCGAATGAGGAACCTTCATTGCAGGCTCGTTCGCCGTGATCGGCTGCGGGGCTCGAGATGAGGAGGACAAGGTGTTGGATACCGTTATCCTGGCGGGCGCCGAAATCGGTACGCCCGATTCAGGTGATACGGCATGGATGCTGACAAGCGCGGCGTTGGTGCTGTTGATGACCCCTGGGCTCGCGTTCTTCTACGGCGGTATGGTCCGCAGTAAGAACGTGCTCAATATGATCATGATGAGTGTCAGCGCCATGGGCGTTGTCACTGTGCTCTGGGTGCTGTACGGCTACTCGATGGCCTTCGGCACCGATAAGGGCAGCTTGATCGGTGACCCGGGCGAATACTTCGGGCTACGCACGCTGATATCGGGCTTCGGCGACGACTCCCCGGGCGTCCCGCTGGTCGATACCATTCCGGCGACCGCATTCGTGGCATTCCAGCTGATGTTCGCCATCATCACCGTCGCCCTGATCTCCGGTGCGGTGGCCGACCGTATGAAGTTCAGCGCGTGGCTGCTGTTCGCCGCGATCTGGGTGACCGTCGTGTACTTCCCGGTCGCGCACTGGGTCTGGGGCGGCGGCTGGATCGGTGAGAAGCTCGGCGCCATCGACTTCGCCGGCGGCACCGCGGTACACATCAACTCCGGTGCGGCGGCCCTGGCCCTGGCCCTGATCATCGGCAAGCGCAAGGGCTGGCCGACGACCCCGTTCCGTCCGCACAACCTGCCCTTCGTCATGCTCGGCGCCGCTCTGCTGTGGTTCGGCTGGTTCGGCTTCAACGCTGGTTCGGCCGGTGCCGCCGACGGTGTCGCCGCTGCCACCTTCATCACCACGGTCGTCGCCACCGCCGCGGCCATGCTGGCCTGGTTGCTGGTGGAGAAGATCCGCGACGGCAAGCCCACGTCGCTGGGCGGGGCCTCGGGTATCGTCGCCGGTCTGGTCGCCATCACCCCTGCCTGCTCCTCGGTGAACATCCTCGGCGCGCTGGCCATCGGCGCAATCGCCGGTGCGGTGTGCGCGGTGGCGGTCAGCCTGAAGTACAAGTTCGGCTACGACGACTCCCTCGATGTCGTCGGCATCCACCTCGTCGGTGGTGTTATCGGCACCGTGCTGATCGGTATCTTCGCCACGGTGGAAGCCCCCGAGGGCGTGCAGGGTCTGTTCTACGGCGGCGGCATCGATCTGCTGTGGCGTCAGACCGTCGGCGCGGTCGCGGTCCTGGCGTACTCGTTCATTGTCGCGGCGGTGATTGCCCTGGTCATCAAGAAGACCATCGGTATTCGCGCCGATGCGGAAGCGGAAGCCACCGGATTGGACGAGTCGGAGCACGCGGAAACGGCATACGATTTGGCTGCTGTGGGTGGCACGGCACGTACCACCGCCGTCAAGGAGGCATGACGCATGAAACTGATCACCGCAATCGTCAAACCGTTCACCCTCGAGGACGTGAAGTCCGGCCTCGAGCAGGCGGGCGTGCTCGGCATGACCGTCAGCGAGGTACAGGGCTACGGACGCCAGAAGGGCCACACCGAGGTCTACCGCGGCGCCGAGTACTCGGTCGATTTCGTCCCGAAGGTCCGGGTCGAGGTGGTCGTGGACGACGCTTCTGTGGAGAAGGTTGTCGAGGTCATCGTCGAGGCCGCGCGCACCGGCAAGATCGGTGACGGCAAGGTGTGGGTGACCCCGGTCGAGGGTGTTATCCGGGTTCGGACCGGCGAGCGTGGCACCGACGCGCTCTGAGAGGTAGGGCTCTCGGGCACGGAATAGATCGGGCGCGGCCCCGCGCTCGTCGGGCTGAACCGGCGGGTGCGGGGCCGCCACCGTGTGTGGGGTTGCCGTAGGCAGCGACAACTGAGATGGGTGGTGGGTTGTGGGTTTCCAGCAAGCGCGGAACGAGCACGTTGCGAATGGGGCGTCGGATCTGGTCCGGGCCCGAGACCAACTGCTGAGCGAGGCCGGGAAAGGGTCCGGCGGCAACTCGCGCATACCCCGCCTCGACTCCGAATCGCTGCGTCAGGCGCTGGTGGATCTCTTCGAATTATGGCTGACCAGCAAGGGTTCCGAGGTCGGTATCACCCCCGACAGCGGACTGGCCGTGGTCGCGGTCGGTGGCCTGGGCCGCCGCGAAATGCTGCCGTACTCGGATCTGGATCTGGTGTTGCTCTACGACGATGTCGATCCGAAACGGGTTGCCGAGGTCGCCGACCAACTCTGGTATCCGCTGTGGGACGCCCACATCAAACTCGACCACAGCGTGCGCACCGTGCCGCAGGCGCTGCGGGTCGCCTCCGACGACCTGACCGCCGCCCTCGGCATGCTGGAGGCGCGCCATATCGTCGGTGACGAGGGCCTGAGCAATGTGCTCATCAGCGGGGTGCGCCGCGACTGGCGTGCCGGAATCCGTTCCCGCTTCGACGGTCTCATCGAACAGGCCGAAACCCGCTGGCGCAGAAGCGGTGAGATCGCGCACCGCGCCGAACCCGATCTCAAGAACGGGCGCGGCGGACTGCGCGATATCCAACTGCTCGATGCCCTTGCCATTGCCCAATTGACCGATGCCATGCCGGGTCTCGGTCCGGATGTGCCCGGCGGCGGGCTCACCCAGGCGCACCGGCGACTGCTCGATGTTCGCACCGAGCTGCACCGGGTCGCCGGCCGCGCCCGCGACCAATTGCGCGCCCAGGACGCCGACGAAATCGGCGCGGCCCTGCGCATCGGCGACCGCTTCGATCTCGCCCGCACGCTGTCGGATGCGGCGCGCACGGTCAGCTATTCCGTGGATGTCGGTCTGCGGACGGCCGCGAACGCGTTGCCCCGCAGGGGACTTGCCCGACTGCGCCGGATGCCGGTGCGTCGACCACTCGATGAGGGGGTGGTCGAGCACGCCGGTGAGGTGGTGCTGGCGCGGGATGCGCGGCCGCAGCGCGATCCCGGGCTGATCCTGCGGGTCGCCGCGGCCTCGGCGCAGACCGGACTGCCCATGTCGGCCACCACCTTGAACCGGTTGTCGGAGGATGCGCCGGAGCTGCGCCAGCCGTGGCCCAGGGAAGCGCTCAATGACCTGCTGGTGCTGCTGGGTTCGGGTCGCAATGCGATCGACGCCGTCGAGGCATTGGATCGAACGGGTCTGTGGGGCAGGCTCTTTCCGGAATGGGGTGTGGTGCGCGACCTCCCGCCGCGCGATGCCATCCACACCTGGACGGTGGATCGGCATCTGGTGGAGGCGGTCGCGCAGGCCAGTGCCCTGTCCACCCGGGTGGCCCGTCCGGATCTGCTGCTGTTGGGCGCACTGCTGCACGATCTCGGCAAGGGCCGTCCCGAGGACCACAGTGTGGTCGGCGCCGAACTCGCCACCCAGATCGGGCGCCGGCTCGGGCTGTGGCCCTCGGATGTGCGGACGCTGTCGGCGATCGTGCGCCACCACCTGCTGCTGCCCGATACCGCCACCCGCCGTGATCTCGAGGACCCGGATACGGTGCAGCGGGTGGTGAAGGCCCTCGACGGTGACGCGCAATTGCTCGATTCGCTGCACGCCCTGGCGGAAGCGGATTCCCTGGCCACCGGGCCCGGTGTATGGAGCGATTGGAAGGCCTCGCTCATCGCGGAACTGGTGCGCCGCTGCAGGCTCGCCATGGCGGGTGAGGAACTGCCCGAACCGGATCCGATCCCCGCGGAGCTGATCGCCAAGGCCGAGGGCGGCGGCGTCCATGTCGACCTGCGCCCGGGGGAGGGCCGCTATACCCACCTCGTCACCGTCGTCGCTCCCGACACACCCGGTCTGCTGTCGGATGCGGCCGGAGTGCTGGCGGTGCACTCGCTGCGGGTGCTGTCGGCCTCGCTCGGCAGTGTCGGCAATTCGGCGATCGACACCTTTGTGGTGGTACCGCGCTTCGGTGATCCGCCGGATCCGGGCCTGTTGCGCCAGGAATTGATCCGGGCAATCAATGGCGATTTGAACCTCGCGGAAGTGTTGGCGCGCAAGGAACGCGATGCGGGCGGTACCCAACTCAGCCCGTACGCACAGGCGCAGCCGCGCGTGATCTGGTCGGAAACCGGTGAACCGGGACGGGTGCTGTTGGAATTGCGCGCCGAGGACCGAATCGGATTACTCAGCCGTTTGGCGGGCGCGCTCGCCGCGGTCGGTACGAATGTGAGTTGGGCGAAAGTGGTCACCATGGGCGCGGCCGTGGTGGATGCTTTCTGCCTGGATCTCGGTGACGGCGATACGCCGCAGCGACGTGCGGAGATTGCGGCGGCCGTGCTTTCGGTGGTACCCCCGCAGCAACCGAGGGTCGAAACAACCGAATAAAGCGCTCGAATCGGACACAAAAACAGAATCCAGTAGAGTTTTCTGACCGATCGCTAGGATGCGGCATTAACTGGCAAACCCCGCGTTTGCCAGTTAATCGGATCGTTGCGTGCAATTTGCTGGAATACCTATGTGCGTCCCGTTCGGGCCCCTAATATCCCCTCAAAGAAAGCTATCGCGAGCATGAGGGGAGCAGGTCGGTGGCAATTGAAGTGGTATCCGCGTCAATGATGACGTCGGACATGACCTCGCACATCGCGCGCTGTGTCGGCGGTGATCGCTGGGTGGTGTCCTGGTTGCCCGGCCGCACCCTCTCCGGTCAGCAGGCGGTGACCGCCATGACCATCGCCTCCGCCGTCGCCACGGGGCAACCGCCCACCGACTCCGAATGGGCGATGCTGGACGGTCTCGCCCTCGGACTCGGCCTCACCGCGCGCGAAGCCGTGGGCATGGTGGTCACCGAAAACCACGACCTGCGTCGCCCTGCCGCGACCACGCGGCGCGACCTGGAATAACGTCTGGCGCCCGATCCCACTACCCTGGTACCGAGAGTGACGTCCCTCGAGATCAGGAGCGCGATCGGTGTTCGAATCCCTGTCCGACCGGTTGGCCGGTGCCCTCAAGGACCTTCGTGGGAAAGGGCGCCTGTCACCGGCCGATATCGACGCGACCGCCCGAGAAATCCGGCTCGCCCTGCTCGAAGCGGACGTCGCGCTGCCCGTGGTGCGCGGCTTCATAGCGCGGATCAAGGAGCGCGCCAAGGGCGCTGAGGTCTCCGCGGCGCTGAACCCCGCGCAGCAGGTCGTCAAGATCGTCAACGAGGAACTCGTCAATATCCTCGGCGGCGAGACCCGGCGGCTGCAGTTCGCCAAGACCGCGCCGACGGTCATCATGCTGGCCGGTCTGCAGGGTGCCGGTAAGACCACCCTCGCGGGCAAGCTCGCGAAATGGCTGAAGGGGCAGGGGCATCAGCCGCTGCTCGTCGCCTGCGACCTGCAGCGCCCGGGTGCCGTAACCCAGCTGCAGGTGGTCGGTGAGCGTGCCGGGGTGCCGACCTTCGCGCCGCACCCGGGTACCTCCATCGGCGGTGGCGAGAACGCCCTCGGTGTCTCCGCGGCCGATCCGGTCGAGGTGGCCCGCGCCGGTATCGAAGAGGCCAGGCAGAAGCAATACGACATTGTCATCGTCGATACCGCGGGTCGCCTCGGTATCGACGCCGAACTGATGTCGCAGGCCGCCGGTATTCGCGATGCCGTGCAGCCGGACGAGATCCTGTTCGTCCTCGACGCCATGATCGGTCAGGACGCGGTCTCGACCGCCGAGGCCTTCCGCGACGGTGTCGGCTTCACCGGTGTGGTGCTCACCAAGCTCGACGGTGACGCCCGCGGTGGTGCGGCGCTGTCGGTGCGTGAGATCACCGGCCAGCCCATTATGTTCGCGTCCACCGGTGAGAAGCTCGAGGACTTCGACGTCTTCCACCCGGACCGCATGGCCAGCCGCATTCTCGGCATGGGTGATCTGCTCACCCTGATCGAGCAGGCCGAACAGGTCTACGACGCCACCCAGGCCGAGGAGGCCGCCCGCAAGATCGGCTCCGGTGAGCTCACCCTCGAGGACTTCCTCGACCAGATGCTCGCCATTCGCAAAATGGGTCCCATCGGCAACCTGCTCGGCATGCTGCCCGGCGCGGGCCAGATGAAGGATGTCCTCGCCCAGGTCGACGACAAGCAGCTCGACCGGGTACAGGCCATTATTCGCGGTATGACGCCCACCGAGCGCGACAACCCGAAGATCATCAACGCTTCGCGCCGCCTACGCATCGCCAATGGTTCCGGCGTCAGCGTCTCCGAGGTCAATCAGCTCGTCGACCGGTTCTTCGAGGCCAAGAAGATGATGGGCGCGATGAGCCGCCAGTTCGGCATGCCGGGCGCGCGTGGCGGCGGCGGTAAGGGCAAGAAGGGGAAGAAGGGCAAGAAGGGCGGTCGCGGGCCGACCCAGCCGAAGATCCGTGGCGGCTTCCCGGGTATGCCCGGCCTGCCCGGCGGTATGCCCGCCGGAATGCCGGATATCTCGAAGCTGCCGGAGGGACTCAACGAATTGCCGCCGGGGCTCGAAGGTTTCGATCTGTCGAAGCTGAAGTTCCCGAAGAACTAGGGCGACAGCGGACACGGCCCCCGGCGCGTACGGCGTCGGGGGCCGAGTCATATCCCACCGCTGATCACGGCCCGTGTGCCGTCTGGACAGCGGTGCGGCGACCATCCACTCCAGTCATACTGCGATAGGACGTCCGCCGAACAAGATCAGGAGGCCGGTATGCATCTGCGGGGCGTGGTACTGCCGGACGATGACGTGCGTGACCTGTGGGTGCGGGATGGGTCGATCTCGTTCGAACCGGTGCCGGAGGCCGAAACACTGTGCGACACAGGGTGGATCGTGCCCGGCCTGGTGGATGCCCACTGCCATGTGGGCATTCGCTACGGCGGCGGGCACGAGGATCACGACGGTGCGGTCGAGCAGGCCGAGGTCGAACGCGATGCGGGGGCGCTGCTGTTGCGCGATGCCGGATCGCCTATCGACACTCACTTCATCGATGACCGCGCGGATCTGCCGAAGATCATTCGAGCGGGGCGGCATATCGCCCGGCCCAAGCGCTATATCCGCGAACTCGGCATAGAACTCGACGATGAGCGCGATCTGCCCGAGATCATCGCCGAGCAGGCGCGGCGCGGCGATGGCTGGGTGAAGATCGTCGGTGACTGGATCGACCGGTCGGTCGGCGACCTGAGTCCGCTGTGGAGCGATGCCATCCTGAAGGAGGCCGTCGACGCCGCGCACCGTGAAGGCGCCCGCGTCACCGCGCATGTCTTCGGCGAGGATGCCCTCTTCGGGCTGCTCGACGCCGGGATCGACTGCATCGAACACGGCACCGGCCTCACCGACGACACCATCGCGATGATGGCCGCGCAGGGCACCGCGCTGGTGCCGACCTTGATCAATATCGACACCTTTCCCGGAATCGCCGACGGCGCGGGCAAGTTCCCGATCTACGCCGCCCACATGCGCGATCTGCACCGCCGCTCCCGTGAGACGGTCGCCAAGGCCCACGAGGCCGGAATCCCGATTTACACCGGCACCGACGCGGGCGGGTCCATTCGGCACGGCCGCATCGCCGATGAGATCGCCGCTCTCGCGGGCGCGGGCATGTCCCGCCACGACGCCCTGGGTGCTTCCTCCTGGGATGCCCGCGCCTGGCTCGGGCGGCCCGGTATCGAAGCCGGGGCACCGGCGGATTTCGTTGTCTACCAGCAAGATCCACGCCTGGGGCCGGACGTTCTCGCGGCACCCGCCTGGGTGGTCCTGCGTGGCCGCGTCTACGACCGCCGCGACCCGGTCACCGGTCACCGCTGATTGGCGGCCGAGTGTGACCATTCCACCCGCGCGAAGGAAGTGAATGGGTCATGCTTCACATGTTTGTGTAGCCCAACCTGATGAGGTGTTGACCTTGGGATCTGTAGAGAGCCTGCTCACGGCCGTACTCGCCGGACTGATCGTGAAGTTCCTGAGCTCCGGTAGCTCCGGACACGGCAGTTCCGGCCACTGACGAGCCTGGTAAGCCGGCCCATCGCGTCATGAGATTCGATGGGCTGCGCTCGGCGTTCTCCTCGGGCGAGGGCGATTTCTGCCGCCCGGGACCCGTCTGGCAGAATGATCGATCGTCCGCATTCAGGACAGTGCAGCCCGTCTCCGGTTACGTACCGCGCGGCGGTCACACACTCAACGCAAAACCGGGTCCGCGCCCTGCGCGGGCTGCTGAATTGCGACCGTGACCAACCAGGCCGCCCCGGTGGTGGCCGCATGTGAAAGGCATCAGCTACTCATGGCTGTCAAGATCAAGCTGACCCGTATGGGCAAGATCCGCAACCCGCAGTACCGCGTCGTCGTCGCCGACGCGCGCACCCGTCGTGATGGCCGCGCCATCGAGTCCATCGGCATCTACCAGCCGAAGGAAGAGCCCTCGCTCATCGAGATCGATTCCGAGCGCGTGCAGTACTGGCTGGGTGTCGGCGCGCAGCCGACCGAGCCCGTTCAGCGTCTGCTGGAGATCACCGGTGACTGGCAGAAGTTCAAGGGCCTGCCGGGCGCCGAGGGCACCCTCAAGGTGAAGGCGCCGAAGGTGTCCAAGCTGGACCTCTTCAACGCCGCGCTGGCCGCCGCCGACAGCGAGCCGCGCGCCGAGGCCACCACCCCGAAGAAGAAGGCCGCCAAGAAGGACGAGGCCGCTGCCGAGGCCGCGCCCGCCGAGGCCGCCACCGAAGCCGCCGAATAAGTATGAGCGCCGTTGTTGCCGACGCCGTCGAACACCTCGTTCGCGGCATCGTCGCCAATCCCGACGACGTCCAGGTCGAGCTGATCACCAGCCGTCGTGGCCGCACCGTCGAGGTGCATGTGCATCCGGACGATCTGGGCAAGGTGATCGGACGAGGTGGTCGCACCGCGACCGCGCTGCGCACCCTGGTCGCCGGAATCGGCGGTAAGGGCATCCGCGTCGACGTGGTCGACACGGATCAGTAGTGGAACTGGTCGTCGGGCGGGTCGCCAAGTCGCACGGAGTGCGCGGCGAACTCGTCGTAGAAGTCCGCACCGACGAACCGGAACTGCGGTTCGCGCCCGGTAACACCCTCACGGGTCGGCTGCCGCGCGCGAAGACGACGCAGACATACGTGGTGGAGTCGGCCCGGGAGCACTCGGGCCGACTTCTGCTGCGTGTCGAGGGCGTAGACGACCGCACGGTCGCGGACGCGTTGCGCGGCATGCTATTCGTGGTGGATACCGCAGATCTGCCACCCTCGGAGGATGATTCCGATGAGTACTACGACCACGAACTCGAGGGCCTCACCGTGAAACTCGGTGACGGCACCGTGGTCGGTACCGTCAAGGAGGTTCTTCATTCCGCTGCGGGAGAACTGCTTTCGGTGGAAGCCTCCGAGGGATTCCCGCCCGTCGGCCGAGAGATCTTGGTGCCCTTCGTCAATGCCATGGTGCCGACGGTCTCCATTGCTGAAGGCTTGATCGTCATCGATCCCCCTGAGGGACTGCTGGATCCGGAGTAAGGAATGCGCACACGCACCGAGGGATCCTCCGCTGCGCTCCGAATCGACGTCGTCACCATATTCCCGGAATACCTGGAGCCGATGCGAACGGCCTTGCTGGGCAAGGCCATCGATAAGGGCATTCTGGAAGTCGACGTCCACGACCTGCGTCGCTGGACGCACGATGTGCACAAGGCGGTCGACGATTCCCCCTACGGTGGCGGCCCCGGCATGGTCATGAAACCGACCGTGTGGGGTCCCGCCCTGGACGAGGTGTGCCCGGACGACGCGCTCCTGGTCGTACCCACCCCCGCAGGCGTGCCGTTCACCCAGCGAACCGCCGAAAGATGGTCTGCGGAAAAGCATCTCGTCTTCGCCTGCGGTCGTTACGAGGGGATCGACCAACGCGTCTTCGATGATGCCGCCCGCCGCGTCCGCGTCGAAGAGGTCAGCATTGGCGACTACGTCCTGATCGGCGGTGAGGCCGCCGTCCTGGTCATGACCGAAGCGGTCGTACGCCTCATTCCCGGCGTGCTGGGCAATCAGCAATCCCATGAACAGGATTCGTTCTCCGACGGACTCCTCGAAGGCCCCAGCTACACCCGCCCGGTGTCCTGGCGCGACCTCGAGGTCCCGGAAATCCTGCTGTCGGGCAATCACGCCAAAATCGAAGCCTGGCGTCGCGAACAATCCCTGCGACGCACCCGGGCGCGGCGTCCGGACCTGCTTCCGCCCGACTGACGCTATCGTTTTCGCACACCCGCACTCGCCGGTCGGAATTTCCGCCGCGTGCCGCGGACTGCTCGACTTCGATTCGGACGACGAAAGGCAGGCGTGGAAGTGCTTCGGACAAATCTTCGCAAAGCAGTTGTCGTTTTCGCCGCGAGTGTCGCTATCGCCGGTTTCGGTCAGGCTGCGGCACAGGCCTTCACAGTGCAGGACGAACTGCGCTTCGTGCTCATGGACCAGCAGCGGCAATCCGACTTCTACAAGCAGGTCTCGGTCTCCCTCGGCCATAAGACCTGCACCGAGGTCGGCCGCCACGGTCCATCCCGCAAGGCCGCCCTGATCGCCTGGGACCGGCGCAACCCGCACACCAATATGGGTGTCAATGGCATGACCGCCACCGAAATTGACATTCTCGCCTACTGCCCGCAGTACATGCTCACCTGACGGGCATTCGTCTCGATTTGCCGTGGTTCCGCTTTCACTGAAGAATCACTTCGCCGTGTTCGCGCCCTCTCGGGGGGAGGGCAGTTTCCTTGCATCGCAACGAACTCGGCATTCGATTCCGCATGAAAGAAAGGCGGGGGCGCAAGTGCTCCGTAAGTCTGTTGTCGTTGTTGCCGCGAGCGTGGCCATCATGGGTTTCGGGGGTGCGGTGGCCAATGCGTTCACACTGCAGGACGAGGCCAAGTTCTTCCTGATGGGTGATCAGCAGATGTCGCCGGAGTACAAGATGCTCGACGTCGAGATCGGGCACTCCACCTGCCAGTATCTTGATTACGGCATTCCCGGTGCCAAGGCTGAACTGATGGCCTGGGATCGTGAGAACCCGGATATCTCGATGGGGATTCTCGGGCTCACCGAGACCGAAATCGACACTCTCGTCTACTGCCCGCAGCACCTCCTGGCTTCGTAGGCAGCCCGTTCGCGGCGGCGCGCGGTGTATGAATCGCGTGCCGCCGCAACGTTTCGGTGCGGCACTGTAACCGGCTGTCAGCCGACGACGGTAGTGTCTGCGGGCGTGACGACAGCCTCCGAAACCGTCAACGCAGACAGCGCCGGAACCACCAGCACAGTTCGGCTGGCGAGCGTGAGCCGCCGGATCGCCGATGAGCTAGCGGTGCGGGATGAACAGGTGCGGTCCGCCGTCGAGCTACTCGACGCCGGATCGACCGTGCCGTTCATCGCCCGCTACCGCAAGGAGGTCACCGGCGGACTGGACGATGCACAGCTACGGCAGCTGGAGGAGCGGCTGCACTACCTGCGCGAACTCGACGACCGGCGGAATTCGATCATCGAATCCATCAGTGGTCAGGGCAAATTGGATGCCGCACTGCATTCGCAGATCATGCTCGCCGAGACCAAGGCGCGCCTGGAAGACATCTACCTGCCGTACAAGCCGAAGCGGCGCACCAAGGCACAGATCGCTCGCGAAGCTGGACACGAACCCGTGGCCGATGCGCTGATCAGCGACCCCACCACCGATCCCGCCCAGTACAACGCCGAACAGCTCGACGGCGCGCGCGCCATCCTGGTGGAACGCTTCGCCGAAGACGCCGACCTCGTCGGTGAACTGCGTGAGCTCATGTGGAGCCGCGGCAAGATCACCTCCACCGTGCGGCCGGGCAAGGAGGAGGCGGGGGCCAAGTTCTCCGACTACTTCGAATTCAGCGAACCCTTCGAAAAGCTGCCGTCGCACCGCATTCTGGCGCTGCTGCGCGGTGAGAAGGAAGACGTACTCACCCTGAACTTGGCGGCCGATGCCGAAGAGCCGGAGCCCGGCGAGCGCACCATCTACGAGGGCCGCATCGCCTACAGGTTCGGTATCGCCGATCAGGGTCGCGCCGCCGATATCTGGCTGCTCGACACCGTGCGGTGGGCGTGGCGCACCAAACTCCAGGTGAGCCTGGGTATCGATACCCGCATGCGGTTGCGGCAGTCGGCCGAACGCGACGCCGTCGATGTCTTCGCCGCCAACCTGCGCGATCTGCTCCTCGCCGCTCCGGCCGGCACCCGCACCACCATGGGTCTGGACCCGGGCTTCCGCACCGGTGTGAAGGTCGCCGTGGTCGACGCCACCGGTAAGGCGGTCGCCACCGAGGTCATCTACCCGCACAAGCCGCAGGGACAGACCGAGAAGTCACTGGCCGTGCTGGGCGCACTGGTCGCGCGCTTCAATGTCGAACTCATTGCCATCGGCAATGGCACCGCCTCCCGCGAAACCGATGCGCTTGCCACCGAACTGATTTCGCGCATTCCGGAGAACAAACCCACCAAGATCGTGGTGTCGGAGGCGGGCGCGTCGGTGTACTCGGCCTCGGCCTACGCCTCCGCCGAACTGCCCGATATGGATGTCTCGTTGCGCGGCGCCGTCTCCATCGCCCGTCGTCTCCAGGACCCCCTGGCCGAACTGGTGAAGATCGAACCGAAATCCATCGGCGTCGGCCAGTACCAGCACGACATCTCCGAAACCCTGCTCGCCCGTTCGCTGGGCGCGGTCGTCGAGGATGCGGTGAACGCGGTCGGCGTGGATGTGAACACCGCGTCGGTGCCGCTGCTCTCCCGCGTCTCCGGTATCGCCGCCACGCTGGCGGAAAGCATTGTGGCGCACCGCGATCAGAACGGTCCGTTCCGCAGCCGCTCCGCGCTCAAGAATGTGCCGCGCCTGGGACCCAAGGCATTCGAGCAGTGCGCGGGCTTCCTGCGTATCCGCGGCGGCGACGATCCCCTGGACACCTCCGCGGTGCACCCGGAGGCATACCCGGTGGTGCGGCGCATTCTCGACACCACCGGCCGCGGTATGTCGGAGGTCATCGGCAATACCGCGGTGCTGCGTGCGCTGCGACCGGTCGACTTCACCGATGAGAAGTTCGGTGTCCCGACGGTCAGCGATATCATCGCCGAACTCGAGAAGCCCGGCCTCGACCCGCGTCCGGAATTCAAGACCGCCGAATTCGCCGCGGGGATCGAGAAGGTCGCCGATCTGTTGCCCGGCATGGTCCTCGAAGGCGTGGTCACCAATGTGGCCGCCTTCGGTGCCTTCGTCGACGTCGGCGTACACCAGGACGGTCTGGTGCACGTCTCGGCCATGTCGCACAACTTCGTCAAGGATCCGCGCGAGGTCGTGAAATCCGGTGACGTGGTGAAGGTGAAGGTGATGGAGGTCGATATTCCGCGTCAGCGCATCGGCCTGTCGCTTCGCCTCGATGACGAGCCGGGTGCGGCCAAGCAGGCCGATGGCGGACGCCCGCGCGGCCAGGGGCAGGGGCAGCGTGGTCCCGGCGGTGGTGGTCGCCCACAGCAGCGCAGTGGTGGCGCTCCGGGTGGTCAGGGCAAGGGCGGCCAGGGCAAGGGTGGTCAGGGCAATGCGGGTGGTCAGGGCGGTCGCGGCCAGGACCGCCGCAATCAGCCCGCCGCGAGCGGTGCCATGGCCGACGCCCTGCGCCGCGCCGGATTCGGTAAGTAGCGGCGGTGATTCGCGCTGTGCCGGGGCACCCACTCCGGCACCGCGCGCTATCGCTGTCTACCTGGTCACGTGCCTCGTTGCTGGCCGGTCACTCGCTGTCGCTGCACAATGGGCAGGGCGGTTCGGTGCTCGACGGCCGGACCGATCGCGGTAGCGCACGCCATCGCGCGCTGAGCGCACGGTGCGGATCGATCGGAGAAATCAGCAGCTGATGGCAGGTCTACAGCGGTGGCTCGACGATGTCGTGATTCCGAGTGGGCGATTGCCGCTGCTGTGCCTGCTGTTCGGATTCATTCTCGGGTTCGTCCTGATTCGCATCAGCGTGCGGCTGATTCGCGCCAAGGTGCGCTGGTGGCCCGGCAATGTGCGGGCCGGGGACACCCACATTCACCACATGGTGTTCGGCGTCATCATGGTGCTGGCCTCCGGTGCCGGACTGGTCACCCTGTACGACAACGGTGTCGCCACCACCAGTTGGCTGGCGGCGGTCTTCGGTGTCGGCGCGGCACTGGTCCTCGACGAATTCGCGCTCATCTACTACCTGCGCGACGTGTACTGGGAGGAACAGGGCCGTACCTCGGTCGACGCCGTCTTCGTGGCCGTCGCGGTGACCGGATTGCTACTGCTCGGCTTCCATCCGCTGTGGCTGCTCGACCTCAATGATGTGCGCCACCAACCCGATATCTCAGCGCGTGTCCTCATCAGCCTGTTCTCGGTGGCCAATCTCATGCTGGCGGCCATTGTCATCGCCAAGGGCAAGATTTGGACCGGATTGTTCGGCATGTTCTTTCCGCCGCTCCTGGTCGTCGGTGCGCTGCGGCTGGCCCGCCCCGGTTCGCCGTGGGCCCGCTGGCGGTACGGGTCGCGGGTGAAAACCATGCGCCGTGCCGTTATCCGGGAGCGCCGCTATCGGCGTCCGGTGATCCAGGCGAAGATCTTCGTCCAGGACCTCATTGCAGGGAAGCCCGATGTCGTCCATGTGCGGCAGGCGACCGAGGAGGAGTTGGCCCGCACCGTGGTCCCGGCCCCGTCCGCGCCCATTTCGACGCACCGTATTGTCGGTCGAAAGTTCTCCGATTAACGGGCCGCGTCCGTCGGGCGGTGGCGCACGCAACCCGATTACCAGCGTTCTCGCCCGGTCTGGCACAATACTCAGGTTGCCTTGGGCGCGTTCAGTTGATCTGACGCAGAGCCCAGCGCACCGCCCAATATCCGGAGCATGAACCGGTCGAGTGCATCAGCGCCGCCAGGTTCCTCTGTTCGCGCGAACTTCCAAAGGACGGACCATGAACACCCTCGACTTCGTCGATGAAAAGTCGCTGCGCAGCGATATCCCCGCGTTCCGACCGGGTGACACCGTGAATGTGCACGTGAAGGTCATCGAAGGTAACAAGGAGCGCATCCAGGTCTTCAAGGGCGTCGTCATTCGACGTCAGGGTGGCGGCATCCGCGAAACCTTCACCGTGCGCAAGGTGTCGTTCGGTGTCGGTGTGGAGCGCACCTTCCCGGTGCACAGCCCCAACCTCGACAAGATCGAGGTCGTGACCCGCGGTGACGTGCGTCGCGCCAAGCTGTACTACCTGCGCGATCTGCGCGGCAAGGCCGCCAAGATCAAGGAAAAGCGCTGATCCAGCTTTTCCCGAACTGCTGAGCCAGTTCAGGTTTGAACGCCGACTAGCCCGGCACCGCATGATTCGTCGCGGTGCCGGGCTAGTCTGTTCGGCGTGGCAGACGAGAACGAGTCGGTGAACCTTTCGAAGGACGACGATCGGTCGGAGGGGCCGTCGTCCGAGAACGGTAGGAAAGAGAAGAAGCAGCGGCCGTTCTGGCAGGAGCTGCCGCTGCTCATCGGTATCGCGGCGGTGATCGCCGCCCTGGTGGTGACCTTCATCGGCCGCCCCTACGTGATTCCCTCGCAGTCCATGGAACCGACGCTGCACGGCCTCAACGGCACCGGTGACCGTATCTATGTGCAGAAGCTGACTTACTACTTCGGCGATCCGAAGCCGGGCGATGTGGTGGTGTTCGTCGGGCCTACCGACGACTGGAACCGGGCCTACCGCTCGATTCGCTCGGAGAACACCGCAGTGCGCGGGGTGCAGAACTTCCTCTCCATCTTCGGACTCGTGCCTCCCGATGAGAACGACCTGGTCAAGCGGGTCATCGCCACCGGCGGGCAGACCGTGCAGTGCTGCGATGAGCAGGGCCGGATTCTGGTGGACGGTAAACCGATCGAGGAACCGTATGTGCAGTTCAACAATCCGTTCGATCCGGCTCGCCCCGATATTCCGTTCAATGCCGGTGGCCGCGCGTTCGGACCGGTACAGGTGCCGGACGGCAACCTGTGGGTGATGGGCGATAATCGCGCCGAATCCGCCGACTCCCGCTATCACATGCGCGATGAGCTGCAGGGCACCGTTCCGGTGGACGATGTGCGCGGTAAGGCGGTCTTCAAGATCTGGCCCCCGAATCGGATGGGGCCCATCCGATCCGAGGACCCCCAGTCCAATTGAGCGCGGACCGACTGAGCGCGGGGAGATAATCGAGCGGTGGGGACTACAGGCAAGGGCGGCAAGAAGACTCAGCCGTCGAGTGGCAAGAAGGTCGTCTGGGAGAGCGGTGAATGGCCGCCGCGCGTGGTCATGCGCCGCGCCGGCGGTCTACGCACCCTCGAATCGGCCCTGATTCGCAGTGGACTCGGCCCGGTCGCCGGCGTGGACGAAGCCGGACGCGGGCCGTCCGCCGGACCGCTGGTGATCGCGGCCTGCCTGCTGCCGCCCAAACCCCTAACCGCGCTGGCCGGAATCGACGATTCCAAGCGACTCAGCGAAGCGGTGCGCGAGGAGTTGTTCCCGGTCATCCAGCGGGTGGCGCTGGCCTGGCGGGTGGTCGTCGTCCCCTCGTGGGAGATCGACGCCATCGGCATTCACGTGGCCAATATCGAGGGTATGCGGCGGGCGGTGGCCGGACTCGATCCGGTGCCCGGCTATGTACTCAGCGATGGTTTCCGGGTGCCCGGTTTGCCGGTGCCGTCGCTGCCGGTGATCGGCGGGGACGCCACCGCGGCCTGTATCGCCGCCGCCAGCGTGCTCGCCAAGGTGACGCGCGATCGCATGATGGTCGAATTGGATCAGCAGTACCCCGGCTACGGTTTCGCCGCTCACAAGGGCTATAACACGGTCGAACACACCGAGGCGCTGAACCGGCTGGGACCCACCGCCGAGCACCGTCGATCGTGGCGAAACGTACGGGAGACCGGCCGAGTGGCTACCGACGCCGCGTATGCGGGATGATGTTCTGACACCCCAGTGTGGCCAGTGTGGCGAGAAGGAGGATTTTCCACCCGATGAGCGCCGAGGATCTCGAGAAGTACGAAACCGAGATGGAACTTTCCCTGTACCGCGAGTACAAGGACATCGTCGGTCAGTTCTCGTACGTGGTGGAGACCGAACGCCGCTTCTACCTCGCCAATACCGTCGAATTGCGACCGCAGAACGCGGACGGCGAAGTGTATTTCGAGGTGCGGATGTCCGATGCGTGGGTGTGGGACATGTACCGGCCGGCCCGCTTCGTGAAGCACGTTCGAGTCATCACGTTCAAGGACGTGAATATCGAAGAGCTGGAGAAACCCGACCTGCGACTCCCCGAGTAGCCGGTCGGGTACCCGAGTTGTCCCCAACCCGGGCGTTATCCCCAGACTTCTTGTTTTCCCAGTTCAGCGTGGACGGGTCCGACTACGGGCCCGTCCACGCTGGTATCCATGGGACACAATCTGGCACTGGGCGCTCGGGGCGAGGATCTGGCGGCCGAACACCTGCGCTCGACCGGTATGGAGATCGTCGACCGCAATTGGCGCTGTAGATACGGCGAGCTGGACCTGATTGCCCGCGCCCCGGGGGTTACCGCCTTCGTCGAGGTGAAGACCCGATCCGGAGTCGGATTCGGTCTCCCCGCTGAAGCGGTCACCTTCCACAAACAACAGCGCATCCGCCGCCTCGCCCTCCTGTGGCTCGCCGAGCAGGACTGCCCATGGCAACGCATCCGCTTCGATGTGGTGTCGGTGCTGATACCGCCCGGCCGCGACCCGGAGATCAAACATCTGCCGGGGGTGTTCTGATATGCCGCTGGGACGGGCGTACTCGGTGGCTGTCGCCGGGGTGGACGGGCAGATGGTCGAGATCGAGGCCGATATCGGCCAGGGGCTGCCATCGCTGCACCTGGTCGGGCGGCCGGACACCACATTGCAGGAGTCGCGGGACCGGGTGCGGGCCGCGGTGACGAACTCGGGGGAACGGTGGCCGGATGGTCGGGTGGTGCTGGCGTTGTCACCGGCTACGCTGCCGAAGGTCGGGAGTGTGTATGACCTGGCATTGGCTACCGCCGTGCTGGATGCGGCCGGTGCCGTACCTGCTGATCGCCTCGCGAAGACAGTGCTGCTCGGGGAGTTGGCGCTGGACGGGCGGATACGCCGCGTGCGGGGCATACTGCCCGCCGTGCTGGCAGCCCGCACCGCCTGCCGCTCCACCGTCGTGGTCCCGAAGGCGGCGCTTCCCGAAGCCGGACTGGTCGATGGCATCGAAGTGCTGGGTGCACCGAGCCTACGAGCTCTGCTGGACTGGCTGCGGGGAGACGGCGAGCTTTTCGTTCCGGACCGCGTGCAACCCGCACCGACATGGGTTGGTGGAGACCTGAGCGAGGTCGTCGGTCAGGACGAGGCGCGCTGGGCGCTGGAGGTCGCCGCGGCGGGCGGTCATCACCTGCTGCTCACGGGTCCGCCTGGTATTGGTAAAACAATGCTGGCGCAACGCCTTCCGGGACTGTTGCCACCGCTGAGCGAACGAGAATCGTTGGAAGTCACGGCGATACACTCGGTCGCCGGCACCCTGTCCGACAATTACCCGTTGATCACCATCCCGCCATTCGTCGCACCACACCACTCGTCCTCGGTGAGTGCGATGGTCGGGGGCGGGTCCGGGTCTGCCCGGCCGGGAGCGGTGAGTCGGGCGCATCGTGGCGTGCTGCTCTTGGACGAGTGTGCCGAGGTCTCCAAAGCTGTGTTGGAAGCGCTCCGAACTCCCTTGGAGGAAGGCGAAGTTCGCATCGCGCGGCGAGATGGCATCGCGCGATACCCCGCCCGCTTTCAATTGATTCTCGCCGCCAATCCATGCCCGTGTGCACCAGCACGCGACATCGACTGCATCTGTGCGCCCCTGGCCCGCCGTCGCTATCTGGGCAAGCTGTCCGGCCCCCTCATGGATCGCATCGACCTGTGGGTTCAGATGCATGCTCAGGCAGCGGGGTCGTTCAGCGGTGAAGAGGTCGAGAGCAGCGAGACGGTGCGGGCTCGAGTCGCCGCTGCGCGGGAAGCCGCGGTACGGCGCTGGAAGGAGTCGGGGTGGACCCTCAATTCCGAGGTGCCGGGACATGTGCTGCGGCAACGCTTCCGGTTACCCCGGGAGGCGCTCGCACCGGTCGAGAACGCGCTCAAGCATGGCCGAATGTCCGCTCGCGGCGCGGACCGGGCAATCCGAGTGGCCTGGACGGTCTGCGACTTGCGTGGTGGCGATGTTCCGACTGCGCAGGATGTGTTGCAGGCATTGAACTTTCGGCAGCGAGGTGGGTCATGAGCGAAATGCTGCCCGACCATCGTGAGGAGGGGTGCCGAGTCGATTCTGAGGAGTGCGTTGTCGAATCCTCTCCAGCGCAGCGGGAATCGCTCGCCGAATTGGATACTGCAGCGTGCCTCGGCAGGCAGAACGCCCGCGCGGTGGACCATGACGAGGGCGGTGCTGTGGTCGATGTGCCTCTCGGTCGACCGTGTGTACGTGAGGGCGAGGGGCGGGCGGCGACCGCCACCGACGGCGGTGGACTGCTCAGTGACGACGCCGGAGGACGGGGTGCCGGGGATCTTGGCCGCCACGGCGGAGGACCGGACACCGAGGTTCCTGGCCGCGAGGGGGATTGGGACGCGCGGCGGTTGGCGTGGGTGTATTTGTCGCGGGTGGTGGAGGGGCCGTGTGCGGCGTTGTCGGCGTTGATCGATTCGGTGGGGGTGGTGGAGGCGGCGCGGGCGGTGCGGGAGTGCGCGTTGCCGGATGTTTTGCGCGGGGCTACCGAGTTGCGGCGGGGGATTGACAGGGCTGAGCGGGATTTGGCGGTGATGGAGCGGATCGGGGGGCGGGTGGTGACGCCCGATGATGCGGAGTGGCCCGCTTGGCGGCTATTGGGGTTGGGGCAGTTGGATCCGGAGCAGGATGCGGGGGCGGCGATGCCGTTGGTGTTGTGGGTGCGCGGGCCGCGGTCGTTGGTGGAATGCACCGAGCGGGCCGTGGCGGTGGTGGGGGCGCGGTGCAGTACCGGGTACGGGAATCAGGTAACGGGGGAGATCGCGGGGGAGTTGGCCGCGCGTGGGTGGACGATTGTGTCCGGGGCGGCGTTCGGGATCGATGGGATGGCCCATCGGGCGGCGCTGGCGGTGGGGGGAGTGACGGTCGCGGTACTGGCCTGTGGTCCCGATCGGCCGTACCCGGTCCAGCACGATCGGTTGCTCGCGGAGATCGCCGATACCGGAGTGGTCGTCACTGAGTACCCGCCCGGTTGCACCGCTCGGAAGCACTATTTCCTGGCCCGCAATCGGTTGATCGCGGCTCTGGCCGACGGGGTTGTGGTCGTCGAGGCCGGAATGCGCAGCGGTGCCCGCAATACCGTGAAATGGGCGCGCCGCCTGGGTCGTCCGGCCTTGGCGGTTCCCGGGCCGGTGACATCGGCCGCCTCGGTCGGCTGCCACCGCATGATCCGCGAGGGCGAGGCCTTCCTGACCACCAGCGCCGAAGAGGTCATCGACGAGGCCGGACCGTTGCGGCTGTCACTCCCCGGCACCGTCCCGCCCAACCCGGAGGACGATATGTCCGGCGACGAAGCGCTGGCCTATGCGGCTCTCCCACAGACCGGTTCACGTCTACCGCGCTTGCTCGCAGAGCAATCCGGTCTGACCATCCCCGCGGTGCGAGCCGCCCTGTGCGCACTCGAGCTCGGCGGTCTGGTCGCATGTGACGAAAACGGCTGGTATCGAACAGTGCCACAGGCCGCACGACGGGCATGAACGTCACCGGTTGCACGACGGCCTCGAGCGGCGCGGGGGCTTGCCATCGGGCGGGGCGGCGGTGAACCTGGGGGGATGAGTGAACTGCCCGAGGATTTGGAGGCGCTGCTGGTCGAATTCGGGCGGCATTTGCGGCTCGGGAAGAACCGGTCGGCGCATACGGCTCGGGCCTATGTGGGAGATGCGCGGTCGCTGCTGGAGCATTTGGTGATGCGATCGGCGGATTCCGGTGTGGGGGAACTGGATTTGGCTCTGCTGCGGTCGTGGTTGAGTGCGCAGGCCGCGAGCGGGGCGGCGCGAACGACCATGGCGCGACGGGCATCCTCGGCGCGGACATTCACCGAATGGTTGACGCGTACGGGGCGGTTGGCGGTCGATCCCGGGCCGCGGCTGGGGTCGGCGCGGGCGCATCGGGTACTGCCCGCGGTGCTGGGGAAGGAGCAGGCGCGGGCGGCCATGGATGCGGCGGAATCGGGTGCCGCGCAGGAGGATCCACTCGCCCTGCGGGACCGCCTGATCGTGGAGCTGCTGTACGCCACCGGTATTCGCGTTGGCGAACTGTGCGGGCTCGATATCGACGATGTGGACCGCGAACGCCACCTGGTGCGGGTCCTGGGCAAGGGCAACAGGGAGCGGGCGGTGCCGTTCGGCGCACCCGCCGACACCGCCCTCGAACTCTGGCTCCGCCGCGGCCGCCCCGCTCTCGCCACCCCGGATTCCGGCCGCGCCCTGCTGCTCGGCCGCCGCGGCCGCCGCCTCGATCCCCGGCAAGCCAGATCCGTTGTCCACGAGGTGGTCTCCGCCATTCCCGGCGCACCCGATATGGGCCCGCACGGGCTCCGTCACACGGCCGCCACCCATCTCCTCGAGGGCGGCGCGGACCTGCGTGTAGTCCAAGAACTCCTCGGGCACGCCAGTATGGCCACCACCCAGCTCTACACCCATGTCTCCATCGAGCGCCTCAAGAAGGTGCACGACCAGGCCCACCCGCGCGCGTGAATGCCCGCCCCGCCGGGCTGATCGCGCTCGAAGTGCTTTGGTGGGAGGTGCGTGAGCGACTTCGGTTCGGACGTTGATGCGTTGCGGTACAGCGGACACGGCCCGGAATTGCCAGACCGTTCGGGCGGTTCGCTATGAGGTGGGCTGTGCGAGTTCCGGCGACGGAAGTATGTGATTGATGCCTCACCGTTGTATCGAACTTGTATCGGCGAACTATCGGCCATCCACGTAGGCTGAGTTAGGTAATCCTAATATGGAGGTGATTCACTTGGCTCGTCCACGTACGACCCTGGTAGTTCAGGGCACCACCCGGCTCACCGAACACCTGATTCGCGTGCACCTCGGCGGTCCGGGCTTCGAGACCTTCCAGCCCAACGCGTTCACCGACGCCTACGTCAAACTGCTGTTCCCGGGACCGGGCGGTGAGGTCACCCGGACCTACACCGTGCGCGCGGTGGACCCGGAGGCGAAGCAGATCGCCATCGACTTCGTCTACCACGGCGAGGAGGGTGTAGCGGGCCCCTGGGCCGCCACCGCGCAGCCCGGCGATTCGATCGACCTCTTCGGTCCCGGCGGTGCGTACGCGCCTCGGCCGGATGCGGATTGGCATCTGTTCGCCGGCGACGAATCCGCCCTGCCCGCCATCGCGGCCGCGTGCGCTGCCCTGCCCGCCGACGCGGTGGGGCGGGTGTTCATCGAAATCGACGGACCCGCCGATGAACTCGACTTCGAACGCCCGGACGCGATGGAGCTCACCTGGGTGCATCGCGGCGAAACCGCCCCCGGGGAGCGGCTGGCGGCGGCCGTCCTGGCCGAGCCCTGGCGCGACGGACAGGTCCAGGTCTTCATCCACGGTGAGGCACAGGCCGTCATGCACCAGCTGCGGCCCTACATTCGCAAGGAACGCGGTGTGACCGCCGAATGGGCGTCCTCCATCTCCGGCTACTGGCGGCGCGGCCGGACCGAAGAGGGCTTCCGGCAGTGGAAATCGGAGCTGGCCGACCGCGAGCAGGCCGTCTCCGCCGCGACAAACCGGTAGGCCGCGATACCTCGAGGCCGCGACACCTCGAGTCGAATCCTCGCGCTTAGCTCGGCACGAGGCATACGGTCGTGATCATGTCGACCGAATCAGCCGGTGGGGCAGTGCCGTTGCGCGACCGCATGCGCACGGCGCTATCGGCCGCCATAAAGGCCCGCGATCGCCGCGCCGCCTCGGCGCTGCGCTCCGCCCTCGCCGCCATCGACAATGCCGAGTCCGTCGACGTCACCGATACACGGGCCGGGGCGATCGAGGCGAGCGCGGTCGGTCCGGGTGCGGCCGAAGTGACCCGACGCGACTTGACCGAAACCGATATCGAACGCATCGTGCGCGCCGAGATCGACGAAAGACATTCGGCGGCAACCGACTACGAGCGTGCGGGATATCCCGACCGTGCCGCCGACCTGCGTGCCGAAGCCGACGCCCTGCTCCCGCACCTGTCGGCACACTGATCCCTGATCGGCCCAGGGATCTCGACGCGGCTGCTCGGATGTGAAGGGGCGTGGGTCACCTGGGGCGAGGCGCCGTTGGCGGCCGCTCGGGTCCGAGGGTCTGAGGGAGTCTCGGCAACCCGGGGAGCCATCGTCGGCGGCGGTTTGGTGCCGAGGACTTGAAGGGTTCTCGACAACCCCGGCGGAGTCACTGGCTGCGGCAGCTTGGTTCCACGGATACGAAAAGGGCTCGGCCGCTGGGAGCGAGTCACCGTCGGCGGACGTCGCGGTCATGATTGCCGGGAGCTGTGGTTGACGCCTGCCATCTGCGGGCGCGTCGGCTCGTATGCGGCTGACGCGCTACCCGCTGCGGTACGTTGGCGGTGAGCAAGCGGAGCGTCACGCATACGAACCTGCCCGGAGTACGGCACACCGATCCGAAGGGGCTTCCGATGACCGAGCTCGATCCCGTGGTTGCGCAGTTCGTCAACGCCGTCAATGCCGGTGACCGCGAGGCCTTCGAGGCCGTGCTCACCGCCGACGCGACCATGTCCGACGACGGCAACGACCTGGACCTGCGGAAGTGGGCCGCGAGCGAGATCTTCGATACCGAGGGGCGCATGGATATCCAGTCGATCTCCGACGGTGGCCGCGCTGTCGTCGCCGACTACACCAACACCCGTTGGGGCTCCATGCGCACCGCCTGGCGCTTCACCGTCGAGGGCGAAAAGATCAGCCGATTCGAGACCGGTCAGGCCTGAGCGGGTCGGATGGCGTCGATGTACTTACCCGCGATGTAGTGCTGGATCAGCCGCACCACCGGCCCGCCCAGCCGCGTGTACCAGGTCCCCGGCCGGGAGAACGCGGCCACTACGCCGTACACCGACTCATCGGCGGGGTCGAATTCGACGGCGAACAACTCCTCACCACGCTCCGGATGCCCGGGCAGCGTGCCATAGGCGAACCCGCGTCGATTCGGTTCATCCAGCACGTACACCACCTGACACGGCGCGGTAATCCCGAACGGCCCCACCCCCAACCGAACCGTCAGCCGGGTGCCCGCCTCGGCGACCGGCGTGCTCGCCTCCCGAAAAATCCCGGTACCCCGCTGCATGCGATACCCGAGAATCGCGCCCCCCGCCTCCTCGAACAGTGCCCGCCCCGCCCCGATCCGGCGACGTAACCGGAAATGGTGATAGCCGGAAGGAAATTCACCACTGGTCGCCCCGACCTCGGCGTAATTGAACGGGTCGGCAACAGGCTTACTCGGCATACCCCCCATCCTCATCCGCCCAGCGCCTCGGGACCAGCAGCGCGGGCTGTGAAAGCTCTCGCAAAGCACGAAGACCACTCTCGCTGTGAGAAACCGGGCCAGCGGGGCCGGCCGGATAAGCGCGGCAGGCCCGATGAGCCAGTCGCGGCCAACCGTGCGGCGATCGTGGTCCGCCCGCATCGATGACCCGGGCCGCTTCAGCGTGCCTCGATCGCTCGCAGGGGAGTGGCTCGTATCAATCGGCAGGGGCGCCTAGGACCGGCGGCCTGGCCGATGCGTCGGTCGCGGCGACCCGTGAGGGACTGGCGATCGCACGGTCCGCCACACCGGCAACTCCGGCCGCATCAGCATGCCAAGTCGATCGCGGGAGCGGTTCGCCCCGATCGACGGGGCTGCCGAGAAAGGCAGGCAGCCGCGAAGCGTCGGTCGTGATCACCCGTGAGGCGGTGGGGATCGTGGTCCGCCGCACCGATTCCGGCCGCTTTAGGTGCCTAGTCGATCGCGGGGAGTGGATCGTGTCGATCGGCAGGCACTGAGGACCGGCGACAGGGCCACAGGGGCAGCCGCAGACACCCGCGAGGCGATCGTGGTCCGCCGCGCTGACGGCCCCGGTCGCTTCAGCGTGCCTAGTCGGTCGCGGGGGAGTGGATCGCCTCGATCTGCGGGGTGCCGTCGGTGGCGCGGGCCGCTCGCGTGGCCGTGCAGTCCGGTGGTGGGCGGGAACTCGCCGGCCCGGACAACGCCGCGAGTGCTGGTATGCCGGGAACACTGGTGTCCATGACCCGACCCACGCCTGCGGAACCGGACGAGATGGAGGTGGACTATCGATTCACTCTCGCCAATGAGCGCACCTTCCTGGCGTGGACACGGACCGCGTTGGGGCTGTTGGCCGCCGGCGTGGCCGTGCACGAACTGGTTCGGCCGTTTCGGCATCACGGGGTGCGGACCGCCGTCGGGATGAGCTGCATTGTGCTCGCCACGATTGTCGCGGTCGGCGCGTACGGGCGGTGGCGGCATGTGGCGGCGGCCATGCGGCGTGGAGATCCATTGCCGGACACCGTGCTGGTGCCCATCCTGGCCGCCGGTATTGCCCTGATCTCGGTGCTGGCCGGTATCGGAGTGCTGCTGTCGTGACCGATGCGCCGATATCCGATACCGGGTTGGCGGCGGAGCGGACCGCGCTGTCGTGGCGGCGGACCGCGGTGGCGGCCATGGCGAATGTGGCGCTGTTCCTGCACGCTGCCGCCAATACCGAATGGCGGCCCGCGGCCGTGGCGCCACTGGCGGTAGCCGTCGCGCTGGCCGCCGTCGTGGTGACCAGTGTGCGGCGCGGCCGGGTGCTGCACACCGCGCCTCGCCACGAATGGGGCGGCGGTCGATCCGCCGTGGCGATCGTGGCGGTATCGGTGGTCGGAGCCGCCTGCGTCGCAGCGGGATTCGAGCTCGCCTATTCGTTTGTCGAACCGTGAGCGGGATGCGGGTTCTCGCTCGCCGTCGTCGAACCACCGCTCGCCGCCGAATCCCGGGCTGTCGGGCAACCCTGTGCTGTCGCCGAGCCGACGGCTTCAGCCGCAACGGCGTGCGATGAACGAGTCCCAGCGGATCGAGGTAGTCGGCCCCGCGCCGCAGCCCCCAGTGCAGACAGGCCGCGACCGGGCACCCCGCATGCCCGCTCTCCAACGTCCCGATCGCACTCGCGCGCCCGACCCGCCGCCCCACGGCCACCGTCGCCCGCACCGGCTCATAGGTGGTTCGCAACCCGCCCGGATGATCCACCGACACCACCGGTTTGCCGGCCACCACACCCGCGAACACCACGACCCCGGCCCCGGCGGCCAGCACTGTCTGCCCCGCAGCACCCGCGAGGTCCACCCCGCGATGTCCGGGTAGCCAGTTGTGCTCCGGCTTGTCGAAGACCCGCACCACGGTTGGCCGCGGCAGCAGCGGCCAACCGTAAACAATGGCGGGTTCGGCCACTCCGCGGGCAGTCGCCAGCAGTAACCATCCCATCACGATCGCCGTAATCCACCGCACGCCATCCAGCCTGGTATCGCCAGGTCGACATGGGAATCCCCGCGTCGGCGAGTGTGGATGACCCGCGCCAATGTGAATAGCCTCCGCTTCTCCATTTAGGGGCGATTTCGGTCTGACCCGCCAGCCCCGTAGACTGATCTAGCGGTTTGCGTAGAGCGAATCGACTTCGCGCGCCCGAATCAAGGGTCGCTGGCTGGTCCCAACGCGTTCCGCTGAACATCGATTGTTCGGCAGACGCAGCGTGGGTTCCAGCGGCTTCGGGCGCCAGGGCAGGGATCGCCGATTCCTGCGACAACCAGCAATGAAAGGGTTACGGGGCCATGCCTGTCGTAACAATGAGGCAGCTGCTCGACAGCGGCGCGCACTTCGGACACCAGACCCGTCGTTGGAACCCGAAGATGAAGCGATTCATCTTCACCGATCGCAACGGCATCTACATCATCGATTTGCAGCAGACGCTGACCTACATCGACAAGGCCTACGAGTTCGTCAAGGAGACCGTCGCCCACGGTGGCACCGTTCTCTTCGTCGGAACCAAGAAGCAGGCCCAGGAGTCGATCGCTTCCGAGGCCACCCGCGTCGGCATGCCCTACGTGAACCAGCGCTGGCTGGGCGGCATGCTCACCAACTTCGGCACCGTGCACAAGCGCCTTCAGCGGATGAAGGAGCTGGAGGCCATGGAGCAGACCGGTGGCTTCGAAGGTCGCACCAAGAAGGAAATCCTCATGCTGACGCGTGAGAAGAACAAGCTCGAGCGCACCCTCGGTGGTATCCGCGATATGGCCAAGGTTCCCTCGGCCGTGTGGATCGTCGACACCAACAAGGAGCACATCGCCGTCGGTGAGGCTCGCAAGCTGAACATCCCGGTCATCGCGATCCTGGACACCAACTGCGATCCCGACCTGGTCGACTACCCGATCCCGGGTAACGACGACGCGATCCGTTCGGCCGCGCTGCTGACCAAGGTTGTCGCCTCCGCTGTTGCTGAGGGTGTGCAGGCCCGTGCCTCGCGCGCCTCCGGCGATTCGAAGCCGGAAGCCGGCGCTGCCGGCGAGCCGCTCGCGGAGTGGGAGCAGGAACTGCTGTCTTCGGCCACCCCGGCCGCCGAGGCCGCTCCGGCTGCCGACGCTGCCCCTGCGGTCGAGACCGCTGCCGAAGCCGAGCTGAAGGAAGATCCGGCCACCAAGACCCCGGCCGACTTCTGATAGCCGCTCCACGGCGTTAGTTCACCTTGCCGACCGCTACCGTTCGGTAGCGGTCGGCATGGTATTGACCACCACCGACCACTCACCACAGGAGGCTCGCCCCAGATGGCGAACTACACTGCCGCCGATGTGAAGCGGCTCCGGGACCTCACCGGCTCCGGCATGATGGACTGCAAGAAGGCGCTCGAGGAGACCGACGGCGACTTCGACAAGGCCGTCGAGATCCTGCGCATCAAGGGTGCCAAGGATGTCGGCAAGCGCGCCGAGCGCGCCACCGCCGAAGGTCTCGTCGCCGCGTCCGACGGCGTCATGATCGAGATCAACTCCGAGACCGACTTCGTCGCCAAGAACGCGGAGTTCCAGGAGCTGGCCAACGCGGTCGTCGCGGGTGCCGTCAAGGCCCGCCCGGCCGACCTGGACGCGCTCAAGGCTGTCGACCTGGGCGGCAAGACCGCCGATCAGGCCGTGCAGGAGCTGGCCGCCAAGATCGGCGAGAAGCTCGAACTGCGTCGCGTCGTGGCCTTCGAGGGCCCCGTCGCCACCTACCTGCACAAGCGTGCCACCGACCTGCCGCCCGCCGTCGGCGTGCTGGTCGAGTACCAGGGCGAGGGTGACGCCGCGGCCGAGGTCGCGCGTGCCGCCGCCATGCAGGTCGCCGCGCTCAAGGCCAAGTACGTCACTCGCGATGAGGTTCCGGCCGACGTTGTCGAGAAGGAGCGCTCGATCGCCGAGGCGACCGCTCGCGAAGAGGGCAAGCCCGAGGCCGCCCTCCCGAAGATCACCGAGGGCCGCGTCAACGGCTTCTACAAGGACGTCGTCCTCTTGGAGCAGTCGTCGGTCACCGACAGCAAGAAGACCGTGAAGCAGCTCCTGGACGAGGCCGGTGTCACCATCACCCGCTTCGCCCGCTTCGAGGTCGGCCAGGCGTAATCGCCTGACATCAGCGAGACGGCCCCTCTGGCAACGGTATTCGTTGCCCGAGGGGCCGTCTGCCGTGCGGACGACCCGTCGTTGAGCGGGTCGCGGCCATCGCGACCGCGACCGCCCGTCTCGCCGCGCTATCGGTGGGCGCCGAAAACGGATAAGCTGCCCCGAAAATCTCACGATGTACGAGGGTCGGGTCACCTTCGTGGCGGTGCGTGAGGCAGGATAGATAAAGCTCGTCGCCGTCCCGTGTAATCCGTTGTGCCGGGATGGTCTTTTCATGTGCGTGCGCAGGTTGACTGCCGAGGGAGAAGGAGACCGATGACGGACCCGGATACGGCCCCCGACCGCAAGGGCTATCGCCGAGTGCTCCTCAAGCTGGGCGGCGAGATGTTCGGCGGTGGTCGGGTAGGACTCGACCCGGACGTCGTACAGGCGGTCGCCGAGCAGATTGCCGAGGTGGTTTCCACCGGCGCGCAGGTCGCGGTGGTGATCGGCGGCGGGAACTTCTTCCGTGGGGCCGAACTCGAGGAGCGCGGTATGGAACGCGCCCGCTCCGATTACATGGGCATGCTCGGCACGGTGATGAATTCCCTTGCGCTGCAGGATTTCCTGCAGAAGCAGGGGATCGATACCCGCGTGCAGACCGCGATAACCATGGGGCAGGTCGCCGAACCGTACCTGCCGCTGCGCGCCAAGCGGCATTTGGAGAAGGGCCGCGTGGTCATCTTCGGTGCGGGTATGGGTATGCCGTACTTCTCCACCGATACCACCGCGGCGCAGCGCGCCCTGGAGATCGGTGCCGAAGTCGTGCTGATGGCCAAGGCCGTCGACGGTGTCTTCACCGCGGACCCCCGCGAGGATGCCTCCGCCACCATGTTCACCCAGATCAGCCACAAAGAGGTGCTGGAACGCGGCCTGAAGGTCGCGGACGCCACCGCCTTCAGCCTCTGTATGGACAACCAGATGCCCATGCTGGTGTTCAATCTGTTGACAAAGGGCAATATCGCCCGTGCGGTCGCCGGTGAGAAAATCGGCACGCTGGTTCGTTCGTGAGCTCCCGTGGCCACGCCGACCGAAATGAACGATGACGCTGTGGAGGAAACGCCGTGATTGAAGAAGCGCTCTTCGACGCCGAGGAAAAGATGGAGAAGGCCGTCGCGGTGGCGAAGGACGACCTGGCTGGCATCCGGACCGGTCGCGCGAACCCGGGCATGTTCACCCGGATCGTCATCGATTACTACGGTGCGCCTACGCCGATCACCCAGGTGTCGAGCATCAATGTGCCCGAACCGCGCATGGTGGTGATCAAGCCCTACGAGGCCAATATGCTGGGCGCCATCGAGACCGCGATCCGCAATTCGGATCTGGGTGTGAACCCGAGCAATGACGGCACCATCATCCGGATCTCCGTTCCGCAGCTCACCGAGGAGCGGCGTCGCGAGATGGTCAAGCAGGCCAAGTCCAAGGGTGAGGACGCCAAGGTCGCGGTCCGCAATGTGCGCCGCAAGGCCATGGATGAGCTGGGCCGCATCCAGAAGGACGGCGAGGCCGGTGAGGACGAGGTCGGTCGCGCCGAGAAGGAACTCGACAAGACCACCCACAGGTATGTCGCCAGCATCGACGACCTGGTCAAGCACAAGGAAGCCGAACTGCTCGAGGTCTGAGACGGTCGGCGGCGCCGGCCGGGGGTAGGGACGAACGGACGACAAGTGAGCGACAGGACAATCGTGGCCGAAGATACTGCCGCCGCAGATAATGCGACGCCGCCGGGCGAGGTGACCCCCGATGGCGATGCATCGGCGACGACCGGTCGCTCCGCGTCGGAGCCGCCCGGCGGTGCGGTATCGAAGGCTGAAGGTGCTGCGGCGGGGTCGCCGGACGACCGGACCCCCGGTCCCGTCGCGACGACGCCGACCGCTCCCGCCGCAGCGAGCGGCGGTAAATCCAAGGCCGGACGCAACCTGCCCGCGGCCCTGGCGGTCGGTCTGGGTCTGGGCCTGTCGCTCATCGCCATCCTGCTGTTCGTCCCCAAGATTCTGATCGGTGTGATCGCGGTGGCCATGGCGGTGGCCACCTGGGAGGTCGCCAAGCGTCTGCGCGAGGCCGATGTCCTGGTGCCGCGCATCCCACTACTGGTCGGCGGTCAGGCCATTATCTGGCTGGCCTGGCCGTGGGGAGCGGAAGGTGTGGCGGGTGCGTTCGCGGGCACCGCGCTGACCCTCATGGTGTGGCGACTGTTCGACCACGGCCTGCGCGCCACGCCCCGAAACTATCTGCGCGACACCGCGATCAGCATTTTCGTACTGGCCTGGGTGCCCCTGCTGGCCGCCTTCGCGATCCTCATGCTGCTCGCCGACAACGGCAATCTCCGCGTCCTGACCTTCATGATCCTGGTGGTCTGCTCGGATGTCGGCGGCTATGTGGCGGGCGTCCTCTTCGGTCGCCACCCCATGGTTCCGGCCATCAGCCCGAAGAAGTCCTGGGAGGGGTTCGGTGGCTCCCTGGTCTTCTCCGTCATCGGTGGTCTGCTCACGGTGACCCTGCTGCTGCAGGCGAATTCGATGATCGGCGTCCTGCTCGGCGTGGGTCTGGTGCTGGTGGCCACGACCGGCGACCTCATCGAATCGCAGATCAAGCGCGAACTGGGCATCAAGGATATGGGCACCCTGCTGCCCGGCCACGGCGGCATCATGGACCGGCTGGACTCGATGCTGCCGTCGGCCTTCGTCTCGTGGCTGGTACTGACCGCCCTGCTCTAGTAGGTCGTCGCCTTCTTCACCGCGCGACGTAGCTGGAAGATGCGCCAGCCGCCGACCAGTGTCATCACCAGTGCGCCGATAATGACCGACAGCAGCACCAGCACGCCGATCGGCATCTGGAACCGCCAGGCGAAGAACTCGACGTGGGCCGCCTCCAGGTTCTGCAGAATGAAGACGAGTACCAGGATGCCGAGCAGCGCCGCGGTGATGAGCCCGAGCCAGGTGTAACCGGTCCGAGTCTTCAACGCGGGGTCGGCCTTGTGATCGATATTCCTTTCCGGGGTCGAGTCGGACCCGGGGTTCACGGCATCGGCTGTCATAGCTCGATCATTGCTGATCGCTATGACCGTTGCGGGGATATTGCCCGTTGTCTGCCGTATGTCGGGTTGCCTCGGTCGTTCCGGTCCGGTGTGACCAGCGCCGCCCGCCCCGACACCGGCGATGGTGGACTCGGATGGGACACTGGAGAGGTTATGACTGCCCCGTTGCCGCTCGTATTCGACGCTCCCCGCCGCGGAATGCCCCCGCGGCATCTCGCCGACCTCGACGCCGACGGGCGCCGTGCCGCGATGGAGGCGCTGGGGCTACCGAAGTTCCGGGCCGACCAGATCGCGCGCCAGTACTACGGCCGTTTGCAGGCCGATCCGGAGCAGATGACCGATCTGCCCGAAGCCATGCGCGCCAAGGTGGCCGAGGCCCTGTTCCCGCCGTTGCTCACCGCCGTGCGCCATATCGCCTGCGATGACGGCAGCACCCGCAAGACATTGTGGAAGGCCAATGACGGCACCCTGCTCGAGTCGGTGCTCATGCGCTACCCGGACCGGGCCACGCTGTGTATCTCCAGCCAGGCCGGCTGCGGTATGGCCTGCCCGTTCTGCGCGACCGGCCAGGCGGGTCTGACCCGCAACCTCTCCACCGCCGAGATCGTCGACCAGGTCCGTTCCGCGGCCGCCGCGCTGCGCGACGGTGAAGTGGCCGGCGGCCCCGGCCGCCTGTCGAATATCGTTTTCATGGGTATGGGCGAGCCACTAGCTAACTATCGTCGAGTAGTGTCAGCTGTCCGGCGCATTACGTCACCTTCACCGGACGGTTTCGGAATCTCCCAGCGCAACGTCGTCGTCTCGACCGTCGGCCTGGCACCGGCCATCCGCAAACTCGCCGACGAAGACCTCTCGGTCACCCTCGCGGTTTCCCTGCACACCCCCGACGACGAACTCCGCGACACCTTGGTCCCGGTCAACAACCGCTGGCCGGTCGCCGAAGTCCTCGACGCCGCAAGGTATTACGCGGATAAGTCCGGCCGCCGCGTCTCCATCGAATACGCCTTGATCCGTGACATCAACGACCAGCCCTGGCGCGCGGACATGCTCGGCAAGAAGCTCCACAAGACCCTCGGCTCCCGCGTCCACGTCAACGTGATTCCTTTGAACCCCACCCCGGGCAGCAAATGGGACGCCGCCCCCAAACCCGTTGAGCGCGAATTCGTTCGCCGCGTCAACGAAGCGGGCGTCCCTTGCACCGTCCGCGACACCCGCGGCCAAGAAATCGCAGCTGCCTGTGGACAGTTGGCAGCGGAAGGGTAGGTACCAACTCGGACCCGAACGATTCGGATCCGCCGAGGACTGGGTGTCACCCTTCGAAATCGACCGACGGTTGACGTCGGTCCAGGTCGATAACCTTGCGGACTACCTTCTACCGATTCTTGGTGCGAGAGACCATCGCCGGTGTTTTTTTGGAAATCACACGTTTTGACGGGTGGAACGAATGTGGACCCTGACCGTAATGCTTGGTCATGGGCTATTTTTGTGCGCCATCAGGGACTTTGTCACCATGCTCCACAAATCGTCGCTGAACAGTTCCTGCAGCTGAACAAACCGCGATCGAGGTTCGTCGAACCGGTGGATCCGAGGAATGTCTACCGACTTGATCTGCGGCCTCCGCTGGATAACGTCTCCACGGGCGCTCGGCGGATGCGCGAGGCACGCTATACAAAGCGCCCGCTGGCACACGACAACGCAGGGGTGAATCCACGCGGCCGTGAGCGCCGAGGGCGACGGTTAAAGTTGTGGCACGACTGTATATCTCGTTCAGGCGGTGGCAGGGTTGGCCGGGTCGGAGGCGGTATGCGCGATTCGCTGCCAGGCGCGACGGTGCCGGTCGGTCGTGGCGGCCTGCTCCATGGTGCGCAGCGCCGAGTCGTCGGCGAAGTAGGGGGACTGCGCGAGGCGAGTGAGCGTGCGCTCGGTCAGTTGGTCGGTGATGTCCAGGAGTTCGGGCAGTGCGCTCGCGTCGGTGGCGATGGCCAGGATGCGTGCGATGCCGTCGGTGTCCAGGCCGTCGAACAGCGTGTTGCTGAGCGGGGCGGCGAGTTCGGTGTCGAGACGGGCCAGCGCCGACAGTGCGGCCAGTACGGTCTCGGGTTCGGCGGAGGCCGCGGTGGTGATGATGCGGGTGCGCCGCTCGACGGGCAGCACACCCACGATGTCGTTGAGCCGGTCGGTGGAGGACACCAGTGCCGCGGTGCGGATGAGCCCTTCGTCGTCGTCGATGCCACGTTCGAATTCGCGTACCAGTTGTTCGGTGGCGTGCTCGACGAAGCGGGAGGCGGTCAGATAGTCGCGGCGGCGCAGTAGTTCGACGGCCGTGGGTATGAGCAGTTCGGCTGGTATCCGTGGCGCGAAGACCGGAATCACTCGCGGGTCGATGAACGGTGCGGCGTCGGCCATGTAGGCCGGGGTGAGTCCGGCGATGATGCCGCTGGCGCGGTCGGGGTGGTCCATGCCGACGGAGCCTCCGGCGCGGCCGCCGACCTCTGCGGGGATGGCCTTCTGTGCGACGATGATCACCAGCGCATTGGGCACGAGCGGGGCGAGCTTGCTGACGCGCGCGAAAGTCGGTGCGAGAGAGTCGAACAACTCATTGGAGATGCGCTCGAGCAGCGCCTCGAGATTGTGCGCGCCGAGTCGCTCCAGACCGGCCAGCGCCGTGGGTTCGGTACCGAGCGTCTGGGCCAGGATTGCGATCTTGGCGCGGGTCAGCATGTCTGCCATGGTTTTTCACTTTCCGAAGAGGATCTTGCGGGCGGGGATGCGGAGCAGGCGCGGCAGCACTTCCAGGCTCTTGTCGATGGCGAGATCCAGGTTGCGTTGCTGGTTCTGTTTCGCCTGCCGCACCAGCATCAGCAGCTGAGCGGACTCTTCGGGGGTGAGTAGCTCGAGGATCTCCCTGGGTTCCTCGAGCTCGGCGAGCAGCGGGTTTTCCTTTGACATCGGTGTTGTATTCCTTACTTCCATTCCGCCCGAACAGGATTCGCATCGGGCAGAACCGGTTATTTGATGGGCAGTGCCCCGTCCATACCGCCGACGTCGCTGACCTTCCAGTCGGAGCGGTCGACGGTGACGTTGTAGGTGACGGTCGTCTGCGCGCCTTCGGGGTTCTGCGCGTTCGTGGAGGAGACGTTGACGAAGACGTTCACCTTGTAGACGCCGCCCGATTCGCTCATCACCTTGGCGGCGACGGGCTGGGCGCTGGAGGTCCACTTGAGTGGGGTGAGGACCTCTTGGAGCTTCGGCGCGGTGGCGTCGAACTTGTTGGACAGCGCCGGTGTGGTGTTGGCCTTGAGACGGCCGACCCAGGCGTTGAAGTCGGCGAAGTTCACTGTCGACGCGCCGACTGCGTAGTCGGTCGCGACCTGTTGGGCGTGGGCGTCGTCGGCGGCGACGGTGTCGCGGTGGGAGATGTCGCCGCGGGCGGAGATCAGGAATCCGGCCAGCACGATCGCGATGATCGCCAGGGCCGCGGTGGCGGCGGTCCAGATGATCGTGGACAGCGAGATCGACACCGCGCGAGCTGAGGGTCGCGTGCCAGGCTTTGGTGTGCCCGGCGTGGATTTGCCGGGCGCGGCCTTGTCGAGTGTGGGCTCGTCGACGGTGGAGGTATCGGACATCGTTGTCTCCCAGGGATATTCGGTCGTGGTCTATTTGACGGTGAGCTGCAGTTGCAGAGTGCCGTCGGCGCTGGTGGTGGCGAGTGCCTGGCTGATCAGGCTGCTGATATCGACGTTGTGCAGCGTGCCGGTGGCCGAGGCGACGACCGGTTGGAGCACGGGGATAAGTGGAGCCAGTTCGGGTCCGATGGTGCCGATTTTGGTGGTCAGTTCGTGCAAGAACGGCAGCAGGCCGACCGTGTCCGGCGTGTCGGTGAGGTATTCGGCGGGCACGTCACCCGAGCGGATGACACGGGCGATGGCGGCAGCGACGTCGGCGATGCGCGGACCGAAGTCGGCCCAGGGACCGGCGGCGTCGGTGAGCGCGGGCCCGGACCAGGCCATATCGCCCGCATTGGCCTGCATGGCGATCAAGAGCTGCCGGATGACGTCGGTGCGGCTGAGCAGGGTGGCGGCGAGCAGTTCGGTGGAGTGTGACAGTTGCGGGATCACGGTCTCGGTTCCGGACAGCGCCGTGCTGAAGGTGTCGACGATGTCGGTGAGGACCTCGGGTTCCAGTTGTTCGAGCAGCTGTGTCGCGTTGCGCGCGACGTCGGGAATCGACATCGGCCGGGTGATCGTGCCGGTCTGGACCGTCTGGCCGTCTTGCAGGTAGGGTCCGTCGCCGCCTTTGCTGGGCCGGAACTCCAGGTAGGGCTCACCGAGACCGGATAGTCCGCGAATGCGCACCGAACTGGATGTGGGGATGGGGTATTCGGCGTCGGCGCGGAACACCACCTTGATTCCGGCGACCGTGCGGTTCACCTCGGTGACCTCACCGACCTCGACACCGGTCAGCAGCACCTTGGATCGTGGGATGAGGCCACCGGAGTCAGGGACGGTCAAGGTGGCGGTGATGGTGTCGCGGAAGGGATGCACGCGTACCACGCCGAAGGCCAGGTAGCTGGTTCCAGCGATCAGGATCGCGACGATACTGGCAAGGGAGACAATCGAACTCGGTTTCATCGCACCATTCCGATCATCCGCAGGGCGCGCACCATGGCGTCCACCTGGTCTTCCTTGGCCACCGAGGACGCGCCGCCCTCGATCCTCACGCCGGTGATGTTCACCTTCGGTCCGCGCTCGACGAACGGAATGATCTTGTCGCGCAATAGTGCGGTAAGACGATTGAGGTTCGAGGGGGCGCTCAGGTCCAAGGGCTGGTTGGCGAACAGCAACGGCACCAAGGCTTTCGCGGTCGCGTCGCCGGACCGCAGCAGCGGTCCGAGCCATTCGACGGCGTGGCCGATGCTGCCGAGCGCGCCCACGATGCCCAGCGTCAATACCAACGACTGGGCATCGGCCGGAATGTCCACCGCGCCACGTTCGCTGAGCAGTGCGTCGAGTTCGGGCTGGTTGTCGCTCACCGCGGCCAGATCCGCCTCGATGGCGGTGAGGAAGGCGTCGACCGAACCCTGATTGCCCGCGAGGTCCTGCACGTCGCGGCCGATGGTGTCGAATATCCGCCGCGTCTCCTGCACTCGCTGTGGCAGGACCGCATTGGTTTGGTTGACGATCTCCTGGAACTGGTGCAGCGCACCGCCGCCGACGAAGGTGGACATTCCCGCCAGCAGATCCTCCACTTGCAGCGGTGGTTCGGTCCGGGCGAGCGGGATGACACCGCCGGGCGGGATGGTCTTGTCGAAATCCGTTGCAGGCGTGGTGAGCCCGATGTAGATGTCGCCAAGGATGGTGGACTGCCGCAATTGCGCGGTGGTGGTGGTCGGCAGCCGTACCGCGGCCGAGATCTCCACGACCGCGTCGATGCGGCCCGGGGTGTTCGGGCCGGGGTCGACCACGGTCACCGAGCGCAGACTGCCGATCTTCGCGCCATTGGCCACGACCTTGGCCTGCGCGGGCAGGTTCAATGCGTTGGTGAATTCGATCCTGATCTCGTAGGTGGGGCCGGATACCGATGCGCCGGGAACCGGAATCGCGGCCGGGTTGAATCCACACCCGGCGGGCAGGAGTACGGCCATGGCGAGGGCCGTGGCGGAAAGCGTGCGACGCCAATTGCTCATCGTGCACCTGCCAATCCCAGAACGAGAGGAGCCAGGTCGACGTCGGCCATCCCGTTCGCGGCGGTGCGGCAGCGCCCGGGCATTGTCGCGTTGACGGCCGCGCACACCTGGTCGGCGGTGTCCTGCGGCAGCGCCACGGTCGGCGGCGTGTAGGTCAGGCGGGCGTGCCCGGTCTGCGGGTCGATCGACTGCCCGAAGGCAGTCACCAGTGACGGGACCATATCGATGATCTGCTGCAAGGTGCCGACATTGGCCGAGAGCATGCGCAGGCTCGGGGTCAGCTCGTCGATGCCCTCCAGAATGGGGCGGCCGTATCGGCGGGCGATGTCGTTGAACCAGGGCAGGATCACCAGCAGCGAGTCCACGAGCTGCACCACCCGCTGCCAGATATCGTTGATGAACGCGATGCCCGGAGCGGCTTGCACCAGTGCGGTTTTGATGTCCCCCCAATTGGCCGAGATACTGCCGACGAGCGCGGCGAACGAGTCCACCAGCCCCCCGATATGCCCGATGGCGGCGTCGGGTTGCCGCAGCGCGGTACCGAGATCGAGGACGAGCCGATTCATCTGCCCGCCCTCGCCGGTGGTGGCGTCCCGGAAGGTGCGCAGGCTGTCGCGGATACGCTGCCGCTCGGCGGGATCGCCGTGGTCGGTGAGCTGATCGGCGAGACCGGAGAACGCTTCCAGGGTCTCGGTGATGCTCTTGGGCGTGAACGTTTTGGTGAGGCAGGTGTCCTGATTCCAGCGGGCGGGGGAGTCGTCGTCGCCGAGCACCGACAGGGTGCGGTCGGCGACCAGGGTGTCCGACACCGTGGTGGCGATGACGTCGCCGCGCAGGGGATGGTCGGCGTCGACGGTGAATGTCACTCGCACGGAGTCCTTTTCGGGACGCACGCTGGTGATCGTGCCGACCGGGATGCCGAGGGTGGTGACGTGGTTGCCCGCGTACAGGCCGACGCCGTCGGGCATGATCGCGCAATAGGCGAGGGTCTTGCGCATCGGATCGAAGGCGAACAGGTAGCCGACGATCGCGAGCACGGCCACCAGCGTGACGCCGGCGAGGGTCACGAAACCCTGTGAGCCCAGAAAGCGTTTCACCTCAGCACCCCCGTCCGGGAACGGGAACGCACAAGCTCGGTGCGGCGATCGTGATGGCGGACTGGTCGATGGCCGGTCCTTCCGGTGTCATCGCGGCCTGCAACCGCTGCCGCAGATCCCCGATCGAGGTGCCGGCCTCGTCGACCCGCGCGCCGAGATCTTTCAGTTGCGGCAGCGCTTCGAGCAATTTGTCCACGATGGGCTGTAGTTGTTCGCGCCAGGCCGGTTCCACGGCGGCGATGCGGGACAGCAGTCCGGCCCCGACCCGCAGCGCCTCGGAGATCTCGGCCTTCTTGTTCAAGGCCATGGTTTCGAGCATCCCGATCTGCCGGACGAAGGTGCCCAGCAGTGCCTTGTTGTCATTGAGGGTGCTCAGATACTCGTCCATCACGTTCAGCGCGCGGGAGATCTCGCTGTTCTGGTTGTTGAGGATGCCGACGAAGCTCGCCACGGCGGTGGTCATCTGCCGCAGTGCGTCCGGGCTGGTGTCGAGCGAATTCTGCAGGGCGGCGAAGTTCTTGCGCAGCGTCTCACCGTCGACTTGGGCGACCGGCGCGGCGGCATCCTGCAGGGTGCGGACCAGGCTGTAGGGCAACCGGACCCGATCGGCCGGAATGGTCTTGCTGCCCAAGGGTTTATCTCCTGCGGGCAGGACCGCCACGTAATGTCCGCCGACCGCGGTGAGCATGCGGACCTCCAGGGTGGATTGATCGCCGAGGCGCACCTCGTCGCGGACGGTGAAGGTCATGCGGACCTTCTTGTGTTGCAGTTCCAGCGATTTCACCGAACCGACCGGAATGCCGGCCATCCGGACCTGATCACCGACCTTCACCGACTGGGCATCGGACAGGTCCGCGGTGTAGCTGTGCTTGCCGATCGGCAGCACATAGATCACGCCGGCAGCCACCAGCAGCATGGCCAGCGCCGCCGCGCCGATCATGCCGAGCCGGAGCTCGCGGCGCTGCTTGGCCCCTTCATGCCGGTCCGGATGTCCGTGCGGGCGCAGCTGTTTCAGCCCTTGCATATCGAAACCCCTTGACCCGCGATGAGCACCGACAGCGGTGCGGGCACCTCGGCGAAACCTTTGGAGCAGGTGCGGTCGACAGGAGATGCGGTCACTCCGGCCGGCGGGAGCAGATTGGCCAGGGATTGGATGAGCCCCGGGAGCTTGCCCAGCACCTCCATGGCGTCGGCGGGGTTCGGGAACGCGAGCCGCAGATCATTGATCAGGTCCGGGTTGGCGTTCTCGGTGAACCCGAGCGTGGTCATGAGGCTGTTAAGCGGTCCCAGCGCGGACGGGGCGACCATCGCGAAGTCGATGAGTCCGTCGATCTGTGCGACGAACGAGGTGAAGACGTCCGCCAGGCCGCGCAGCAGTGTGATCAGGTACGGCGATTTTCCGCCGATCTGGCCGGAAATGGCCTGCAGATTCGACACGATCGCCGAGATCACGTGCTGCCGGTCCGTGGCGTAGCGGCTGAGCGTGCCGAGCGATTCGAGCGCGGGCCCGATGCCGTTGCCGTCACCCTGGATGACCGCCAGCACATTCTCGGTGAACTGATTCATCGCGCCGGGAGAGAATTCGGCCAGCGCCGGTTGCAGTCCGTTGAACAGCGTGGTGATGTCGAAGGACGGGATGGTCTTATCCGTTTCGATGGTGGCGCCGGGCGTCAGCTCCTCGCCCGCTGAATCCGGTTGGCGCAGATCGATATAGCGCTGCCCGGTCAGTGATTGATAGCGGATCGCCAATGAGCTGCTGGTGTATACGGTCCGTTCGGACCGCACGGTGAAGCCGACCTCGGCGCGCGTGCCGTCGGGGCGAATCTCGGTGACCTTGCCGACCGCCACCCCGTACATTCGCACGTCGTCACCGGTCTTCAAACCGCTGACATCAGTGAATATCGCGTGGTAGCCGGAGGTTTCGCCGCCGATGGGACGGGTGATGGCGGTGGCGATCACAATGAGCAAACCCACCATCGCCGCGGCGAACAGGGCAAGCCGCCAACTGACCCCGAATGTTGTCTTCTGCTTCATCGCGCCCCTCCCAGTGCTTCGAGTGCCTGCTGACCGAGTAGCGGCACCGCGACGCCGGGAACGCCGCGCAATGTGACACCGAGATTGACTACCGGTCCGTTCGGGGTGTCGGCGAAGATCCGGTCGAGCCGGGCGATGAGCTCGGTCAGGTCCGCACGGGATGTGTCCGGGGTCGGCACGGTGGCGGCCACGGCTCCCAGCAATGGCGTGAACATGTCGGTGTAGCCGTTGAAGTGGACCTGCGCGGTGTTGAGGAGGCCGGCGATGGCAGGGAAGGCCTGATCCACCACCATGCCGATGGAGACGTCGTAGCGGGCGCGGTCGTGTTGGAAGACCTCGATATCGAGCAACGATTTCAGCAGTTTCAGGGTCGACGAGCTGAAGACGCCCAACCCCTGGAAGAAGGAGGCGTACTGGTCGAGCAGATAGGACGACGGGTATTGCTGGGTGTCGGCGACGGCACGGCTGAGCGTCACCACCGCCTGCAGGATCGGAGTGAACGCCTTCAGATCGCCGCTGAACTGCCGCAGCAGTTCGGCCAGCTTCGGTGTGAGCACGTCGGTGGAGGTTCGGGTGAGCTCGCGCAGCAGCGCGCCCATGGTCACGTCGGCAACCCGGCCCACCATATCGATCACCGCCTCCGCGTGCAGCGGCGTGCCGCCACTGCCGGGCCGCAGCGTCACCGCGCTGATCCCGAACAGATTCTCGGGCGCGTAGTCGACGGTGAAAGTCTCGGTGAGACCGGCGATCTGGGACTTTTCGAGATCCAGGGTGAGCAGTTGGCGACCGTCCCCGACGCTGATCACCTCCGCCACCGTGCCGACGGCCACACCCTCCACCCGCACATTGGTGCCGGGCACAATGCCCGCACCAACCTGGTCGGTGCGCAACTGAATACGCAGCCGATCCCCATGATCGGCGTTCGTGTACTGCGTCCAGGCCACGACGAGGAGCACCGCGAGCACCGCGGCGACGAGTCCGGCGAGGCGGGCCCGGTACTTGGTGATGGCGACTCCGGGAATCGTATAGTTCGGCATCCGCGTCACCCCGGGAATTCGATAGCGGAGTTGACGCCCCACAGCGCCAGGGTCAGCACCATGTCCAGCCCGATGATCGCGACGAAACTCGCGCGGACGGCCCGGCCCGACGCGATGCCGACGCCCTCCGGGCCCCCGGTAGCGAAGAAACCGTAGTAGCAATGGATCAGGATCACCGCCACACCGAAGACGAGGATCTTCACTACGGCCGCGAAGATGTCGTAGCCACTGGTGAATTGGAAGAAGTAGTGGTCGTAGACGCCACCGGCCTGCCCGTGTAGCAGCACCACCACGGTGTCGCAGGCCAGATACGACAGGATCAGTGCGATCAGGAAGGTTGGCACGATGGCGACCGCCCCGGCGATGACCCGCGTGGTGACCACGAACGGAATCGAGCGCAGCCCGAGTGATTCGATCGCATCTATTTCTTCGGAGATGCGCATGGACCCGATCTCGGCGGTCATTCGGCAGCCCGCCTGGGCCGCGAAGCCGACGGCCGCGGCGATGGGGGCGAGTTCGCGGGTATTGGCGAACGCCGAGACCACGCCGGTGAGCGAACCCAGCCCGATCAGGTCCAGCGCCGCGAAGGCTTGAATGCCGGTGCCCGCGCCCATGGCGATGCCGAGCACGATCAGCATCGGCACCGTGCCGCCGCCGACGATCAAAGAGCCACGGCCCCAAGTCATATCGGTGATGGCACGCAAGGTTTCGGCGCGATACCGCCGCAGCGTCAACGGAATAGACGACAGCGCCAGCCACACGAAGCCGAGCATGAACCCGGCGTTCTCGAACGGCGCTAACGGATGGGCGTGCTCGATGGCGTGATACGCCCAGCGAGTGCCCTTGGGGCGATACGGTGCGGCGGCCATCATGCCACCCGAATCGGCAGGAACATGGAGACCACCTGCGTGATAACGAGATTGACCACGATGATCGAGGCCACCGACAGCACCACGGCGGCGTTCACCGCGTCGGCCACGCCGCGCGGTCCACCGCCCGCCTCCAGCCCGCGCTGGCAGGCCACGATCACCACGAGGAACCCGAACAGCAGCGCTTTGGCCAGCGAAATCCACACATCGGTCAGCACCGCGAAGGACCCGAAGGTGGCCCAGTAGCTGCCGGGCGTCACATTCTGCGCGCCGATGGCGACCGCGTATCCGGAGACCACACCGACGAAGATGATCAGGATATTGAGCAGCGGCGCGATCAGCATCATGGCCGCCACTCGTGGAATCACCAGCCGCTGCACCGGATTGATACCCATCACCTCCAGCGCGGCGATCTCGTCGCGAATGGTGCGCGCCCCCAGGTCCGCGGCGATCGCCGACGCACCCGCTCCACCCAGTAGCAGCCCGGTCGCGATCGGAGCACCCTGTTGGATGACCCCGAGCCCGCTCGCCGCGCCGATGAGCGAGTCCGCGCCCAGTTGATGGATGAGATTGCCGACCTGGACCGACACCACCACCCCGAACGGCACTGCCATGAGCACCGCCGGAATCGAGGTCACCGTCAGCAGATACCACGCCTGATGCAGCATCTCCCGCCATTGGAACCGGCCCGCGGCGATATCGGAGACCGCACCCCGGGCCGATGCCAGAGCCATATCGACGACTCGTCCGAAGGTCCGCAGGCTCGACCGTGTCGTGTCCGCGATATTGCTCCGCACGATGTGTACCGCCGTGGCGGTTCCGCCGGGCCGCGGAGTCGGAGACTTGGACTCCTTCACGTGCGTTCTCCTGCAACGCGATTCCGTCGCGGCGACGCCCCGGCGAATCGGACCTCACACCCGGCTTGGATCATCGATGTTTCCCCTTGGAGCTTCTGCGCGGTGGTGAGTTTCGTATCGGTGATGGCGACCGCGTGACATGATTAGCTGACGTACTGATCAACAAAGTAGTGCGTCCCAGACAATTGCGCAATGGGGTCGATGAAAACCGCTGCGAACAGGGGTTATTCAGGGTCAAGGGTAAGCGCAGCCGACCTCGCTCCGTGATTGCCGGTGTCGGACCGGGATCTGCGTACGGCAGTCGATGAATTGGCTCAGTGGGAGTGTGCTGCGGTGTCGCGGCGATTCGCCAGCCACGACTCTTCTTGCGCGCCGAGCGGCGTGCGCGGTGGCGTGTCGTACATCCATTCTCGGGCGATGCGGTGCCAGTTCGCACTGGCTCCGAGCTTGCCGAGGAGCCCCACGGTCATGTACTCGACCCGGCGTGCGAGCGCGTGCTCGGCGGGCAGGCGCTGGTCGCGCCAGAGCTGGAAGAAACCACGGGTGGGGTCGAATGCGGCCAACACCGCGTTGGCCGCGGTGTCGCCGGTGACGCGGATTTCGGCGTCGGTCAGGAACCATCCGGAGTTCTCCCGAAAGAAGCGCAGGCACTCGTCGGCAGTCACGGGGGAATCCGGTTCCAGCACACCGTATTCCACGAGTAGCTCACGCAGGTCGGCCCCCCGGTACTCGCCCGCGGCCCGCATGCACGCCAGCTCGAAGCCCACCGCTTCGGCGGTCATGTGCTTGAACAGGCCGAAGTCCAGGAAGACCACCGTCCCATCCGGCGCGAGCAGCACATTGCCCGGATGTGGATCCCCGGCGAATTGGCCGAACCGCGCTATCGATCCCAGGTAGAAGCGGAACACGATCTCGCCGATCAGATCGCGCTCGGTCTGTGGCAGCGCCTTGATGCCGTCGAATCCGATCCCCTCGACCATTTCGGTTACCAGCACGTGAGCGGTGCACAGCTCCTGAACGCAGCCGGGGATGCGGATGAAGGGATGGTCCTGATACAGGGCGGCGACGGCCTGCTGGTTCTCGGCTTCGATGCGGTAGTCCACCTCATCCGCGAGATGCGTGACGAACTCCTGCGCCACGGCGCTGTCGGCCAACCCGGGCGCGACCGCCCGGGCCAGGCGCATGACCAGCGAGAAGTTCTTCAGATCCGCCCGCACGGCCAGGTCGACCCCCGGGTATTGGATCTTGACCGCCACCACACGCCCGTCGAGCAACCGGGCCCGATACACCTGGCCGATCGAGGCCGCGGCGATCGGCGTCTCATCGAATTCGGTGAAAACCTTTCCGAGTGGACGTTCGAGGTCTCCTTCGAGGACCTTGCGCATCCGTGCGAAAGGCATCTTCGGGGCCTGATCGCACAGGGCGGCGAGCTTGTCCCGGAACTGGTCTTGGTACTCGGCGGGGATGAGGTTCAGATCGATCATCGACAACATCTGGCCCAGCTTCATGGCCAGGCCCTTCATGCTGCCGAGCACCGCCACCAGGTCCTCGGCGGCCGCGAGGATCGCGCGTTCGGACTGCGCCGCCCGCTGCTGTGGCGACTTGCCGACGACGGCGAGTTTCAGGCCCGCACTGTGCTTGGCCTGATTCGCGGCCAGTTTGCCCAGCTTGGCGCCGCGCCGCACCCGGGAAGTGGGAATTCGTTCGGACATGAACCCGTCCTTCGTCTGATCGGGCGAGATTAGCAGACGCCCGTGTCGATCAATTCGCGGCGGGGGATTCGGCGCGGATGCCCGGGCCGAGGGTCGCGACGACGGTCTCGACATAGCGCCGCCGGTCGTCTTCGTCCGCGCCCTGCATCGTGCGCAGCATCGGCGGCAGCGTCGCGGTGACCAGCAGCCAGCCGACATTCACGGTATCCAGATCGCGGCGCAGCACACCGGCTTTCACATAGCGAGCCAGAAAGCGCTCGACGGTTGCCGCCAAGAGAGCGTGCAGTCCCAAGAGACGGGCGTTGAGTTCGTCGTCGACGCCGGTCAATTCGAACAACAACACCCGAACCAGTTGCTCGTCGTTCTCCGCGAGATCGCACAACCCGTCGACCGCACTCGTCCAGGCGCGCACCAGCGACTCGAAGGTGAGGTTCTCGTCGTCGAACGCGAACTCCGGGTCGAAGACCTCTCCGGCCAGCTGGACCGTCAGCAGCTCGATACCGTAGTCGAACACGGCATCGAGAATCGCGCGCTTGCTGTCGAAGTAGCGATAGAAGGTGCCGTAACCCGCGCCGACCTCCGCAGCAATATCGGCTGTAGTGGCCGCCGCGTATCCCTTCGTGGTGAACACCCGATAGGCGGCGGCGACGAGTTCGTTGCGCCGTCGCTCACTGTTGCGTTCATCCCGCGGCCGGCCGGGACCGCGGCCCCGCTTCGCTGGTTCGGTCATCGCACCATCGTATGCGGACGATGCGGGCGGCGACGCCGGGTTAATGGGGGATCGGCGCTCGGGCACGGGGGCTTCTTGCGGGCCTATCGACGGCTACTGCCGCACCGGCGCAAGACAATTCGGGATCGAGCCGAGTCGGCAGGGTGGACACCGAGCAGGGCGGCGGGATGATCGCTGAGTCGCTCTCAAAAGCTGACAAAATTGTCGAAAATTGCCATGCACAGAGCCCTCCGGATCGCCGCCGGGCTCCCATTTCGGGGTAGGTGCACGTCGAGCTACGCGCTGACGGCGCCCAAGGTCGTCTGTATCGAGCCCGTTCAACTGCTCATTCGCGACCTTCGAGGCAGGTATTGCGCAATTGTCTGGGACGATCTATTTTATGACATGCCCGTCGACTATTTCGTCGAAACATCCGGCGAGCTCCCTCAACCCCTTCGGAAGGCATCAAGGATGATGGCCAACTCCTCGGCAGCGCGGCCGGGGGCCGCCCCCGGCCGCGCTGCGCCCGACCACCATGTCGCCATCATCGGCGCAGGTCCGGGCGGTATCGCGGCCGGCGTGAAGTTGCGGCAGGCGGGGATCGACGACTTCGTCATCCTCGACCGCGATACCGGCTTCGGCGGCAGCTGGCACGAGAACCGCTATCCGGGCGTCTGCGTCGATATCCCCTCGCTGGCCTATCAGTACTCGTTCGCCCGCAATGCCAAGTGGAGCCGCGTGTTCGCTCCCGGCGCGGAGGTGCGGGACTACCACTCGAACGTCGCCCGCCGGTTCGACCTGCACCGGCATGCCCGATTCGGCGTCGACGTCGTCAGCGAACGGTGGGACGATGCCGCGCACCTGTGGCGGCTGCACACCGCGGGCGGTGAGGTGATCACCGCACGGTTCGTGATCAACGCGGTCGGCGCGTTCGTCAACCCCAAGCCCGACGGTGGCATCCCGGGACTGGACCGGTTCCGCGGCAAGATTCAGCGGCCGTCGAGCTGGGATCACGACTGGGACCACACGGGCAAGCGCGTCGCCGTCATCGGCACCGGGCCCAGTTCCATTCAGATCACGCCGTCGATCGCGCCGGAAGTCGCCGCGCTCACGGTCTTTCAGCGCACTCCGGTGTGGTGCCTGCCCAAACCGAATCCCGCGGTGTCCAAGCCGGTGCAGGCGCTGCTGGGTGTGCCGGGCGTGCAATCCGGCCTGCACGGCGCGGCGCTGGTCGGCATGGACGCGCTGCTGCGCACGGCCGCCGGCACGCCGCCGAGCCTCACCAAAGCGGCCATGCGCGTGATCGACAAGACCACGATCGCGGCCCACCGGCAGCTGGTCCGGCAAGCGGTGCGCGACCCCGCCACCGCCGCCGCGCTGACGCCGACCCACGGCCCGCTGGCGAAGCGGCCATCGTTCTCCAGCGACTACCTGCAGGCGTTCAACCGCGACAACGTCGCCCTGGTCACCGAGCGCATAGAGACCATGACGCCCAAGGGAATTCGCACCGCCGACGGTGGAGAGCACGAATTCGACATGATCGTGGTCGCCACCGGTTACGAGGTGTTCTCCGATCCGGAGACCTATCGCACGGGCATGGTCGTCGGCCGCGACGGGATGGACCTGGGCGAGTTCTACCGCGAGCACGGCATGCAGTCCTACGAGGCGGTCGCGCTGCCCAAGCTGCCCAACCGGTGGACGCTGGTGGGCCCGTACTCCTGGACCGGCTCGGGCTGGCACGCCTTCGTCGAGATGACCAGCCACCACGCGGTGCGCGCCATCCGTGAGGCCGGTCGGCGCGGAGCGACGCGCGCCGAGGTGCGCCAGGACGCGCACGACGCCTATCACGCGAAGATCCTGCGGCGCAGCGAAGCGATTCGCTGGTACTTCAACGAGCTCAACGGGCACGTCCCGACCTACTACCGCAACTCTCAGGGCGACAGCACCTATGTGCGCCCGAGCGGGTTCTTCCAGGCCCGCCATGGCAGCCACCGCTTCCCGTTCGAGCACTACCGCTTCGACGTGCTGCGCCCGGCCGCCGCCGCGCCGTCGTCCGGTGCGACCACTCGCGCCGAAACCGGCGACAAGCCCACCGCTGACACCGACCGCACGCCGGTCACCGTCGCTTCCAACGCCTGAGACCACAGGAGACTCCCGATGAAGGTTCCGAACGTTGGCCGCCCCCTCCGGGTCGCCACCGGCCTGTCCAGTTACGGCATCAGTGACCGGCGGCTGCGCCGCGCGGTCGCGGGCCGGGTGATCCTGGTGACCGGAGCGTCCTCGGGCACCGGCCGCGCGACCGCGCTGCGGCTGGCCCGCAACGGCGCGACCGTCGCCGTGGTGGCCCGCCGCGCTGCGCTGCTCGACGAATTGTGCGAGGAGGCAATCGCTCTCGGGGCCGATGGCTCGATCCACCCGTATCCGACCGACCTCAACGACATGCCGGCTACGGCCGCCATGGTCGAGCGGGTGCTCGATGAGCACGGCCGGGTCGACGTGCTGGTGAACAACGCGGGCAAGTCGATCAGTCGGTGGCTCACCGACTCGGTCGACCGGTTCGACAACTTCGAGAAGACCGCCAACGTCAACTATCTCGCACCTATCCGGCTGATCATGAGCCTGCTTCCCTCCATGCGCGCGGCCCACAGCGGGCACATCGTCAATATCGTCACCATCGGTGTGCACGCACCCCCCGTGGGCTGGACCGCCTATGCCTCCAGCAAGGCCGCGTTCAACTCCTGGATGCGCGGCGCGAGCGCGGAACTGCGCGCCGAGGGCATCACCTCCACCGGTGTCTACCTCCAGTTGATCTACACGCCGATGCTCGGGCCGTTCTGGTACTTCAAGTACGCCAAACCGCTCGGCAACACCGCCGAGGAAGCCGCGAACGCCGTCTGCCGCGCCATCGTGGACAAGCCGATGTACATCCGGCCCTGGCCCGAACGCCTCGCCGCACCGGTCGGATACCTGCTGGACAACAGCCGCCCCATGGAATACGCCAAGACCCTCGCGGTGAAGGTCGCCAATCGCCAGTCGCGGCCCACCGACCTGGTCCCCGTCATGCGGCGTGCCGAGGACTTCGGGCACTTCCTGGACAAGTGCTTCGGCAGCATCGGAACGGTCGCGGGAATGAATCCGCTGGCCGTGGTACCGCCCGCCCGGCTGCCACAGGCCGTGGCCGCCCTGCGGAATGGCTTCGGCCTGGCCACGCTCGCGGCGACCGCCGCGGCGCGATTCCCGGACCGCGACGCGGTGATCGACGACGACGGCACCATCACCTACCGCGAAATGCACCAGCGGACAGAGCGATTGGCCTCCGCCCTGCGCGACGAGTACATCGTCGGACGCCACAGCCGGGTCGGCATCCTGTGCGCCAACCATCGCGGCTTCCCGCTCGCGCTGTTCGCGGCGGCGCGGCTGTCGGCGGACCTGGTGCCCCTGAACTACGGCTTCTCCGGTCCGCAGCTGGGCGCGGTGCTCGAACAGGAACGCATCGACGTGCTGTTCTACGACACCCAATTCGAGCAGTCGCTGGAGAACTCCGGCTACACCGGACCCCGCATCATCGTCCGCGACGACGGCAGCTCGCCGGAGGCGTCCGCACGGTACGGCAATGTGGAACAACTGATCTCCCGCGGCGGGCGGCGAGTGCTCGCGCCGGCCTACGGCAGCGCGATCGTCATCATGACCGGCGGCACCACCGGAGTGCCCAAGGGGGCACCGCGCCAGATGGGCATGAAAGACCTTGTCCCCATGGCGAAGTCGCTGCACCCCCGGATGCTGCTGGCTATCACCGAACTCGACCGTATCCATCCGGTACCGAGCCTCGGCGAGCCGATCGTGGTCGGCCCGCCGCTGCACCACGGATTCGGATTGGGTTCCACGCTGATCGGTTTCGCGACCGGCTCGCCGGTCGTCCTGCACCGCAAGTTCGGCGCCGAACAGATGCTCGCGGACATCGAGCGCCACAGCGCCACCATCGCCACCGTGGTGCCGTCAATGATCAAGCGGATCATGGACCTGCCCGAGGAGGTCCGCCAGGACTACAACACCGATACCTTGCGGGTGGTCCCCTGCGGCGGCTCGCCGCTGCCCGGCTGGCTGGGTGAGGCGTTCATGGACGAATTCGGCGACGTGCTGTTCAACGGGTACGCCTCGACCGAGTCCGGGCTAGGCACCCTGGCCACCCCCGCGGACCTGCGTGCGGCGCCGGGCACGGTCGGTTACGGCCCGCAGGGCCTGGTCGGCGTCCGCATCTACGACGACGTCGGGGTCGAGGTGCCGGTCGGGGTTCCCGGCCGCGTCACCATCAAGAGTCCGGCCGCCTTCCACGGTTACACCGATGGCAATAACAAGGAATTCATCGACGGTTACCTGGACACCGGGGACCTCGGCCACTTCGATTCGGCGGGACGACTCTTCATCGACGGACGTTCCGACGACATGATCCTCTCCGGCGGTGAGAACGTCTTCCCGCAGGAGATCGAGGACACGCTTCTCGACCATCCGGCGGTGGCGGACGCCGGCGCCATCGGCGTGCCCGACGACGATTTCGGCCAGCGGCTGGCGGCGTTCATCGTGCTCAAGGACGGCCAGACGGCCACTGCCGATGAGATCAAGGCCTTCGTGAAGGCACAGCTGGCCAACTACAAGACCCCGCGCGACGTGCACTTCGTGGCCGCGTTGCCGCGCACCACCGCCGGCAAGCTCCGCCGCAAGCAGTTGCCCGAGCTGATCGCACCGGCCGACGTGACCGGCGACGCGAACGCGAGCCCGGCGAACGGAGCCACGGCGACCAAGACACGGGCCCCGAAGAAGGCCACCGCGGCGAAGGCCACTGCGGTGAAGGCCACCGCGGCGAAGAAGGCTCCTGCGGCGAAGAAGGCTCCTGCGGCCGAGCCTGCCCCGGTGGCCGATTCGACTGCCGCACTGCCGGATACGCGGCCTTCCGATGCCGACGTCAGCCCCGCGTAACCCGCCACACCGACCTCACCCCAAAGGACCACTGCCATGAGCCGCGAACCCCTCCTCAGCGCGGAGCGCTACCCCGACATGCCGGCCCCGATCGCGCGCCTGCACAACCGGCTGGAGACGCGCTTCCCCCGGCCCATTCCGCAAATCGCGCGTGCCCGGGCCCGGGTGCACGGTTCGGCCACACAGGTGGCGGATCTCTTTCTGGGCCGGTTGAATCCGGCCTCCACCCTGGGCCGCACGTACGTCCTGCTGCGCCACGCGCAGTGGTACGTCTGAACATTCGAGAGGTCACCGTCATGCGAATCCGGCAGTCCGGCACCCCCGGCTACTCCGCGCCACCCACCTCGGTCGACGATCACACCACCCTCGAGCCGCCGCAGGGCCCTTCGCGGGTCTCCCTCGTCGCGCACACGGGCTCACGCGGCATGGTCCGCCCGGCGCTGCGGGCGGGCGTCGCGGTGGCCGCCCCGGCACTGCGGGCACTGCCGCAGGGACTGGGAATCCCCTTGACCCGCAAGGCGGATCAGGCGCTGTTCTGGTTGCGTCCGCCGCGCGGCACCCGGTTGAGCCGGGTACGGCACGACCATTGGCGCGCCGAATGGGTGCGGGGCCCGGGACCGCACCGCGGGCCCGAGGTGATCATGTACATGCACGGCGGCGCGGACGTGACCGGCGGGCTCAATAGCTGGCGGCGCATGGTCGGCCGGCTGTCCAAGGCGGCCTACGGCATCCCGGTGTTCAACCTCGAGTACCGGCTGGCGCCCAAGGCCACGGTCAGCGACGCCATGGAGGACGCACTGTCCGCGTACCGTTGGCTGCTCGACCATGGCACCCCTGCCAACCGGATCGTGCTCGCGGGCGACTCGTTCGGTGCCGGCCTGGCCTTCGCGACGGTGCTGGGCGCGCGCGCCGCGGGACTGCCGGATCCGGCCGGGGTGGTGGCGATCTCGCCGGTGCTCGATTTCGACTTCGCCACCAAGGCCGCCCACCCGAACGCCGCGCGCGACCCGTTCACCCCGTCGCAGCTGAGCGCGCTGGTGGACGTGGCGCGCGCACGCGGACTGGTGAACGCGCCGTCCCCGGTCGACGGTGACCTGACCGATTTCCCTCCGGTGCTGATGCAGGTGGGCTCCACGGAGATCTTCCGCGCCGACTGCGAGCAGATGGCGGTCCGGTTGGAGCAGGCGGGCGTGCCGTACCGGCTGCAGGTGTGGGACCGGCAGTTACACGTCTGGCACCTGTTCGCCGACGTGATCCCCGAGGCACGGCAGGCGATCGCGGACATCGCCGCGTTCGTCGACCAGGTCACGTCCCAACACTGACCCCCCTTACCCATCGAAGGAATTCCCATGGCCACAAACAACAACGACATGACCACCTCGCGGACAAAACGTACCGCCATGCTCGGCAAGATCGTCGCTGACCAGACCACCCGCTATGTCGGGACCAAGGTCCGTTCGGTTGGCCGCAGCGAGGAGAAGAAGGCCTCGATCGCCGATCAGCGGCAAGCCGAGGCCGTGCAGGCGCTGGTGACAGCGTTGGGGGGCATGCGCGGCGCGGCCATGAAGATCGGTCAGACATTGGCGTCGATCGATATGGGCATCTGGCCCGAGAACATCCGTGACGAGATGCAGAAGACGCTCAACAAACTGCTCGATTCCGCGCCGACGGTGTCGTTCGATCAGATGAAACGGGTCATCGAGCAGAATCTCGGCGGGCGGATCTCGGCCATCTTCGCCGAATTCGACACCGAGCCGATCGCCGCCGCCTCCATCGGACAGGTGTACCGGGCGGTCCTCAAGGACGGCCGCGAGGTCGCGGTGAAGGTGCAGTACCCGGGCATCGACAAGGCCATCCGGGCCGACCTGAACAACCTGTCCCTGGTACTGCGGGCCGCCCGGGTGCTGTTGCCCAACGCCGATCTCGAGAGCCTGGCGGGCCAGATCCGCGAACGCGTCGAGGATGAGCTCGACTACGCACTCGAGGCGCAGAACCAGCGCAAAGTGGCCCGCCTCTACCGCAAGCATCCGTTCATCCGGGTGCCCGATGTGATCACCGAGTTCTGCGGACCGCAGGTGCTGGTCACCGAGTTCATCAAGGCCCGCCGCTACGAGGAGGTGCGCCACGCCGACGACGCGACCCGCACCCACGTCGGGGAGATCCTTTTCCGCTTCTACATCGGCAACCTGATCACGCACGGGCACTTCTCGGTCGACCCGCATCCGGGCAACTTCCTGCTCGGCGAGGACGGCAAGGTGGTGTTCCTGGACTTCGGGCTGTACCGGCATCTGCCCAAGGACTCCTACCGGGACCAGGTGGCGCTGCTGCGGGGAATCGTCGGAAAGGACCCCGAGGCGCTGCACCAGGCCATGGTGCAGGGCGGGATGGCGTCCGCGGACGGGCCGATGGACGCGAAGGCCACGCACGAGTTCATGCAGCAGCTGTTCTGGTGGCTGTCCGAGCCGGGTGAGGTGCTGTTCAACTCCGAGGTGGTCCGCCAGGTCGTGGTCGACACCCTGTCCCCGAGCGGCCCGTTCTTCAGTATGGCTCGGCAGCAATCCATTCCGGCCGATACCGCCATGGTGGTCCGGATGCTCGGCATGGTCGTGGCGACCGTCGGGCAGATGAACGTCGCGCTCGACTGGAACTCGGTGATCCGCGAAATGCTCTTCGGTGAACCCCCCGCCACGGCGCTGGGCCGCATCGCGGCCGGCGAAACCGGCGTCACGACAAACGAATTGGCGAGCTGACATGACCGAGGAAGAACGCCAGCGACTGGAGCGCACCCGCCGGACCATCCGGCTGGTGGCCGACGCGGCCACCCACGTAAGCACCGCATTCCTGCAGACCGAGCTGGCACAGGAGGCCGTACACAAGGCCGGCGACTCCCGCGACAACCTGCTGAAGCTGCAGGAGACCGTCATGAAGGTGCTGAATCTGCCGACCGCGGGCGAACTGGGCCAGATGAACGCGCGCATGCGCTCGGTGTCCCAGCGGCTCGAGGACCTCGAGGACAACCTGGTCAATGTCGGCGATCAGCTCGAGGGGCTGGCCAAGGTGCCGCACCTGCTGGAGACCATCGTCGAACAGACCGCCCGCTCCGACTCCGCCGGTCCCCGACCCGAGCAGCCGAGGGGATGACCCTATGGGATTGCGCAGCAAGGCTTTAGGCCGCGCGGCCAAAGTCATGAGCATTCCCGCCGCCGCGGCAGCGCAGCGCGGGCGGGAGCTCATCGTCGGCCCACCGTCCGGTGCGGGCGAGCACGATCTGGTGGACCATGCCGCCGAACAGGTCTTCCAGGTGCTCGGTCAGCTCAAGGGCGGCGCGATGAAACTCGGCCAGGCCCTGAGCGTGGCCGAGGCGGCGATCCCGCCGAAATTCGGTGACCGCTTCCGTGAGGCACTGGTCAAATTGCAGGCCGAGGCTCCGCCCATGCCCACGGCGCAGATGCACGCGATGCTCGACAAGCAGCTGGGCACCGGCTGGCGGAAGCGGTTCGCCGACTTCGACGACAGTCCCGTCGGCGCGGCCAGTATCGGGCAGGTGCATCGCGCGGTGTGGCACGACGGCCGCGAGGTGGCCGTCAAGGTGCAGTACCCCGAGGCCGAGGAGGCGCTGAAGGCGGATCTGCGGCTGCTCGAGATGTTCGCCGGAGCCTTCGCCACCGTGTTCTCCGGCGCCAATATCAAGAAGCTGGTCGGGGAATTCCTTGCGCGCACCGAGGACGAGCTCGACTATCGCATCGAGGCCGCCTATCAGCGCACGTTCGCCAAGGCCCTGGCGGGTGACGAGAAGTTCTATGTGCCAAGGGTTCTGGCGGGCGCGCCGAAGGTGCTGGTGACCGAATGGATGGACGGCGTGCCGCTCTCGCGGATCATCGCCGAGGGCACCCGGGAACAGCGCGACCGAGCCGGAATCCGGTTGGCGGAGTTCGCGCTGTCCACACCGGCCACGGTGGGATTGCTGCACAGTGATCCGCATCCGGGTAATTTCCAGCTGCGCCCGGACGGCGCGCTGGGTGTCATCGACTTCGGTGCGTGCATCGCACTGCCGAACGGCATACCGCCCGCGGTGGGCCGGATGGCCACGTGCGCGCTGGCCGAGGATTACCAGGGCCTGGAGCAGGTGCTGCGCGCGGAGCGCTTCATCCAGCCCGGGGCGGCCATCGACCTCGGGCCGTTCCGGGAGCGGATAGGCCCGATGGTTGCCGGCTTCGAGTGGCCCCGAGTGCATTTCACCCGCGAGATGCTCCAGGCCGACACCGCCCGTGCACTCGCTCCGGAGAACCTGTCGCTGACCAATGCCCAGGCCGTGAGCGCACCGGCGGACAAACCCGAATACGCCATGCTCATTCGGGTTTTCGCGGGCGTCATCGGCATTTTGGCGCAGCTCGACGCCGACGGGCCGTTCCTCGGATTGTTCCAGGAGTGGCTGCCCGAATTCACCGTGCCCGGCAATTTCGCGTCTCTGGACGCGTGAAAGGAAAGACCATGAGCGACAAGGTGAATCGCCCGGCCGAGTTCGTCGGTACGTGGCGGTTGTTGTCGATGCGGCAGGAACGTTCCGGCGGCGTCGCCGAACCGCTGGGCTCCGATCCGATCGGATACCTCACCTACACCGCCGACGGCCACGTGCACTGCATGCTCGGGCCGCGTTCCCGCGCCCTGCTCGGTACCGAGCCCGATCAGTTCGCCGCTCGCGACGGGCTGGCGCGCGCGTTGTTCGTGCTGCCCCGGGTGCCGAAACTGCTGGGGCTCTCGATCTCGGCGCTCAAGACGATCGCCTACGTGGGCACCTGGGATGTACAGGGCGACACGGTGATTCACCATGCCGAGCTGGCCGGTCTGCCGGACTGGGACGGGACCGACATCGTGCGCGGGTACGAGATCGACGACAAGAGCCTGCGGCTGATCGCCGAATTCCCCACCGGCCGCGTCGTCGTGGACTGGGCGCGGGTGTAGTCATGGCCACCATCCACAACTGGGGGCCGCGGCAACCCCTCACCCGTCCGGGCACCCCGGTGCTGCGCCCCGGAACCCAGGACGAGCTGATCGCGGCGGTGCGCTCGGGCGACCATCGGCGGCTGCGAGTGATCGGATCGGGTCACAGCTTCAGTGACCTGGCCGCTGTCGCGCTGGGGGAGGACGCGGCCGTGGTGCGGATCGACCGGCTGCACCGGGTGGTGGCGATCGTGGAATTCGAAAAGCCCTCGGCCGCAACGGGACCGATGCCCGCCACGGTCGGCACCGTGACCGTGGAGGCAGGCATCACCCTCGACGCCCTGCTGCGCGTACTCGACGAACACGGCCTGACACTGGTCACCGTCGGAGCCATCCGGGAGCAGACCGTGGCGGGCGCGATCAGCACCGGCACCCACGGTGCCAGCATTCATGTCGGCTCGCTCAGTTCGCTGGTGGTGTCGCTGAAATTGCTGCGCGCCGACGGTGAAGTGCGCACCCTGCGCCGCGACGACCCGGAGCACGCCGAGTTGTTCCGTTGCGCCGCAGTGGGTTTGGGTGCGCTGGGGATCATTCTCGAAGCCGAGCTCGAGGTGGTGCGGGCCTTCACCGTCCGCCCGGTCTCCCGCATGCTCACCGTGGACGAATTCCGCACCGAGGGCGAGACGATCGCCCGCGCGCACTCGTATGCCCGCTTCTACTACTTCCCCTACGCCGACCGGGTGGAATGCGTCACCGACATCCCGGTCGACGACCCACCGCCGGCTCCGAACGGCATCGACCGGCTGCAACGGTGGGCGCGCGGCACCGTGCTGGACCGCTACCTGGTCGACGGCCTGTTCTCCGCCGCCGCTGGGATCCGCCCGCACACCTCGATCCCGCACCTGATGCGCCGGGCGGCGGGGACCCGGCGCCTCGGTGCGGGATCGATCGACCGGAGCTGGCGTTGCCTGAGCCTGGCGGACCTGCCGCCGCGCCATGTGGAAATGGAATGGTCGGTGCCGCTGGAGCATTGGCGTGACGCGGTCGCGGCGGTGCACCGCACCATCGGCCCCGCCCCTACCGCGTTCGTGGCCGGTTTCGTGGTGTCACTGCGGTTCGTCGGCAGCGACGGCGATATCGCCCTGAGCAACAACCAGGGTCGCGCTAACCTGGCCATCGACCTGCTGCAGCACCACGCACTCGACCACCGGCCCTATTTCCCCACCACCGCCGCGGTCATCCGATCCGCGGCCCAGGGACTGGCTCGGCCGCACTGGGGCAAGATCTTCGAACTCACTCGCGGCGAAATCGCCGCGCTCTACCCCGATTTCGAGCTGTTCGAGCGGACCCGGGCCGCCTCGGACCCCACCGGCATGTTCACCAACCCTTGGCTCGAGCGCGTCTTCCAGCTCGAGACCGCCGCCGAAGGACTCTCCCATGGACACTGACCTGACCATCGAATACGGCGATCGGCCCACATTGCGGGCTCGCGCAGTGCGACGGCTGGCTCGGGCAACGGTGCGCCCCACCCTCGACGTCGCGGCCGCGCTCGGGCTGCGCGCAGGCCCGGATGTCATGGCGCGCTTGCCGATTCAGGCCGTCAATCGGGTCGCCGACCGACTGGCCGGCGCGGTGCTGCGCCCGCCGCGCGGGACCCGCGTGACACCCGTCCATGTCGGCGCGGTGCGCGGCGAGTGGATCGAGCCACCCTTGCACGCACCGGAGCGGGCAGTGCTGTACTTCCACGGCGGCGGCCTCATGTTCTGCGGCCCCGGCACCCATCGCCGGATGATCGGGCGCGTAGCCGCCGCGGCCCGGGCCAATGCCCTGCACGTGGATTATCGGATGGCGCCACGCCACACCCTGTCTGATGCGCTCACCGATGCGGTCGACGGTTACCGAAACCTGTTGTCGCGTGGCTATTCTCCCGATCGGATCGTGCTGGCCGGCGACTCCGGCGGCGGCCTGCTCGCCCTCGCCGCGGTCCGCGCCCTGCTCGACGAGGGCCTGCCCTGCCCCGCCGCCGTCCTCGCGATGGCCCCGCAGGTCGACGTGCACGGCGAGGTCCGCGCCGGGCACCCCAACACCCGCCGGGACGCGATCATCCCCGCCGCCGGCATGACCGCGATCGGTGCGATCATCGCGCACAACAATCCGGCCGACGTGGCCCGCGCCCCCTTGGCCGTCCCGGTGCAAGACTATCCGCCGGTGCTCATCCAAGCCAGCTCCGCCGAGGTGCTGCTGGCCGACGCGCACGCCATGGCCGACCGGCTCCGCGCCGCGAATGTGCCGTGCACCCTGCAGGTTTGGGAGGGCCAGGTGCACGTCTTCCAAGCCGTAGCCGACCTGCTGCCCGAGGCCCGCAGCGCACTGGCCCGCATCGGCGAATTCATCGACAGCGCCCTGGCCGACACCGGCCGGGCTCACCAGACTTCGGCCTAGAAGGAGATCAACGATGATCATCAAACCTGACCATGAATTCGTCATCATCGGTTCCGGCTGCGTCGGCATGGCCGCGGGCATCATGCTGAAAAAGCATGGGCTGCACGACTTCATCATCGCCGAGCGTTTCGACAAGCCGGGCGGCACCTGGAACGTCAACACCTACCCGGGCATCGGCTGCGACATCCCCACCCCGTGGTACGAGTTCTTCTTCGACCGCAACAAGAACTGGTCCCGCTTCTTCCCCAAGGGCGCGGAGATCAACGCCTACCACAATCAGGTCGCCGTCGATCACGGCCTCGGCCCGCACTTCCGGTGCAACACCGACGTGACCCGCCAGACGTGGGACGAGGACAACCACCTGTGGCGGCTGAGCATCGCCGACGGTAGCGAGATCACCGCCCGCTACGTCATCGCCGCCATCGGCCAGTTCTCCGACCCCAGCCTGCCCACCATCCCGGGCGTGGACGACTTCACAGGCAAGCTTCAGCAACCCGCGCGCTGGGATCACTCCTATGACTGGACCGGCAAGCGGGTGATCGTGGTCGGCACCGGAGCCAGTGCGCTGCAGATCATTCCGGAGGTCGCCAAGACCGCGGGCAACCTCGAAGTCTTCCAGCGCACCCCGATCTTCTGCGTCTACAAGCCCGATTTCGAGAACCCGAAATTGCTGAACACCGTGCTGGCGTCCAAGCCGGTGTCGAAGTTGATGTACCCGGCGACCAAGGGGCTCTTCGACGGAATCATTGCCGTGGGTAGCCGCACCCCGGTCTCATGGTCCAAACCGGGCGCCATCGGGCTCGACGCGCTCACCCGGACCTACTACCGGCGGCGGCTGAACAAGACCGTCGAGGATCCGCAGACTCGCACGGCGCTGATGCCCGACTACGGGCTCTTCACCAAGCGGCCCGCACTGTCGAACACCTACCTGCCGACTTTCAACCAGGACAACGTGCAACTGGTCACCACCTCGATCGACCGCATCGAGGCGAACGGCGTCCGCACCACCGACGGCGTACTGCACGAATGCGACATGCTGGTGTTAGCAACGGGATACAAGTTCTTCCACGATCCGCTCTTCTACAAACTCGGCTGGGTCATCGGCCGCAACGGCTTCGATATGGCCGCGGACTTCCGCGAGAACGGCGTCGCGGCCTACGAGAGCATGGCCGTGCCGAAGGTCCCCAACCGGTGGATGCTGGCTGGCCCCTACTCGTGGAACCACACCCCGCACACCATGGCCGAGTATCTCGGCGAGCGCATCGCGAAGGTGGTCCTGGCGGCCAAGGCGCGCGGCATCACCGCCCTCGAGGTCGACGAGACCGCGCATCGCGAATATCACGCCACCACACGCGAGCGCAGCAAGACCCTGGAGTGGTACATGACCGAGCTACACCGGGGAAACAACTCCTACTACGTCAATTCGCACGGCCAGTTCGCCGCCGGTCGGCTGGTCAGCTGGCGGGAGATGGAGCGGCGCACCCGCCGCGACCCGCTGCGTGACTACCGCTGCCGATCGCTGCGCATGCGGCTCGAGCTGTCCCGCACGCCGACCGGAACCGGATCGACCGGCGCGCCGCGCGTCCACGCCGGACAGTGATGAGGATCAGGACAATGACTGTGAACAACGACGTTTCGCACCACGAAGTGCTGGTGATCGGCGCCGGTTTCGGCGGCATCAACGCCGGTGTACAGCTGCGCAAGGCCGGTATCGAGGACTTCGTGATCCTCGACAAGTGGCACCAGGTCGGCGGCACCTGGAATGCCAACCGTTATCCCGGTGTGGCCGTGGACATCCCCTCCTTCATCTACCAATTCAGCTACCAGCAGAAGGGTTCCTGGTCGCGACTGTTCGCCGAGGGCGGCGAAATCCAGAAGTACGCCGAGGAGGTCGTCACCCGGCAGGGTCTGCGATCCAAACTGCGGCTCGAGACCGCGGTCGAGCGGATGCGGTTCGACGAGGCGACCGACCTGTGGCACGTCGAGACCGATAAGGGCGAATACACCGCGCGATTCGTCATCGGGGGCATCGGCGGGCTCGAGGTGCCGAACCTGCCCGACATCGCGGGCATCGACACCTTCGGCGGCAAGGTCATCCACACCTCCCGCTGGGACCACGACTACGACCTGACCGGCAAGCGGGTGGCGGTCATCGGCACCGGCGCGACCGCGCTGCAGGTGATTCCCACTATCGCCGAACAGGTTTCGCACCTGACGGTGTTTCAGCGCACCCCGATCTGGGTCGGTCCCAAGCCGGACTGGGACACCGGCCCCGTCACCAAGGCGGTCCTGGGCAACCCGTTGACCCGGTGGCCGCTGCGGGCGGTGGGCATGGTCGGCACCGAACTCGGCATCGGTGGCGCGCTCGTCGCCGGCCCGGCGGCGATACCGGCGCTGCGGGGCGTGGAGACGGCGATCAAACTGTGGATGCGCACCCAGGTCAAGGACAAGGACCTGCGCGACAAGCTCACCCCGGATTACCTGTTCGCCTGCAAGCGCCCCTCCATCTCCAATTCCTACCTGCGGACCTTCGAGCAGCCGCACGTCGATCTGATCACCGACCCGATCGAAAAGATCACCCCCGACGCGGTCGTCACCCAGGACGGGACCGAGCATCCGATCGACGTCCTGATCTGCGCCACCGGATTCAAGGTGATGGAGAAGGGCGCGACCCCGCCGTTCCCGACCCTGGGCCGGGGCGGCGTCGACCTGAACAACTGGTGGGACGAGAACCGCTACCAGGCGTACCAGGGCGTCTCGGTCCCCGGATTCCCGAACTTCTTCATGGTCATCGGGCCGTACGCGTATTCGCCGGGTTCCTATCTGGTGTTGATCGAGGCGACCGGGAGACACGCGGTGCGCGTGATCTGCGAGGCCCGCCGTCGCCGTGCGACCCGCGCGGAGATCAAACAGGAACCGCACGAACGCTATTGGAAGCAGATGCTGCGCCGGGTCGGCCGAACCCCGATCGTCGGTCCGCTGTGTGCCGGGTCGAACACCTACTACCTCAACTATCAGGGCGACGGCGCCGCCTACCGGCCCTCCACCGGGTTGGAGATGCGGCTGCACAACAGGTTCTTCCCACTGGACAACTACCAGTACAGCCTGGCCCGGGCCAAGTTCGCCGACAGCATCGACAGCGAGCACGAGCTCGCGGTCGCGAAGTAGAGGAGCAGGTCGATGACGACCACGCTGAACAACGGCATCTCCGCCCGCACCGACACCAGGCGCGAGCGACCCGACCATGAAGTGGTCCTCATCGGCGCGGGCCTGTCCGGCATAGGCATCGCGATGCGGCTGCTCAAATCCGGGATCACCGACGTCCACTTCCTGGAGAAGTGGGACAAGCCCGGCGGCGTCTGGTACGTCAATCGCTACCCCGGTGTGGCAGTCGATGTGCCGTCGCTGTTCTACAGCTTCTCCTACGAGCACCGCAACTGGTCGCGATTCTTCCCCTCCGGCTCCGAAATCGCCTCGTACGCAGACGATCTCATGACCAAGTACGATCTGCACCGCCGCACCTCCTACCGCACCGAAGTGCGGGCGATGGAGTGGGACGAAGCGAACCACCTGTGGCGGATCACCATCGCCGACACGAGCGGAGCACCCGCCGGCGTGGGCACGCGGGTGATCACCGCCCGCTACACCGTGAACTGCGTCGGCGGGCTCGAGGTCCCGAAGTTCCCCGACATTCCCGGTCTGGAGGATTTCCGGGGCGCGAAGGTGCACAGCTCGCGCTGGGATTCGCGCATCGATCTGACCGGTAAACGGGTCGGCATCATCGGCACCGGCGCGTCCGGCTTGCAGATCATCCCCGAGGTCGCCGAGATCGCCTCGAAGCTCACGGTTTTCCAGCGCACGCCGATCTGGCTGGCCCCCAAGCCGGACTTCGAGATCCCCAAGTGGATGCAGTTCACGCTGAACCGGAAGTTGCCCCGGCTGGCCGCGCGCGCGTACGGGCAGGCTGTCATCCAAGCGGCCCAGGGTGCGATCCTGCCGCTGTCGGCGCATGTCGGCCCGGCGGTGAACATCGGCAATGTGGTGCTGGGCGCTTACTACAAGCATGTGCTGAAGGATCCGGAGCTCATCGAGAAGCTCACGCCCTCCTACACCGTGGGCTGCAAGCGGCCCTCGGTGTCGAACCGGTACTTGCAGACGTTCAAACGTCCCGACGTGGCCCTGGTGACCGAGTCCATCGAGCGTTTCACCGAGAACGGCATCGCCACCGCCGACGGCGTGGAGCACGAATTCGACGTGATCATCTGCGCCAGCGGATTCCGGGTACTGGAGAAGGGCTGGACACCGCCGTTCCCCGTGATCGGACGCGACAAACAGGACCTGGGCGCGGTGTGGGACGAGAAACTGTTCCACAGCTATCAGGGTGTATCCATTCCGGGATTCCCGAACGCGTTCATGATGCCCGGACCGTACAACCTGATCCTCGGCTCGTTCATCACCTCGATCGAGGCGACCGCGTATCACATCGTGCGGGTCATGCGGGAAACACAGCGGCGGGGCGCGACGGCTACCGAACCGCGCTGGGAGCCCACCGAACGCTACAGCCGCCACTGCCGGGAACTGCTGGCCAAGACCTTCCTGCACACCGGCAGCTACTGCACCGGTTCGAACACGTATTACGTGGATTACCAGGGCGGTTCGGCCATGGTCCGGCCGACCAGCTCGGTGACCCAGTACCGGCAGCTGCGCTACTCCCCGCACGACGACTACCGCTACCGCTCGATCGAGCCCGTGCCGCCGGCCGAGCCGGACGAGCCGGGCGTCATCGCCGCGGACATCATCGACGCCGAGGTGGTCGAGGTGATGTCATGATCCGCGGGTCCACCCGGCGCACAGGGGATTTCGCGACCGGATTGTGGTCCGGGTCCTCGAGGCGCCCGGAGCAGCGGATCGATGCCCGCACCGCATCGCACACCCGATTCTTCCATCACGTCTCCAACGGCCCTCGCGCCTTTCACCGATACCTCTGACCACCTGAACAGCAAAGGAATTCAGCTATGTCGACACAGTCGGAAACCCCTGCGACAGTGGAGTCTCGTGCGGACGCCACGCCCAAATTCGACAGGTCTGTGACGGCCGGCGGGCTGCGGCTCGGCTACGACGAGTTCGGCGCGGGTGACCGCGTGATCGTGCTGATGCCGCCCAGCGCCATGCCGCGGATGGTTCACCACCCGCTCGCCGCAGAGCTGGCCGCTCGCGGTCATCGCGTCATCTGCCTCGACCAGCTCGGCGCGGAAATCGACGATGCGAAGCCTCGGTATCAGCACTACCGCACGCCGGACATGGCCGGGCGGGTGATCGCCGTCCTGGATGAGTTGGGAATCGAGTCGGCGATCATCGGCGGCAAGACGAACTCGAGCGGCATCGCGCTCGAGGCCGCAATGATCGCACCCGACCGCATCAGCGGCGTGTACTGCGAGGCGGCGTGGATGGAATACTCCGCGTGGGCCGGCGGGTCGTATTGGACGGGGATGTGGCTGGTCGCCAACTTCAGCGGCCCGCTGGCGAAGGCGCTCGGTGCCGTCGTCCGCCGACTTCCGGTGGGAGACAGCCACATTCGCAACCTAGTTGTGACGGCGCTACAACAGGATATGCGCCGTACGGCAGCGTTGCATCAGGGCTTCTTCATCAGCCGGCCCGGCCCGACGCCCGAGATGCGTGCGACCATGACCACTCCGGTCCTGGTCATCACCCAGCAAATCGATCCGGTGCACGGACGACATGACGCCCGTCTGATCGCCGACTCGCTCCCGAACAGCCGGCTCCTGATGACCCGGTCCTGGCTGAACTGGTTCTCCCCCGAAGCGGGGGTCGTCGACGAGATGGACCGATTCGCGCTCGAATGCTTCAGCGAAAAGGCCTGAGCACCCACCATTGGGCCGGCCCGGCGAGTTGAAGCCCACCTCGCTCCCCGTGGTTACCGCGTGCGCTGCCGCCGCGTTACGGCAGCACGTCTTCGCTTGTAGCGGTGAGGTTTTCGCCTGGCCGGTGGTAGCGGTTGATTCTCGGTTTCTGCTGGGGGCGAGGTGTTCGGGCGCAGGCCGGTGGCGGCGAAAGTCGAGTCCTAACCGAACCTTCCGGTTAGGGCATTGACGTCTCGCGCCGCCACGTGTCGATCTGTCGACCGATTTCGGTGGTCGGTGGTTCGTGGTAGAGCCATTCCCTGGCGATGCGATGCCAGTTGTTGGTCGCTTCCAGTTGGCCGAGGACGCCGAGAACCATGAAATCGGTTCGGCGGGAGAAGATATGCGCGGTCGGCAGATGGCGCATCGGTGACGTGCCTGGTTGTCGAGCCAGGCGGGGGTCGATGGCTGCGGCGAACGCGCCCGTGGCCAGCTCGGGGGTGATGGTGATGTCGGCGTCGACCAGGGTCCATTCGGCGGTGGCGGTGATGTATTCGAGTGCCGCGGCGGGGGTGACTGCTGCGTCGGGATCGAAGACGCCGTGCGGGGCGAGCATGTTGTAGAGGTCTTCGGCTCGGCCTTCGGCAGCGGCGCACAGGACACGGCGTTCGAAGTCGACGTCGGCGGGTGCCATACGCCGGAAGAGGCCGAAGTCGACGAAAGCCAGACGGCCGTCGTTGCCGAGCAGCATGTTGCCGGGGTGCGGGTCGCCGCAGAATTCGTTGTGGGTGAACAGGGACCCGAGATAGAACCGGACGACGAGTTCGCCGATCCTGGCGCGCTCGGCGTCGGACTGTGCGCGAATCCCCCCGAACCCTTGGCCTTCGAAGTGCTCGGTCAAAAGGACACGGCCGGTAGACAATTCGACGATGCTGTCTGGCACCGCAATGAACGGGTGACCGCGAAAAGTCCGCGCGACGTGGTGCTGCGCGTGGGCCTCGGCCAGGTAGTCGAGTTCGCCTTCGAGGCCGAGCCGGACCTCGTCGAGCAGCGGCACCGTGGTGAGCGCGGGGCTCAGCGCACGCGTCATGCGGGCGAAGGCGGCGAGGTTCTTCAGGTCCGCGCGCACCGCCGAATCGACTCCGGGGTACTGCACCTTCACCGCGACCTGGCGTCCGTCGCGCAATTGGGCGCGATAGACCTGTCCGATCGACGCCGCCGCGATCGGTTCGGGGTCGAAGTCGGCGAAGATGCGGGCCATCGGCCCGAGGTCGGCCTCGATGACCTTGCGCATCGTGGCGAAGGGCGCGCGCGGGGCTTGGTCGCACAGGGTCGCGAGCTTTGCTCGTATGCGTTCGCGGTGCGATTCCGACACCAGTTCCAGATCGGCCAGCGACAGGATCTGGCCGATTTTCATCGAGGCGCCCTTCATGCTGCCGAGCACCGCAACCAGATGTTCCACCGCGTCCATCGTGGCGCGCTCGGCGAGTAGTTCCCTGGCTTGTTGGGAGCGTCCGACCATGGTCAAACGTGCACTTGCCAGCCGGACGGCTTGGCCCGCCACGGCTTGACCGAGCATCCGGCCGCGGGCCACTCTGCCCGTCGCGATCCGGTCGTCGGTCACGGCGTCGAGCCGGGCATCATCATGGAGCGGGCGAGGCCGGCACACGAGTCGATATACGCCGCCCTCGAACCCGCGTCGACGAAGTCGCCGCGCAGCAGGCGGACCATTCCGCCGATCGCGATGCTGACCATCACGTGTGCGGTGAATTCGGCGTCGATGTCGCCGCGAACCAGGCCGGCGTCGGCGTTGTGATGCAACAGTGTGGCGACGGTCGCCTCGAGCGCGGCCGACAGTCCGAGCAGTCGCTCCTTGATGTCTTCGTCCTGTATCCCCTCCAGCAGCATCCGCACGGCCTGCGGACGCTCGTCTGTCATTTCGAACAGTCGGCTCGCGACCGTGCGCAATCCTCCTTCGAGGTCGTCGAGCGAGGTTGCCCGCTGTGCGCCGGTCTCGGCCAGGATCAGCGCCGTCACATCGTCGACCACTTGGTCGATCACACCGTCGAGCACGTCCTTCTTGCTGTCGAAATACTGGTAGAACGTGCCCTTTCCCAGCCCGGCGCGATCGGCGATGGTGGAGACGGCCGCATTGGTGTAGCCGACGTCCGCGAACACCTCGGCCGCGGCGTCGATGAGGGCCGCTCGTCTGCGCGCAATCAGGTCGGGGTCTGCAGGTCGGCCTCGCTTGCGACTGCCGGTGATGGTCACGTCCTGATCCTAACCGTTTCCCGTTACTGTCTGGGCCAGATATTGACGACCGACGCGTCGGTCGGTAAATTAAACGCAGAGTTGTTGTCTCAGACAGAGCGGTTGGAGGCTTTCAAATGAGCACCTCGCAGACGCCGGTAGCGGCGTATCCCAAGGTTCGGCGGATCCGGTTCCATTTCGACGAGCCGGAGTCCTCGGACAAGCACTTTATTCGGGGCGACATGGTGTTCAGCCATTTCGTCGCCGGGCTCTCCGCCGGGTTCCCGGCCGGCGAGGAAGGGTTCATCCGCTCGGTCCGGCGGTTCTCCGACCAGATCACCGATCCGGTGCTGAAGAAGCGGGTGGCCGCATTCATCGGTCAAGAGGCGGTGCACGGCCAGGAACATCGGCGACTCAACGAACGGCTGGTCGAACTCGACTACCCGACGGTCGGATGGATGGATTCCGAGCAACATCGCGAGCGGATGATCCGGCTCGAACAGCGGTTGCCGGACATGTGGCACTTGGCGTTGACCGCGGCGGCCGAACACTACACGGCGGTACTTGCCGAGCGGGCGCTGGACAGCGAGGAAATCCAGTCGATCCCTGGCGAGCCCGAGATCTGGCACCTGCTCAACTGGCACATGATGGAGGAGTTGGAGCACAAGTCGGTGGCGTTCGACGTGTTCCGCGCCGTCGGCGGATCCGAGTCCACCCGGATCGGCGTGATGCTCGCCCTCTACCTCTTGACGTTGCCTGCGACCGTCGTCGTCGTCCTCGCCTCGCTGGCGCATGATCCGGTCGCGCGCCGACAGCCGGCGAAGGTCGCTCGACAGGCGTACAAGCTGTTGCGCGGGCCGATATTCCGTGGATTGCTGCGGGATCTGGCCGTGTACATGAAGCCCGGTTTCCATCCCGACCACATCGACACCGCCGCCCTACTCGAGCGGTGGCAGCGCGAATTGTTCGGCGACACCGGCGTGCTGGTCGACCACCTCAAGTGACCGACCACCCATCGCAGACAGGACGAAAACCATGACCACCAATGCCTATCCGAAGGTTCGGCGGATGCGTTTCCGCTTCGGAGACCCGGAACCGGTGCGCCGCCACTTCATTCAGGGCGACATCGTCCTGAGTCACCTGATCGCGTTCCTCTCGGCAGGTTTCCCGCCGGGCGAGGAGTCGTTTATCCGGTCGGTGCGCCGCTTCGCGGACGAGATCACCGATCCGGTGCTGAAGAAGCGCGTCGCGGGGTTCATCGGCCAGGAGGCCGTGCACGGGCAACAACATCGGGAGTTGAACAAGCAGCTCGTCGACCTGGGTTACCTGTCCGTTCGGGTGGCGGATTTCCCGGCGAAATCCCGCCGCGAAAAGGCGTGGATCGCCGCCGAGAATCTGCTCCCGCGGCACGCGCATCTCGCGGTGACCGCGGCCGCCGAGCATTACACGGCGGTCATGGCGCAACGGGTGCTGTCCAGTGCCGAGATCCAGGCTATTCCGGGTGACCCCGAGGTGTGGAACATGCTCAATTGGCATGTTTACGAGGAGCTGGAACACAAGTCGGTGGCTTTCGACGTCTTCCGGGCGACCGGCGGGTCGGAGCGGACCCGGATCCTGGCCATGGCCTTCTTGTACTACTTCGTCATGCCGTTCCTGACGATCGCGGTGCTGGCCTCGATCGCGTCCGACCGGACCGCGTGGCGGCCGATCACCGTGGCCCGTCAGCTGATCCAGGTGTTCCGCGGGCCGTTCGTTCGCGGCCTGTCGGCGGAACTGCGCGCCTACATGCGGCAGGGTTTCCATCCCGACGACGTCGACACCAGTGCCCTGCTGGCGCAGTGGCATGAGCGGTTGTTCGGATCTTCGGGCGAACTGCTCGACCGGGTGAAGTGAGAGAAGCAGACATGGCTACCAAAACCAACACCGCCCGCCGGGCCGGCGACGAGCGCACGACCCCCGATCACGAGGTGGTAGTGGTCGGTGCCGGGTTCGGCGGCATCGGCACCGGTATCGCGTTGCAACGTCAGGGGATTCACGACTTCGTGATCCTGGACAAGTGGGACCGGGTCGGTGGCACCTGGCACGCCAACACCTATCCCGGTGTGGCGGTGGACATCCCGTCGTTCATCTACAGCTTCTCCTACGAGCAGCGCGGCGACTGGTCGCGGGTCTACGCCCCCGGCTCCGAATTACGCGACTACGCCGAGGACATGGTCGACAAGTACGGGCTGCGCGAGCGGCTGCGGCTGAACACGACCGTGACGGGCGTCGAATTCGACGAGCGCAACGGCTTGTGGCGGGTATCGATCGACGGCGAACCCGTGATCACCGGCCGCTACCTGGTGCTGGCGGTCGGTGGGCTGGAGCGGCCGAAGATGCCCGATATCGAGGGTATCGACAGCTTCGCGGGCACCTTGATGCACACCGCGATGTGGGACGGCGACGTCGCACTGGCGGGTAAGCGAGTGGCCGTGATCGGCACCGGCGCGACGTCGCTGCAGCTGTCACCCGCGATCGTCGATGAAACCGAGCATCTGACCGTGTTCCAGCGGACCCCGATCTGGGTGTTCCCCAAGTCCGATGCCGCCGTCAGCGGGTTGGGTCGCCGGATCCTGGAAAACAAGCCGCTGCGCTCCGCACTGCGTCTGGTCGGCACCATCGCCACCGAAATCAGCATGAGCGGCATGGTTGTTGGACCGTCGTGGCTGATGAGTGGGGTGCGGCAGCTGGCGGAGATGCCGGTGCGACGGTGGATGCGCAAGCAGGTCGACGACCCGGTGCTCCGGGAGAAACTGATGCCGAAGTATGGGCTCGGTTGCAAACGGCCGTCGATGTCGAACGACTACCTCAAGATGTTCAACCGGGCCGATGTCAGTCTGGTCACCGACTCGATCGAGTGCGTCACCGAGAACGGGGTGCGCACCGTGGACGGGGTGGAACACGAGATCGACGTCCTCATCTGCGCGACCGGGTTCAAACTGTGGGACAAGGGCGCGACCCCGCCGTTCCCGGTTCGCGGCCGCGACGGGTTGGACCTGCGCACGTTCTGGGATGTCAACCGCTTTCAGTCCTACCAGGGCGTCTCGGTGCCCGGCTTCCCGAACGTCTTCACCATCACCGGCCCGTATGGGTTCGTGCTCGGCTCCTACATCTGGATGATCGAGGCGGTGACCGCGCACCTGAGCCGCACCCTCGCCGAGGCCAAACGACGCGGGACCGATCTCGTCGAGATCAGCCAACAGGCCCACGACGACTACTTCGCCAAATGCCTGAAGCGGCAACAGAAGAACTTCCTGTTCACCGACGTGTGCGCCGGCTCGAACACCTACTACATCGACAATCACGGCGATTCGCCGTTCCGGCCCACCACGCACGGCGAAATGTACTGGCACAACCGCCATTTCAACCTCGAAGTCTACAACTACACGACCACGGCACCCGTCGCCGCAACGTCCGTGCCCACCGTGAAGGAATCCGCGTGAAAATCAACACACTGCACCCGAAACTCGTCGTCGTGACCGGCGCGGGCAGCGGCATCGGCCGCGCCATCGCCCTCCGATTCGCGAACAGGGGCGCGCACGTCGTCGTCTCCGACATCGACCTGAACGCCGCCGAAGCCACGGTGGCGATGATCCGCGGCAAGGGCAACAAGGCCACCGCGGCCCGCCTCGACGTGACGGACCCGCAGGCGTGGGAGTCCTTCGCCCGCGACGTCCACGCCGACCACGGCGTGCCGGATGTGCTGGTCAACAACGCGGGCATGGTCATCAGTGGCGCCTTCGTGGATCTGGCGCCGCAGGACTGGGACCGACAGCTCGGCGTCAACCTGATGGGCGTGATCCACGGCTGTCGTGTGGTCGGCAAACAGATGATCGACCGGGGCCAGGGCGGGCACATCATCAACATCGCCTCGGCGGCCGCGTTCACCCCGACGGCGGTCATGTCGGCCTATTCGGTGTCCAAGGCCGGAGTGAAGATGCTCAGCGAATGCCTGCGACTCGAGTTCGCTCCGCACGGTATCGGCGTCAGCGCGATCTGCCCCGGCGTCATCAACACCAACATCGGCCTCAACGGAGTGATGGTCGGTGTCGACGACGCGACGGTCGAACGAAGCAAGCAGGCGAGTGTCCGGATTCAGGAACTGGCCGCGAAACTCCCGTTCTCGCCACTGAGCCCGAACCTCGTCGCCCGCGCCGCGACCAGGGCACTGCGCTACGACCTCGCCGTAGTGCCGGTCCGGGCCGAAGCGTGGCTCGGGTACTTCCTGATGCGCGTCGCCCCCGGCATCAACCGCAACATCGCCCGGTACTTCACCGTCGATGCGCTCGAGTCGGTCGCTGAACGGGCGATGAAGCTGATCGGTGCCGACATGCCCGCGCCGACGTCGAAGACCGAGCCCGCCCGGGTGGAGGCCCGCAAGTGACCGCCGGCGAGCACCGCGAGCACCGATTTCCCCGAGAATCCGGCGGTTGGCTGCATGTCACCGAGTGGGGTGTGCCGACCGCCGAGGTGACCGTGGTGCTCGCGCACGGCTGGTCCCTGTCGCGCCGTTCCTGGGAGGACGTTGCCGAACGTCTGGTCATCGCCGATCCGACGCTGCGGGTGATCGCCTACGACCACCGCGGCCACGGGCAGTCGGCGCGCATGCGGGCAAGCTTGGAGCTACTAGCCGATGATCTCGACGCGTTGATCGACACGCTCGTGCCGACCGGGGCCCTGGTGCTGGGCGGGCACTCCATGGGCGGCATGACACTGATGGCACTGGGTGAACGGCACCCCGAGTTGATTCGGGACCGGGTGCACGGCGTCGCGTTCGTCGCCACCAGCGCGGGCGATCTGCCCGCAGTGGGGCGGCGGCTGCTGCGGTTCCCGCCGATCACCGCCCTCGCAGTCGCGCTGATCGCGCACCTGCGGCTACCGAGCAAGCCATTGTTCTTGGCCCGCCAGTTCAACCGATTCGGCATGTTCGGACCCCGTCCACGCCGCCACGACCTGAACCGCGTGGTCTGGCAGGCCGCGCAGAGTCACCTGCGCGCAGTCGCCGACATGGGCGCGTCGATTTTGCGCCACGACCGCTACGACACACTCGCGGTGTTCGACGACACCGACGTGGTCATCATGGCTGGCGGCGGGGACCCGATCACACCGGCCGCGCACAGCCACATCATCGCCGCGCGACTACCCCATGCCCGGCTGCAGGAGTTTCCGCGGGCAGGTCACCACCTGCCCTACGAGCACCGCGACGAGGTCGCCACTGAACTACTCGTTCTCACCGAAAAAGCCCTCGGACGAATCGGATTGGCCGGATGACCCCACGCGCTCACGAGGTGAAGGTACGCGACGTCGTCGCCGAGACCGGCGACGCGGTCACGGTATCCTTCGACATCCCCGAGGACCTCGCGCCCCGCTTCCGCTACCAGCCCGGCCAGTTCCTCACGGTGCGGGTGCCCAGCGACCGCACCGGGTCGGTCGCCCGCTGTTACTCGCTGTCGAGCAGCCCGCACTGCGAGGACCGCTTGGCGGTCACGGTCAAACGCACAGCGGGCGGTTACGGCTCGAACTGGATCTGCGACAACCTCGAATCCGGCGACCTCATCGGCGTGCTCGAACCCGCCGGTGTCTTCACACCACGGTCCCTGGACGAGGACCTGCTGCTGTTCGCGGCGGGCAGCGGCGTCACGCCGATCATGTCGATCGCCAAGTCGGTGCTTGCCGCCGGCACCGGCGATGTTGTCGTGGTCTACGCCAACCGCGACGCCGACGCGGTCATCTTCGGCAACGAATTCGACCGGCTGACGCAACGCTTCCCGCAGCGGCTGACGGTCCGGCACTGGCTGGAGAACGAACGCGGCCTGCCCACTGTGGCCGGGCTGGTGGAACTCGCGCGTGATCATCGAGATCACGACGTGTTCCTCTGCGGCCCAACCGGATTCACCGCAGTAACGCTTGCGGCGCTCGGCCAACTCGGGATACCCGAACAGCGAGTCCACCGCGAACAGTACCGCTCACTCACCGACAACCCATTCGAGCACACCGCGCCCGCGGCGACTCCCACACCCACCGGGGCGGGTAAGGACACCGCGACCGTGCGGGTCGAGATCGACGGCGAGACACACATGCTGAACTGGCCGCGCGACACCAAGCTCCTCGACATGCTCCTCGACCACGGCATCGACGCGCCGTACGTCTGCCGGGAATCGGCCTGCGGCACTTGCGTATGCAGCGTCAAATCCGGGCGGACCCGAATGCTCATGAACGAATCGCTCATCGACGACGAACTCGCCGCGGGCCTCACCCTCGCATGCCAGACCCTGCCCGAGTCCGACCAACTGCACATCGCGTTCGACCAGTAGCGCTTGTTCCAGCGGTCGGCGTGAGTCCACTCATGTCAGCACCGCCAGTTGATCACCCTCGCGGCGCCGAGGACGGTGCGCCACACCGTCCTCGGCACGATCCGCGGGAGTGACTCGCGTCATCGCTGTATCGGGCAAGTGCTCAGCTTTAGGGGAACGATGAGATCAACAGGACCACCGACCGTGGTTACCACTCCCGAACGATTGACGCGAATCGTCGGCCGGAACTTCTCCGACGTGGTGCTGTCGAGCGTGCGGACCTTCGGGCGGGTGGTCGCGATGGCCATCGAGGCGGTGGTGGGGGCGGTCTCCGATCTGGTGGCGGGTCGATTCCAGTGGCGCGAAACCCTGCATCAGTGCTGGTATTTGGTGACAGTGACAGCGATACCGGCGGTGCTGATGGCGGTGCCGTTCGGTGTCGTCGTCTCGGTGCAGGTGGGCAATCTGATCCATCAGGTCGGCGCGGATTCGCTGCTGGGGGCGGCCGGTGGTCTGGGCGTCATTCAGCAGGGTGCGCCGATGGCCACCGGATTGCTGTTGGGCGGTGCGGGCACCGCCACCATTGCCGCCGACCTCGGGGCACGGCGTATCCGGGATGAGATCGACGCCCTGGACACCATGGGCATCAGTCCGCTGCACCGCCTGGTGATTCCTCGGATGGCGGCCATGCTGGTGGTCGCGCCGCTGCTGAATATGTTGATCATCTTCGCCGGTGTGCTCGCCGGATACGCGGTCGCCACGGGTGTTCAGAATGTGACGCCCGGTAGCTACTGGGCCTCGTTCGGATCCTTCGCCACACTCACCGATGTGTGGATCTCGGCGGCCAAGGCCATGCTGTTCGGTTTCCTGGTGGTGATCATCGCCTGCCAGCGCGGCCTGGAGGCCAAGGGCGGGCCTCGCGGCGTGGCCGATGGGGTGAATGCGGCTGTGGTGGTGTCGATTCTGGCCATCGCCGTGGTCAATGTGGGCATCACGCAATTGGTGACCATGTTCCTGCCGACCAGGATCGCCTGATGGCCGCGCCGTACACCCCGCTGGGGTTGGGCCGGGCCGCGCGGGCGGTGCGCGGCGGCCGACTCTTCGCGCCGGTTGATTCGATTGGTTTCGCGCTGAGTTTCGTCTGGCAGGTGTTCGCGTCGATTCCCTTGACGCTGCGCAGGTATCGGCCGCAAACCATGAAAATGATCACCGATATGACCTGGGGGCGCGGGTCGGTGATCGTGGGCGGCGGCACCGTGCCGGTACTGGTGGTGCTGGGCATCGCCATGGGCGCGGGCGTCGGCATCCAGTCGTTCGCCTCGCTGAATCTGCTGGGGCTCGGGCCGCTGACCGGCATCGTGTCGGCCTTCGCCAATACCCGCGAGCTCGCGCCGATCGCGGCGGCGGTGGGGTTCGCCGCGCAGGCCGGGTGCCGGATGACCGCGGAGATCGGCGCTATGCGGATTTCGGAGGAGATCGACGCCATCGAGGCGCTGGGTATCAAGTCTATGCCGTTCGTGGTGACGACGCGGCTCATCGCGGGGGCCATCACGGTGGTGCCGACCTTCCTGGTCACCTTGCTGCTGAGCTATCTGACCTGTTCGGCGGTGGTACTGGTGCTGCACGGTCAGTCGACGGGCGTCTACAACCACTACTTCGATCAGTTCATCAACGGGTGGGACGTGCTCGCCGCGGTGATCAAGGTGGCGGTCTTCAGCGCCGCCGTGATCCTGATCCATTGCTACCAAGGGTTTTTCGCCACCGGCGGCCCGGAGGGCGTGGGTATCGCCTCAGGGCGTGCGGTACGCGCCAGCTTCATCGCCATCATCACCCTCGACATGGTGCTCACCGTCCTGCTGTGGGGCATCAACTCGTCCATCACGTTCTCGGGGTAGCGGATGCCTGTATACGGACTTCCAGGAACGAACACCAGCCTGCGCGCGGCGCGGCTTGTCGGGGTCCTCGCGTTGGTGCTCGCGGTGGTGATCGGTGTCGGCTGGCGCGTGGGCGCGAGCACGCGCGGCGCCGATGAAATGCGAATCCAATTGCGCACCAGTGGGATCGGCGACGGTGTCGTGCCCGGTGCGGAGGTCCGCCTCACCGGTGTGACGGTGGGCACCATCGCCTCCGTCGACAGCCCGCAGCGGGGGCAGCAACTGGTGACGCTGTCCTTGCGGCCGTCGAAACTGCACGGGCTCACCGATAGTTTCGATATCGACTACGCGCCGTCGAACCTGTTCGGGATCAGCTCGATCGTGTTGAAGCGGCGCTCCGGAGGAAATCTGTTGCACGACAGCGCGATTGTCGACCTGACGGCCACCGGACGGGTCACCGACGTCACGATGGGCAATCTGTTGCGCGGGCTGTCGGCCACCGCCACCGACATCCTCACACCGCGATTGACCGAGTTGCTCACCAAGGCCGGAGCGGATCTGGCCGCGTTCACCCCGATCATCCAGGCATTGATTTCAGTGAGTCGCGCGGTCGCGGACAGTCAGCGATTCCCATCGTCGTTCCTGATCGAGCAGTACGGCGCTTTCTTCGACGGCGTTGCAAAGTTCTCGGACGGGACGATCAAGCTCATCTACGAGGTCTACGGCATCGACGTATTACGCACGGACCGAGCCCATTTCGACGTCGGGGTCGGCCTGGTCACCGACCAGTTGTTTCCGTATGTCGCAAATCTGGGCTGGACGGCACAGAAGTATCTGAGCGGCTACACCGATACCTTCGGCACGCTGCTCAATCAGTTGGCGCTGATGGTGCCCGCTCCCGGGCGCAGCGCCACCAACCTGACCGAGCTGCTCGATCGCTGGAACCGGACCTTCACTGACACGCCTACCGGCCCCGAGCTGAACCTCGCCATCACCCTGCGTGGAGTGCCGGGGCTGGCGGTGCCGCTGCTGGGCGGGCGACCGCTGCCGACGGGAGGCCGATGATGAAGGGGCGACCCACAACTCGCGGACTGGCGTGGCGATTCGCGCTGTTCGTGGCGGCCATGATGCTGCTGACCGCCGGAATCGTGCAAGCCATCCAGCGCCCGATCGCCGGGGACACCAATTCCTTCACCGCACTGTTCGCCGACTCCAGCGGACTCAAGACCGGTGACGACGTCCGCATGTTCGGCGTCGCCGTCGGCAAGGTGAAATCCATTGCGCTGGACGGTAAGCGGGCGCGCGTCGGGTTCACGGTGCATCGTGATCGTCCGGTGTACCGGTCCAGCATCTTGTCCATTCGCTACCAAAACCTGGCAGGGCAGCGATATATCGAAGTGCGGCAACCGGATTCACCGGGAGAACGGCTCGCCGCCGGCGCCACGGTCGGCCTCGACCACACCACCGGTTCCTTCGATATCACCAGTCTTTTCAACGGGATGGAACCGGTGCTGAAGGAATTCTCGCCCGAGGCGGTGAACCAGTTGGCGGTCAATGCCCTGGCGGTCTTGCAGGGCGACGGCACCCGCATCGGGGCGACCCTCGACGCGATCGGCACGCTCAGTGGATTCGCGACCGACCGGCAGGCCGTGATCTCGGTGCTGCTGCGCAATTTCAAGCAGATCGCCGACCAGATCGGCGGCACCTCACCCGAGGCGGGCATCCTCATCCAGGGCATCTCCGATGTGTTCGTCAACCTGCAAAAACAGTTCGACGGACTGATGGACATGGTCGACGTCGCGCCCTCGATCTTCACCCCGATCAACAATCTGCTCGCCACCCTGGGCTTCACCTATCCCGCCAACCCGGATCTGGACAACGATCTGCAACGGCTCTTCCCGGACCCCGATGCCGCCATCGACACGCTGAGCCGGTTGCCGGGCCTGCTGCAATCACTGATCGCGCTGATGCCCGCCGGGAACACCGGGGTCGACCTGACCTGCTCACGCGGCCGGGCAGAGGTGCCGGCGGTCGTGGACGTACTGATCCGAGGACAGAGGATCGCGGTATGCAAAGGCTGAGGCAGGCAATCGATTTCGTACTCGGCACCGACCGCCACGAGGCGGCGGCCCGCAAACGGCAGCTGTGGCTGGGCATCGCCGGCATGGTCGCGGCGGCGGTGCTCATCGCCGCCAGCGCCATCATCTACTTCCTGCCGATCGGCAAATCCACCTACACCGCCGCGCTCACCGAGGCGACCTCGGCGCAGGTCGGTGACGAGATCCGCATCGCGGGCATCGCGGTCGGCACGGTGCGATCGCTTGCCCTGCACGAGGATTCGGTGACCATGACGTTCACCGTCGACCGGCAGGTGTTCATCGGCGCGCAGTCCACCCTCGAGATCAGGATGCTCACCGCCGTCGGCGGACACTACGTCTCGCTGGTTCCCGCGGGTGACAATCCGTTGGGCGGCACGACGATTCCCGCCGACCACGTGAAGCTGCCCTACAACCTGGCCCAGGCCGTGCAGGACGCGGAACGCCCGCTCGCGGCCATCGACGGCGACACCCTGCGCCGCAATATGGCCGCGCTGACCTCGGCGCTGGAACAGAACCCGGACTCGATCCGCGATATGGCCGACGCCATGGCGACCTTCGTCGACCTGGTGAACCGTCAGAACAACGACGTGAGCCGGGCTTTGGACGTCGCCGACGAATACCTGACCCTGCTGGGGCAATCCCGCCACGTCATCGGCGCCATGCTGTCCAAGATCGGCCTCATGGAGACCGTCGTGCTCAACCGGCGCGCCGAGGTGCTCGCGGTGCTACAGGTGGTTTCGGAGTTGCTGTCCCGCATTGCCGCGATCGAACCGGCCTGGACCATCCGGCTGCAACCGCTGGCGCACAAACTCATCGAGGCCTGGCCGCAGTTGGAACAACTGGGGAACCGGCTCGGCGGCGTGGCCGACACCATCGGGCAACTGAACACCAGACTGCAGGAGCTGGCCACCGCTTCGGGCGGCGTCACCATTGACCAATCGACACAACTAATTTCGGCGACCGCAGTATGCGTCCCGGTGCCCGGGAAGGGATGCTGATGCTGCGCACCCTGCTCGCCTCGCGGGCCTTCATCTCGATCCTCGGCGCGGCACTCGCCGCCGCCGTCGTTGCGGCCGCCGGTTTCGTCCTGCTCGATCCGACCAAGAAGATGATCGGCTACTGCGCGATGATGCCCGACGCGATCGGCCTCTATACCGGCAACGAGGTGACCATGCGCGGCATCAAGGTCGGCACCGTCACCACCGTCCGACCCGAAGGCACCGGCGCCCGAGTCGAATTCGAGGTCGACGCCGAACATCCCCTGCGCGGCGAGGCGACCGCGACGACCCTGGCCACCACCATCGTCGCCGACCGCAAACTGGCGGTGCTGGGCGTCACAGGCGGCGCGGACTGGGATCCGCGTCGGTGTCTCACCAAGACCATGACACCCAAGAGCCTCACCCAAACCCTCGACGCCATGTCGAAAATCGCCGACCAACTGCAAGGCGGCGACGATCCGGCGCAACGCGACCGCGTGCGGCGCGCGGTGACGGCCTTTGATCAAGCGACCGCCGGGACCGGAACCAAACTCAACGACACCATCACAGCGCTGGCGAGCGCCCTGCGTGCACCCGATGCCGCGATCGGGCACATCGGGTCGCTGATCGACCGGCTGACCGAACTGTCCGCCAGTGTCGCCAATGGCTGGGGCGATCTGCGGGAGATGCTGAACGGATTCGCGCCGATCCTGCAGCTCGTCAATGGAGTGTGGGACATGGTGATCGAGTTCGTGAACTCCGTCGTCACCATCCTGCCCTGGCTCAACGACATCACCACCGAATACGGCGGCCCGATCCTGCAGATCCTCGACAGCTCGGTATCCAAGCTCCATCTGATCGGAGCCAATGTCGGCACCCTGCAAAAGCTCATCGACATGATCCCCGCCGTAACCCCGGCATTCCGTGCGACCACCGACCCCGATACCGGACGCCTGGCCATGACCTACGCGGGGCCGCGGGTCGCCCTCGACCAGCCGGACGCCGACCTGGTGTGCGGCACCATCAATGCCGCGATGCCCGGACGCTGCACCGCGGCGAACGGGCTGACGACAGTGGACCTCGTGCCGCTGGTGCTCGGAATGGCAGGTGCGCGTTGACAACTCCTCCTACACGACGAGTACGTGCCTTCGCGGTGCCGACCGCGGTCCTGACCGCGCTGCTGCTGGTGGGCGGCTGCACCGTGGATCCGGCCCGGCTGACCCTGCCCGGTGCGGGAGTGAGCGGACCCACCTACACACTGCACATCCAATTCAGCAATGCGCTGAACCTGCCGTCCGGAGCGAAGGTCATGGCCGACGGGGCGCGCGTGGGGCAACTGCGCCGGATCACGGTGACCGACCCGACCGTCGGCACGCCCGGATACGCCGTCGCCGACATCGATGTGCAACGGGCGGTGGTGCTCCCCGCCGGCACCCGGGCGCAATTGCGGCAGGCCACCGTGCTCGGCGACATCTACATCTCCCTCGACACCACCGCCGTGGATGCCGGTCCGGATCTTCGCCCCGACGACACCATCCCGGTGCGGCAGACCGCGCCGGCCCTGCAAATCGAAGACGTCATCGCCGGGCTGGCGACCTTCGTCTCCGGCGGGGCGCTGCATTCGGCACAGGACATCGTGAATCAGCTCAATGCGGCGCTACCGCAGGACCCCGCCGAAACCGGGCGGATCGCCGCGACCCTCAAGGACGACTTGATCGACGTATCCCGGCACCTCGACGAGGTCGACGCCTTCCTGGACGCGATCGCCACCAATGCGGCTGTGGTGCAAGACAATCGGCAGGCGCTCGACGTCCTGCTCACCCCCGAGGGCGCGGTCACCATCACCGGTATCGCGCAGTCGCTGATCAATGTCGTCGGCGTGATCGGCGCACTGGGCGGTATCGCGCACGCCCTGGAGTGGCTCGCACCCCTGGTCAAGGGCGGTGACGCGGCTGCCAAAGCCTTCGTGCCGATGCTGCTGGCGGACGGCCGACCGCTGAATCTGGATGCTCCGTCGAACCTCAATCGGCTGGTCGCGCTGTTTCACGACAAGGTGATTCCGTTCTTCGAGCGCGGCCCGAAGGTCAACGTCACCGGCCTCGGAATCGAGAACGCCGACGGCACGACCACCGTGTCCTCCGACGACCAGGTGAACAGCATGCTGGCGACCCTGCGGATGATCGGCATGGTGCGATGAAACCTCGCCTGGGTTCCTTACTTTCGCTCGGCTCGATCGCCGTCGTCTTCGTCATCGGCAGCGTCTATCTGACTTTCGGCATCGTGGGCGTGCGCTGGTCCGAGCACTACACGACCGCGACCATGGAACTGCCCGACGCGGTCAGCCTGGTCCCGCGCTCACCGGTGCTGCTGTCGGGCGTCAAGGTCGGCGAGGTCACCGCCGTGACCACGACCCCGGCCGGGGTCGACGTGGACTTCCGTATCGAGGACGGCTACCGCATTCCCGCCGACAGCGTCATCACCCTCGAACAGTTGTCCGCGCTGGGCGAGCTCTACATCGAATTCCGGCCGCGAACCACCGGCGGCGGGCCATATCTGACCGACGGGGCCAGGGTGCGCGCCGAGCAGGTACGGCTGCCCGTATCCATCCCCGATATGGCGCACACCATCACCACCCTGCTCGAACAGTTCGATCCGCAAGCCATCAGCTCGATCATTGCCACCTTCTCCCAGGCCATCGCCGGCACCGACGCTCTGATTCCCGAACTCGCCCGTGCCTCCAACCTGCTCGCCGCGACCCTGCTCAGCCGGGCCCCACAGATCCGGGCGCTACTCGACAACGCCCAGGTCCCCGGGCCCGACGTGGCACGTGCCGGAGCGAATATGGCTGCGGCAGGACCCGAATGGGGAGAATTCGGTGTCAAGGTCCGCGAGGTCGTCGACTCGCTGGAACGACTGCTGAACGCACGCCCGGTGCCCGAGGCGTACTCCACCGGCACCGGACTGCTGCCCTTCCTCAGCGAGGTCACCACCTACATCGACCAGATCGGCCCCGACCTGCAACAACTCTTCCCCGTCGTGCAGCCGCTGCTGAACAACGCGGCCGGATCCCTGCCCGGGATAGACCTGTCCGCCCTCATCGAACAAGCCCTGCGCGGCACCAGCCCCGACGGCGCACTGCAACTACAAATCAACCTTAAATAGCGCGACCGAGGAGCTTCCATGACAACCGAATCCGAGCCCACCCCCGCCGAGCTCGCCACCCCGCGCAGCGTTTCGCTGCGCCTGTCCACCATGGTCACCGGAGCCGTTGTCGCCGCCCTGATCACCGCGCTGGCAGTCGTCGGTGTTCTGCTGATCCAGGCCAAAGGCCAAGTCTCCGAACGAGACTCGGCCGCCGCGGACAACCGCCACGCCGAACAAGCCGCCACCGACTACGCCATCGGAGCGGCCACTATCAACGCCACCGACCTCGCCGGTTGGGTGGGCAAGCTCAAGGCCGGAACCACACCGCAGTTGGCCGCCAAGTTCGACGCCACCGCCCCGAAGCTGGAACAGATCCTCACGCCGCTGAAGTGGATGTCCACCGCCACGCCGATCGCGGCGAAAGTCTCGACCGTGGAAGGCGGCATCTACAAGGTCGACGTCTTCGTGAACGTCACTTCCAGCAGTGCCCAAACTCCTGACGGCGCCCAAACCACCGTCACCTACAACGTCACTCTCGACAAGAACCTGGACTGGAAGATCACCGACGTCGGCGGCACCGCCGCCGCCCTGCCCCTGAAATAAGAAACGACGCCCATCGCAGGCCGTTGCCGTGTGTAAGCCAATGAGTTACGCACGGCCGCCGACGCGCCGAAGACGTGTTCAAGCCCCCCCATGGAGTATCCCGGCTCCAGAATTGAACCAGTCCGCTCAGTGCACGCTGATCGCGCTAGGTGATCGCGGCGGCCGTCGCTGCGGCGAGTTCGGTGTCCTCGGGGAAGCCCAGCCCGCTCGTACGCGCCGACCAGATCCGCCCATCCTGTACCGCGCTGCGGAGGACATGGACGCGGTGCAGTGCGCGCAGGGGGCGGTGCGGTCGATACCGGAGTTGGCCCCTGCCCCCGAGTATCGCCGTGAGCACGGGGCGCTCTACGACGGTCTCAACGACAGGCCGCGGCAACTGCCAGCTAGAAAAGATCCGCCGGGCGGTTGACCCTGAACACGGCCTGTCGAAGACGAGGTAGGGGTGTTCAAGCCCCGCACTAGCGGCCAGCGGCCAACTCGTCCCGCTGGTCGACGTGACGCTGCCACTAGAGCGTGCCGCCGAGGCGCATCGCCGCATCGAGGCGCGAGCCCACCGCGGAATGCTGGTGCTCACGCCATAACGCCGCTGAATCCCGCGCGGCCTGCCATGATTGTGCGCCATGAGGGAAGCCCCATGGGAAACACTTCCGTTGAGCAACAAGCCAGTTCGCGAGATCGTCTATGCGGGCAACGGTAAGGATGCCGAGTTGACGATCACCTGCTCTGACGGCAGTACCGGTACTGTGGCCAGTCGCCATGTATTGATTTCCTCCACCGCCCCGATGCAGCTGACGATCAGCAGCCTGGACGATCTCAACCTTGCGGTCCGCATCAGCGGCCTGGGCCTGGCCATTGCCGCGGGCCGCGTGGCCAACTATGACGCCGACGACGAAGAGTTCGGAGCCAGGTTCCGGGACGACGTTGCGCAGTGGGCGGAACCGGGTTGCCACGATCTGGGTATCGTCACCCCGGTTGAACTCGAGCTGACCGCCATCGAATGAGCTCAGTTCCACCGATGCGGCGGCCGGCGAGCTACCGAGCCTGGAGTCTTCTGCGCCATTCGGCGAATTGCTGGCGCATGGCCGTGATGACTTCCGATGGAATGTCGTACTCGGTGAAGGCATCGTCGGTGATTTGGCTCAGTGCGCCGATTGCATCGGCGAACATGTGCGGGTCGAAGCCGTCATCGGAGTTCTTGGCAAGCTCGAGCAGTTGATCGCGGCTGTATCGTCCGCTGGTGATCGCGGCGTCGACATCGAGGAAATCTCTGGGGAGCGCCCGACCGAAGAGTGCGCACATCTTGTTGGCGACGGCATCATCGGGGTGCAGCACCGGTCCGATATCGAGCAGCACCGGAGGATGCGCCCGCCAGTCGGCCGACATCTCCAACTTATCCGGTTCGCTGCCAGGTTCGTTGGGTGCTGACACGAGCAGTCGTGCGAATGTTTCTGCGGTCATTGCGGTTTCGACGACGTATCCGTGTTGTTCGAGCGCGGCTACCAAACCCGTTGAGCGCGAATTCGTTCGCCGCGTCAACGAACAGGGCGTCCCCTGCACCGTCCGCGACACCCGCGGTTAGGAGTTCGTTGCCGCCTGCGGGCAACTCGCCGCCGAAGGCTAGTGCCGACGACAGGTAGCCCTTCTCACCCACACCGACAGTGACCAGCGTAGTCAGGAATGACGTCGCATGAGGGGCAGGGTTCTCGGGGCATCTGGGCAATCGCTGGCGAATGCTCGTTCTGAGACTCCTGCGTATAGGGCCTGTACACGCCGACCGGTATCCCTCTTCCCGCTGCTAGCGCAGAGTGAATGGAATCGAGGGCGTGCTCGACCTTCTCGACGGTGACTTCGTCGAAGTTCTTCTCCGCGTCACAACGGCACTCTTCGTTGGTTCCGTTCGGATGGTCCTTGAACCAGGTGGCAATGAACAGAACGAAACGTCTACCGGTTGAAGGTCGCCTTATGCCACTGTGGCGGTTCATGTATCGGCCTCCATCGAAGATTCGCGGATCGAGCCTGTATCTCAGCGTATTGCCAAGTCGTGCAAGACCAACGCAGTTTGTTCCAGCCTGGGTTGGCTGGTCAATGCCGGACGCCCGGCCGGTGTGGAAGTCAGCGGGACTTGTGAGGTGGGGCAGGGTTCCGGCGAACGGCGGTAGTCTTTGGCCATGGACGAAGACTCACCCGCGGAACGACTGCGGCTCGCGATCGCGATGTTCGAGTTCGGCTTGGGGATGAAGCGTGCCCGACTTCGTCGTTTGCATCCGGACGCGGATGAGTCGGTGATCGATGCAGCGGTTGACGAGTGGTTGCTGGCGCGACCTTACGAGCCGCTCGGCAAAGGGCGGGGCCGACCTGCGGCCAGGTTCGCGTGAACCCACTCGAAGCCGCTCTGCGAAAGGCTGCTTCCGATCTCGACCAGCGCGGATTTCAATGGGCAATTGTCGGCGGGTTCGCGGTGTCCGCTCGATCGGAGCCGCGATTCACACAGGATGTCGACATCGCTGCCGCAGTTGTCGACGACAGTCAAGCGGAGGCTTTGGTGCAGTCGCTGATGGCAACCGGATACCAGTTCTTCGCGTCGGTTGAACACGATAGTGGGAGGCTGGCGACTGTTCGACTCAAACGGCGTATCGACGGAGTCTCGGTGGTCGTGGACCTGCTGTTTGCCAGTTCAGGCATCGAGCCAGAGATTGTTCAGGCTGCGGAGTCACTCGAGATCTTCCCGGGGCTGGTTGTGCCGGTCGCTCGTACCGGGCACCTCATTGCATTGAAGCTGCTTGCCCGCGATGATGAGAGCCGTCCTCAGGACAGCGCGGATCTCAGGAACTTAGCTGCGGTTGCGACCACGAGGGACATGGCAGACGCTGCCGAGGCGGTTCGGTTGATTGCTGAGCGGGGATTCAATCGGGACCGTGATCTGGCTGAACTGCTGGCAGACATGCCGAAACCGCCTAGCGACGTTTAGCCACGTGATGTCTCCGACCCCGGGCAGCAAGGGGGACGCGGCTCCGAAACCTGTTTAGCGCGAATTCGTTCGCCCCGTCAACGACCAGGGTGTGCCGTGCACGGTGCGTGACACCCGCGGCCAGGAGATCGCCGCTGCCTGCGGTCAGCTCGCCGCGGAGGGATGAGTTGAGGTTGCGCCTGCACGTATCATCGAGGTGATGAGTGTGCGGACGCTGTCGATGTAGCGGGTTCCATGCCCGTCTCGAATCAGGCGCAGCACGGGGCTTCCTGACAGTGTGTTGAGCAGCAGCGTCGCCAGCAGGTCGGTGTCGGTATCGGGGCGGACCTCGGTGAGCAGGATTCGAGTGTGCTCATGCCAGAACTTGTGCAGCGGTTCGGCGTCGGACTCCGGGGTGGAATCAGACACGGCCGCAACAAGTTCGACGTTGGCAACTACGTTCGCCGCCAGTGCGTCGAAGAATGCGAACAAGCGTTTTTCGGCAGGAGCGCCTGGGCCGAGCGGTGGTGGTCCGGAGCTGACGCCGTGGCGTAATGCGTTCGCGTCGTCAAGTGCCAGCGCGTGCAACAAGCCCGCGCGGCTGCCGAAGCGATGGAAGATCGTGCCCTTGCCGACGCCAGCCGCCGAGGCCACGCGATCCATGGTGACGTGCTCATAGCCGAACTCGGCCAGTAGCCCGGCCGTGGCGTCCAGGATGGCTCGCCGGTTGCGTGCGGCGTCGGCTCGGATCCGGGGTTCCTCGTCGTGCACCGCACCTCCCGTTGACAACTTGACTGGCGGTCCATATGTTAGCGGCAGACCAACTGGACTGATAGTCAATTTATTGGAGGGGTAATTGGCTGCGCAGGCAGGTGCTTTGGTTCTGGGTACGGCTGGGCGAACGAAGCAGGAGCAGGCCCGGAAGCTCGGTGCGCAGCATGTCGTGGATTCAACCGACCCGGATTGGCAGCGGCGGCTGTCGGAGCATCTCGGCGAGCGCACCGTAGACGTTGTTTTCGAATCGATCGGTGGTGAGTCGGCAACGGGCCTACTGGACCTGATGACACCGCTGCGCGGGCGAATGGTGCACTACGGCATGCTCAGTGGTTTACCCGCCGCTGTCACCGCGATGGACCTCATGTCTCGGGGTTTGACCCTGACGGGGTGCGGTGGCCTGGCTTTCCATGCCCGACTTGCCGAAACTCGCCGCCAGGCTATCGATTTCGCCGCCAGTGGCCGCCTCGTCCCTCTGGTCGACACGACTCTTCCCCTGGAGCATGCCGCCGAGGCTCATCGGCTCATCGAGGCTCGGGAGCACCGCGGAATGGTGGTCCTCACGCCGTAGTGACTATCCGGTTCGGTCAGCCTCAGGCAGCGTCGGTGTGGTGGCTGGTGAAGCTGACGCGGGTGTCGTCGGAGTCGAGTGCGATGTTGAGTGTTGCGTCCAGAGCGTCGGCGAGTTTGGCGAGCAGGGGCAGGGTGGGGACGGTGTCCGAGCCTTCGATGCGCGAGATCTTCGCTTGGGTCAGTCCGGCGCGTTCGGCGAGGTCGGCTTGGGTGAGTCTGAGTTCTACGCGACGGTCGTAGACGGCTTTGGCCAGCGTCATGGAGAGCTGGATTTCGCGCCGGGTCTCAGCGACCTCGGTCGGTTCGGTGTAGCCCTCGGTGAGTTTGCGTTCCCGGAGGGTCTTCCAGCGTGTGTGGCTCACCGGTCCAATTCTCCCTTCTCGATCGTGCGGATGAACTCCTGATGGGCGGGTTCGTGTTCGATCTGACAGATCTGCTGCGCGAACTTCGCCCGTTTCACCTCGGCGTCTTCACGCATCCGTGTCTTGCGAAACACGGTCACCAAAACTGCGCTCCGGTCCGGTGCGAGCCAGTAGGTGATGCGGATACGGGCGCCGTCCAAGGTTGGGCGCAGCTCACGGACACCGTCGCCGAGATATCGGGAGTAAGGCTCGCCGAGGGTCTCGGCTTGCTCGGCAAGGAGTCCGACGTATTCGTCGATCTTGAGGAAGTGTTTGGCTGGCAGAGCTTGGAGCCAGTCCCGCACCTCAGGCTCAAGTTCGACGGTGAAGAGGTCACCCACGAATCCAGTGTATGTCGATGGCGACATAATGCAAGATGATCGGCGCGATTCCTCGATTTCAGCTGGTCAGCGAGTTTGTAAAACGGGGGGCATGGGGGAACCATTAGCGAACTTCAAGCGGGTTTTGGCTGCGGTACAACGGATTACGTCGCCGTCGCCGGATGGGTTCGGGATTTCACAGCGGAATGTGGTGGTGTCGACGGTGGGTCTGGCACCGGCGATCCGGAAGCTGGCGGACACGGGTTTGTCGGTGACTTTGGCTGTGTCGCTGCATACTCCGGATGATGAGCTGCGGGATACGTTGGTGCCGGTCAATAATCGCTGGCCGGTGGCTGAAGTCCTGGATGCCGCGCACTATTACGCGGACAAAACCGGTCGTCGCGTGTCCATCGAGTACGCCTTGATCCGCGATATCAACGACCAGCCCTGGCGCGCCGATATGCTCGGCAAGAAGCTCCATAAGGCACTCGGCTCCCGCGTCCATGTGAACTTGATCCCGCTCAATCCGACCCCGGGCAGCAAGTGGGACGCTTCTCCGAAACCTATTGAGCGCGAGTTCGTTCGCCGGGTCGAGGCGCAGGGTGTGCCGTGCACGGTCCGTGACACCCGAGGCCAGGAAATCGCCGCCGCCTGCGGCCAGCTTGCCGCCGAGGCATAGCCCTGGATCGAAGGCTCGGCTCGCAGTAGCCTTCTTCGCGATGGCACCTAGGAAACGCACCCGGCTTCCAGAGGCTGTGCTCGGTCGCTGGCGGATCGTGGAGATGGACAACTGGGACCGCGACGCGATCGATCTGTGCGGTCCCGGGTACATCGAGTTCTACGCGAACGGCACAGGGAAGTTCGCGATCATCGCGGTGAACGGCGGTATGGATTGTCGCCCGGAGCAACACGATGGTCGTGACGGTGTCGGTTTCAGCTGGGAGGGAAACGACGAGTGCGACCCGGCGAGTGGGCGTGGCTGGGCGGTCGTGGCCGAAGACGGAATTCTACGCGGACGCTTGTACTTCCACCTGGGTGACGAATCCGGTTTCCGCGCTGTGCCATTCGACTCCGCGGGGCCCGAGGAACGGCATTGAGCGAATACCAGTACTACGAATTCGTCGCGGTTGACCGGCCGCTGACCGAATCTCAGCAGGCGCAGGTGCGCGAGCTGTCGACCCGGGCGCGGATCACCGCGACGCGCTTCGTCAACGAATACCACTGGGGGAACTTCAAAGGCGATCCCGTCCGCATGGTGGAGCGCTACTACGATGCGCACCTGTATGTGACCACTTGGGGCACGCACCGTTTCCTGTTCAAGTTGCCGCGCACGGCACTCGGCCTGGATGTCGTCGACCAGTATTGCGTCGGCGACTACGTGACGGCGTGGACGGTGGGGGAGCATCTGCTCATCGATATGACCAGCGACGAGTACGACGGCGACTGGGAGGAATCCGCGGAGGATTCGCTGTCGGTGCTGATCGGCGTGCGTTCCGAGTTGGCGAGCGGTGATCTGCGCGCGCTATATCTGGCCTGGCTGGCCGGATACGGCACCTGGGAGCGCGATGAGGATGCTTTCGACCGCGACCACGATGAGCAGCTCGGGCCGCCGGTGCCGCCCGGCCTGCGCGCGCTGACCGCTCCGCAGCTGGCGCTGGCCGAATTCCTGCGGGTGGACCCGGATGTGCTCGAGGTCGCGGCGCGGGCGAGTCCGAATCTGGCTGCCACTACCGACGATCCGAGTGCGGTGGCCGCTTGGATCTCCAGTCTGGATATCGCGGACAAGGATGGGCTGCTGTTGCGGGTGGCGCTCGGTGAGTCCACGGCGGTGCGGGCGGAGTTGCTGCGCCGCTATCGCGGCGGTGCTGCACAACCGGCGATGGCGGGCACTCGCACGGTCACGGATCTGCTCGACGGTGCGGCACGCCACCGAGCCGAACGGGAACGCGTCCAGGCTGCGGAACGGGACCGTGAACTCGCTCGGCAAGAGGCTGAACACCTCCGCGAGCGGGAACGTCGCCTGCGCCGTTTGACCACAGAGGGGGAGGCTGTTTGGGGCCGAGTGGAGGCGCTGGTCGAAACCGGCAGGGGCCGTTCCTACGATGAAGCCGCCGAGCTGTTGGCCGATCTGCGTGAGCTGGCCGAACGCGACGGGTACACAAACGAATTCGCTTGTCGTGTGGCGAACCTGCGTGAACGGCACGCTCGTCGGCCGGCCTTCCTCAGGCGACTCGCGGATCCCAATATCACCCGGTAGCCCCCTCTGGGCGGGTAACCGGGACGATCATGACGTGGGACTCGAGGCCGGCGAAGTCTTTGGGATTGGTGGTGTACAGCGGCAATCCGTTTCGCGCCGCGGTCGCTGCGATCATGAGGTCGGCCGTCCGTCGGCGCGGTTGTCGGCCGATTGCGTAGACCGAGGCGCAGATCAACCCGAACAGTCGTGCGGCCTCGCTGTCATAGGGGAGCGCGTCGCCGAATGTGGCTTCGGCGTGCTGCAGTACGGCGATCCGTCGGGCGCGTCTGCCCGGATCATCGGTGGCGTACGGCCCACGCGAGAGCTCGCCCAGGGTGACTGCGGTGATGGCGGACTCGACAGGAAGCTCGGCCGGATCGAACAGGGCGAAGGCCGCGACGATGCTGGTGTCGAGAACACCCCTGGCTTGACGAGTCACAGCCCGGTTCCTTCCAGCGGGTCGTCGGAGAGCTCGCCGTCTACGGCTGCGTCCAGGTCGTCGCGCAGCGCGTCGTAGTCGAGTGCGGGCGCGGCGGCGAACATCGCCTGGGCCTGCCCGGTCGGCACGAAGCGACGCCGTCTGATGGGCCTTACTTCGGCCAGTGGTTCGCCGTTGATGGTGAGGACATATTGTCTGCCTTCCCGCAGGCCGCGGGTGACGGCACCGGAGTCGTTGACGAATTGACGCACGCTGACCTCGGTCGGCTGCGGCACTTCAGGGACTGGCATACCCACACCGTACCACGCTGTGGCACGTCGAGGCTCGCGTTGCGCCCTCGGGCTCCAGCCGTACACGTTCGACTTACACAGAGAGACTGCTTCCGGGGCGGTGTTCGTTCCCTCGTTTTCGCGTATGTGCTGGTCAGTGATTTGTAAAAGGGTCGGTATGGGCGAGCCGTTAGCGAACTTCAAGCGGGTTCTTGCTGCGGTGCAACGGATTACGTCGCCGTCGCCGGATGGGTTCGGGATTTCGCAGCGGAATGTGGTGGTATCGACAGTGGGGTTGGCGCCGGCGATCCGGAAGTTGGCGGATACCGGCCTATCGGTGACTTTGGCTGTGTCGCTGCATACTCCGGATGATGAGCTGCGGGATACGCTGGTGCCGGTGAACAACCGATGGCCTGTCGCCGAGGTCCTCGACGCGGCACGGTATTACGCGGACAAGTCCGGTCGTCGAGTATCGATCGAGTATGCCCTCATCCGTGACGTCAATGATCAGCCGTGGCGTGCGGATATGTTGGGGAAGAAACGGTGCGTGATACGCGCGGTCAGGAGATCGCCGCGGCTTGCGGGCAACTCGCCGCCGAAGGATAGTTCCTATCCCGCTGGGAGACTGCGACCACCCCGGCGGCGCCACGTCGGGCCAGATTCGTATCGTTGACGCGGTGAGGGACGGGGACGAGCTGGTCGAGTCGGCAGGGGCTGACCCGTGGGCGGCCCACCTGCCGGGACAGGAACTTGTTCCTGCCTATCTGGTGTCACGGTTCGCGGCGCAATATCGGGCGATTGTCGATGTGATGGTCGAGGCGCAGGACACGAGCCTCACCGGCATGTCCTACGACGACATCGCACTGAAACTTCGGGCGTGGGTGAGTGCCAAGACCGGGTCGGACGTAGCCGACCGGCTCATGCACGAGGACGCGTTCGTGCTCGACGCTCGGCTGGACAGTTTGGTGCGGTGGGCAGTGCTTACTCGATGGCAGGAGCCCGCGCGCACCGGTGAGGACTTTCTGCGGCGCCGTGACCGGTTTCAGCTCACCCCCACCGCAGCCCGACTGCACACCTTCTGGACACTCGAACTCGCTGCCGACGAAGACGCTGCCGCAGACCTGACCTTGGCGCCGCGCGCGATCCACGACCGTCTTCGCGAATTCGCCACCGCGATCGACGAGCGTCGGTTCCCTGCCGCGGCCTCGGAATATCAGCAGATCATCGCGCTACACCATGGTATGGCGGTGGCGGCACGGTCGTGGCAGCGCAGTCTGGCGCACGCGCTCTCTGGTGGCCCCGACCCGGATAAGCAAGAGATCCTGTGGCTCACCTTGCAGTCCTATGTGGGGATGTGGGGCGAACAGGTCGACATCTACACTCCCGCGGTCGCGCAGGTGATCACCGAGCTTGAACCTCAGCTCACCGAATCAGTGTGGCGGGCGTGCGTCCGGGGCGCGCTCGCGCAGGATGCGTCGGAGACGATCGTCGAGAATCAGACGCAGCGGTGGGTGCGTACCTGGGACGCGTTGGGCGGCTGGTTCGCGGGGGCCGATGGGCAAGCACGTCGGCTGCGCCGACAGTTGCGCGACCTGGTGGCGCCGTGGGCTCGGAATATGCACATTTTGATGGATACCGGCGGCGCGCTCACCCGTCGCGGCGAACTCCTCGACCTGGTGCGGGCGATTGAACGCGCCCCCGACGACGACACCGCGTGGCAAATGTGGGATACGGCCGTCGGTGTTTTCGGGGCAAGGCACTTGCTGATTGCCGCAGAAAGCGCGGACGAACACACTCTTGCCTGGGCTGACGCCGATGCGGCCCCGATCACCGCGCGGTTCCGTGAGCACGGACACCGCGCGGCGGTCGGCAAACGCACCAAGGCGATAGACAACTCGGTAGGCAGGGAAGCGGCCCGCAGGTCTAGAGCAGCGGCGCTGGCGCAGCGGCGGTCGGCCGAGGTGACCTTGCGTGCGCGCTCGGGTACCGCGATGTCGGAGTGGGCCGCGCTCACCGAACCCGAACTCCAACTGCTGCTGGAGTATCTGGCGATCGCCCGAGTGCGGGGCGGTGAATCCACGCGCAGCGCGGTGACCGAGGATGGGCGGTGGCGGGTGACCCTGACCGCGCCCGAAGACGCGACGACCACTGCGCTGACGGCCGCGCAAGGTCAATTCGTCACGCGCAATTGGCATTTCGTGCTAGACCCGACAAAGCTGGCCGCCGGGGAATAGTGGTGTGAGTACGAACAGAGACGAAGAAGACCGACGCCGCGCCTTCGTCGGGTTGCTGGCGAGTCCGGTGGTGGACCGTCGTCGTGACCGGGAACTATTCGGTTTGGTACGCGATCCTCGACATCGGCCCGAACTGGTCAGCTGGTTCCGCACCCGTCTCGGGTACCGATTGGTGATCACCGATACGGCGGCCCGGCTGTTTCGGCTGCCCCTCGGCGACACCGTGATCGCACCACGGCGGGTGACCACCCCGCCCCGGCGAATGTTGGTCCTCGCGTTGCTGGCCGCCGCAGCGGCTGAGGATGCCGAGGATGTCACCACCACACAGGACTTGTCCGACCGGGTGCGGGTGCTCTCCGCACGCGAGGACACCGGTGTTTCTGCCTACGAACCAGATAGGTACGCGGAGCGAAAGATATTCGCCGAGTCGGTGCGTTTGCTGGCTTCGACGGGCGCGTTGGCGCCTCTCGGGGCAGCCGGTGGCGACCAGCAGGACAACTGGGCGCGCCGCTCGGACAAAGTCGGCGCAACCTATGCGGTGCAGCGAGAGATGTTGCTACGCATGGTCGATCCGGCCTCGCTCGCGGCCGCGCTTGGCCAACGTGGTCCGACATTCGGTGACGACGCGGAACGGTTCACCGTGATGCGCCGACTCATCGAGTTGCCGGTATGCCTGTATAGCGACTTGACCGAACCCGAGCGGGCCTACCTGATCAGGCAGCGATCGCGCATCGTCTCATGGTGCACCGAGATGACAGGCTGGACGATCGAGCAGCGCGCCGAGGGGCTGGCGCTGATCGCGGCCGAGGAAGCCCACACCGACTTGGCATTCCCCCGCATGCGCGCGGTCGACTTCGCGAGTTTGCTGATACTCGACGAGTTGTATCGTTGCCGTGACGAGATGGGCGTGGTCACCGAGTCCGATCTGGTTGCCGCCGTCTCCGAGGTCGCGCACCGGCATCCCAAGTCGGTCACCGCCGAGATCGCCACCGAAACGCTACGCCGTGACCGAGCGCTGGAACTACTCCGCGCTCTCGACCTGCTGCGACCGGGTCTGCACCCTGGACTGTGGCAGCTGACCCCCATCGCCGCACGTTATCGTGATCCTGAGGTCATCGCGGTGACCGTACGCATCGAGGAGCCTGCCCCATGACCGAAACTATGGACCAGCCCGACACCGGGGTGGGCCAGTTCGGTCCCGAGTGGCTGCGTGCGGCACTTGACGGCGGGTTGCCGACTCCGGGCCGGTCCCGGTGGCAACCGCTGCGGGTGGGAATCGCCAACCTGTGGGAGTACGACGACGCCGAATTCTGGTTTGCGGACGGCAGATTGGTGCTGCGCGGTGGCAACGGCGCGGGCAAGACCAAAGTGTTGGAATTGACGACATTGCTGCTGTTGCGTGGCGAGATAGCGCCCTCGGTGCTCGACCCCTTCGGCTCTCAACACCGCACCATGCGATTCAACCTCCTGCCCACCGGCGACGGCGACGATCCGCGTGCCCCGGCCGACGCTGGACTCGGTTATGCCTGGGTGGAATTCGGGCGCATGACTCTGGACGGATCGGCGGAGTACTTCACCTGCGGACTCGGTGCGTCCGCGCGTGCGGGAACCGGCTCGGCCAACGTCACCACCTGGCATTTCGTGACCAAACGTCGCCTCGGCCAAGACTTTCGCTTACTGGACGCGGGTCGGGCGGTGGAGCACAAAGACCTCAAGAAGATCGAAGGTGTCGTTGTACCCACCAGCGCTGCCGCCTACCGTGCTCGGCTCGCCGATGAACTGTTCGGGCTTTCGCCCGAGTCCTACGACAACCTCACCGAATTGCTCAAACAACTGCGCAAGCCCAAACTGGGGGAGCGGCTCAATCCCGCCAGTTTGGCCATGACACTGCGAGATGCGTTGCCGCCCTTGGCTACACATGAGGTGGATCAGCTCGCGGACGGTTGGGAACATCTCGAGCAGTTACGATTGGCGATGCAGCGCACCGAGGATGCCGCACGGGCCATCGCGCAGTTCGTCCGACTTGGTTGGCAGCCGTGGGCTCGGGTGGTGATGCGTCGGCGGTCTGATGAAATGGCCAGTGCGACCACCAGTTTGGATAAGACGACTGCTGCCAAGAAGGCCGCTGAGCAGCAACTGGCCGATGCCGGGGAGCTGTTGGCGCGATCCGAGACGGAACTGGGCACGACCAAGCGCGACTACAGCGACAGCAATACCGCACTGCGAGAGTTGCTGGAATCGCATTCCTACCAGGATGCTGTCGCGGCGGCGGGGCGGATCGACAGCCTGGGTCAGGCGTTGAGCGGTGTGAAAGCACAGGTTATTCATGCGGCGAAACATGTTGATCGAGAGCGTGCTTCCGAGTCGAAGGCGGCTACCACGGTCGCGCAGGCGCAAGCGAACTCCGAGCGGGCGGGCGGTGCGGTTCGTACCACAGCTGAGGCGATCACCGAGGCAAGCGAACCTGCCGGCCTCGCCATCGCCGTCGCCCGGTATTTGCCCGACCGTGATGTCGATGCCCTGGCCGGTGAACTCCAGTCGCGCACTGAGCGTTTCGAGCATCTGCGAACCCTCGATGCCACGTATTCGAAGGAAGCCAAGGCGGCGGAACGTTCCGGACAGAAGGTCGAACTCGCCGCCGAGTCCGTCGACACGGCGCGAGCGGGCCAGGACCAAGCGTTGGCGACCGTTCAGGTGGCGGCGCAGTTGCTCGAAGATCAGGTCCGCGGGTGGGCGGCCAACGCCGAGATGTCCACCGGTGACATCTCGCTCGTCGGCTCGTGGTGCGACCTGATCGCGGGCATGACCGAGATCGATGACACCGGTTCGGTGCCTGAGCACGCGTCGGTGGTCGACGCGATGCGAGCACATGTGACCCAGCGCCGGGAGGGTTGGACCCGGCAGGCAGAGAGCTTGAGGCTGCAGCGGCAGCCGCTGTCGGCGCGCCTGGCCGAGATCGCTGAGCGCTTGGCGACTGTTCGTGCCGAGACCGACGGTGCGCCACCGTCGCCCACGCTGTGGCGGCGACGGACTCGACCGGAGTTGTCCGAGCGCGCGGGTGCTCCGCTGTGGCGTCTGGTGAATCCGATGGCAGGCGTCGACGACGCCGCGCTCGCCACGGTGGAAGCCGCACTGGCTGGGTCGGGTTTGCTCGATGCATGGGTATCACCGGATGGCTCAGTCGATTTCGGAGTTGCTGATCTGGCGGTGAGTCACTCCCGTGGTGATGAGCGCGGTGCGCACACTCTGCTGGCCATCCTGGAGCCGGTGGAGGCTGGTGGTGTCAGCGTCGAGACCGCCGCGCGTATCCTCGGGCAGTTCGGCTGGCGCGAAGGCGGTTTCGCTGACGATCTCGACGATCGAGATTGGCTTGCCGCGGACGGAAGTTGGCGAGTCGGGGGACTGGCAGGACGCGCGGAGGCAGCCGGACCGGCGGCTTATCTCGGTACTGCGGCGCGCGAGGCTGCCCGCGTACGCTTGATCGCGACATTGGAAGCAGAACAAGTCGAGGTCGAAAGCCACGTCGCTGATATCGACCGGCAACTCGGCATCGCGCGAGCCGCGTTGTCGCGCTTGGTGACCGAGGAAAAGGCATTGCCGACGACAGGCGAGCGCGAGCTGGCCGCGGCTGTAGTTCGGTGGGCCGATCGCGGCCGCGCCCTGCTTGCACGGACGGCCGAACTCGACGTCGCCGAGCGCGCACACGGTGCCGATCTCACCCGCCGTGACGAGGCCCGCGCTCATTTCGCCGAGTATGCGAGCACCCACCGATTCGCCTTGACCGACCTCGATGCACAGCAGCGAGCGCTGACGGATTTCCGTACCTATCTCGAGCGGTTCGGCAGCGCGCTCGACAAACTCGTCATGGCCGAGGAAGCGCTCGACACTGCGGTAGGTGTCCACCAGGATCGCGAAAAGGCCCGCCAACAGGCCGAAGTCGATCTCGTCGATCTGGAGACCGATCAACGGCGAGTTCAGGTGCAGCTCGATACCGCGCGGTCAGCGTTGGGCGAGGATCAACAGCAGCAGATCGCGCGCAAGGAAACGATCGAAAAGCGCATCGAGACACTGGAATCCGAGCTGGATCGGCTCACCGATCAGCGGGGCAACGCCCGAACCGCGTGCGCGGTCGCAGAGCAGACCCTGAACAATCACGAAGCGAGTCGCGCTGATGCGGAGCGCCAGCGCGACGCCGCGATGACCGCACTCTGGGAGGCGGTCGACAGCGGACTCACTCACCCGCTCTCGCTCGATCCACCGCAACGTCAGAACGTGCAGTCGGCACGTGAACTCGCGACGGCGATCCGCCGGGAGGTCAATGTCAAAGCCGAGCAGGCCGATGCCGAACGGGCGTGGCGGCTTTGCCTGCAAAAACTGGAAGAATTGCGCCAATCCCTACTGCCGCAGCAGGACGCACGGGTGCTCGACGACGAGGACACCTTGCCCAGGGTGGAGATCCACACCGACGCCACCCTTGGATTCCAGTTGCCACCCGCCGCGGCCGACACGTTGGCGGAGCGAGTCAGCCAGCAGCGCGACGGCTACGACGAGGAACAGCAGCGGGTTTTGGCCACACTGCTCGGATCGACCTTCATCGAACATCTGAAGGAACGACTCGACTACACCACCCGCACCTTCGCCAACATCAATAACCATCTCGCGGCTCATCCGACCAGGCAGGGCCATGCGGTGAAGGTGGAGTGGGGTGCTGATCCCGCCGACCCCGACGCGGCATCGGTGGTGGGGGCGCTGGGCAAGGGTTACCACGAACTGTCGAGTGATCGGCAGGAAATGGTGCGTCAGTTCCTGGCCCGCAAGATCGACCAAGCCCGCGCCGAGGCCACCGCCGAAGGCGCGGCTGACTGGAAGCAGCAGCTCACCCGTGCGCTGGACTATCGCGGCTGGCTCAAAATCACCTTGCAATATCGGGCCGGGGCAACGAGCAAATTCACGCTGTTCGACGCGGCCAAGCACGGTGCGAAGTCCGGCGGTGAGAAGGTTGTGCTGCTGTCGCAGCCGTTGTTCGCCGCCGCCGTGGTCGCCTATGACGCGGCAGCAGCGCACGCCCCGCGCTGGGTGTGGCTCGACGAGGCGATGACCGGGGTCGACGCCCAGGTGAAGGCTTCGTTCATGGGCCTCACGGTCGACTTCGAACTCGACATCATGCTCACCGCGCACGACGAATGGTGCAACTACGACACCGTTCCCGCGGTCGCGGTGTACGACCTCGCTCGAGAACGGCACCTGCCAGGCGTGGATGTGCTGCCCTACCTGTGGTGCGGCGGCAGGCTGACCAGCATCGATGTCGATAGACTCGGCGTTGTCGAGTCGCGGGCCGAACTGAGCGAGGGGTTGTTCGGGTTCTCCGATGGATGAACCGACCCTGCCGGACGGGCTGCGCGCGTGGGCGGGCACATCGGGGCCCGCCGCGGTTCTCGATGCCATTCGTAGACGTGTGTCGCGTGGCGGGGGACTGGAAAGCGGTTCGCTGAGCGTGAGTTTGACGCCCGAACAGCGCACCCAGGTAGCCCGATTGCTCGGCACCGGTTGGGAAGTCAGCAACAAGGCGGTGACTTTACGTGCGCTCGGCCGCGCCCTTGCCGAGCACGGTTTGACCGTACGGCAATTCGTCGAGCTCTTCGACGGACGGAAGCTGACAGTTCGCCGGGAAGCGCAGGCGGTCGAACATATCGCAGCAGAAGAGGAGCGGCGGAGTTCCCTACGAATCCTGTGCGCCGTGGGGATTGCCGAGCACGTGGGGGACGGGTGGTTGGCCAGCCCCAGGGCGCCCCGCTTGGGGTCTGGCGCGGCGGCGGAAATAGCCCGGCAGATAGCTCTTGTGTGGCCGCGGCTGCCGTGGGATGGACCAGGATTGCGTCTCGCCCAACTCGCGGCCGAGGCAACCGGGGGCGCGCACGGACTCGACTACTCCACCGATCTTGGGCGAACCGTTGCCCGACTGATCGCGGCCAGCACCGGTCTGCCGCGCCCGAACAGGCCGGGCAGGGAGTGGCGGGCGGCCTGGGCATCGGCGGGCATACGGTGCGATACCGTCTCCTCCCGCGTGCTCACACTCAACGTGCCACTGGATTTCACTGCGGGCCACCGACGTGGGGTGCCGACCTGGCTAACGTTGCGAGACCTCCTCGGATCGTGGCGGTTCGACCCGGTCCCGGCCCGGCTCTTCGTCTGCGAGAACCCGACGATCGTGGAGGCGGCCGCGGACGAACTCGGCCCGCGGTGTCCGCCCTTGGTCTGCACCGATGGTGTCCCGGCCCTCGCGGCACTCGACCTGATAGCCGGAATCGACGAGTCGCGCACCGAGGTTCGAGTCCGCGCTGATATCGATCCGACAGGGTTCATGATCGTGTCCGCGGTCCAGTCGGCCGCGCGCCACGCAAGTCCATGGCGATTCGACACTGCCACCTACGCAACATATTTCGGGATTGGTGTGGAATCGGGAGTCAATTTGGTGGAGGCCAGGGCAGCTTTCGGTAAGGACTTGCACGAAGAAGCTGTGTTGCCGCTGCTTCTGAGTGACCTGCGCGCCGCGGCCGACGGATTATCCGCCGGCAACTGATGTGCGAACGACCAGAACCATTGGGGGACGCTTCCCGCCTAGGTGATGAGGCGCGTTCGGCGATGATGTCCTCGAGCATCATGCGCGAGCGGTCCGACAGTGGTTCATCCGGAAAATAGTTGGATACCAACGAGACCACCTGATCGACTCCGCGCAAGTCGAGATGATCGAGCAGGATCCGAATGTCGGCAGCGTCGCGTACCGCTCTGGCTGCCCGCACTTTCATCGCCAGCGAATGTTCGGGGGGTTCGGGATTTCGCAGCGGAATGTGGTGGTGTCGACGGTGGGTCTGGCACCGGCGATCCGGAAGCTGGCGCACAACGGTTTGTCGGTGACTTTGGCTGTGTCGCTGCATACTCCGGATGATGAGCTGCGGGATACGCTGGTGCCGGTTAATAATCGCTGGCCGGTGGCTGAAGCGTCAACGACCAGGGTGTGCCGTGCACTGTGCGCGACACCCGCGGCCAGGAAATCGCCGCCGCCTGCGGGCAACTCGCCGCCGAAGGATAAATTCGCCTGCCTCGCATCATAGTTGGTCGCTATGGTGGCTGGCATGGGGTCACGTGCCGAGATAATCGCTATCGAAGAGGGGCAGCAGCAGAAGTACTACACCCACTGGGGTGCCGAGTCGCTGCACCTGGATCTCCTGCCGGGGCCGCGGTCGGCGCTACGTTTCGCCACTGCACAGAACCGAGTTGATGGTTGGGTGTTCGACCTGGAAGCGGCAGCGGTGATCGACGTTGACAACAAGACACTGCTTTGGTTTTCGGCGACGTGCGCCGACGACGCGCTGAGATTCGCTGTATTCGAGACCATGTGGATCACCTGGCCGGACTGGTGCATTCAATGGGCGGGATTCAGGGAGCGGGACTTGATCGACTACTGCGACGGTCGATGGCCGCGGTGCATGGTCGTGCTCGACGTCCCAGATGCCTGTATACGCCCCCGGTCGATCTCGAAAACCTGTTGGAACAGGGCCCCGCGCTGATCGAGGCCATCGCCGGTCGGAAGGTGGCGAACCGCATTCCCGCCATGCTGTGGAACGGGGTTCAGCTCGACCCCGTGCGGAAAGCCGGCTCGCTGTGGGCGATCGGGGGAAGCTCCAGCGCCATGCAAGAGATTGCCGAGCGTTGGCCGGGCTGGACTTGGACAAACTTGGATGACCAGGTGGACATGACAGCTCTCGAGGCGGAACGGCATTCGGCGCCGGAGCGAGCGGATGCATTCCGCAGCCTGTCCGAATGCTTCGACCGGCACCAACTGATCGATAAGGGAACCGAGTCGTCGGCTCTGCTGTTGCAAACGCAGGACTGGCTCAGTGGGCTCTGCGACACGGCAGGGCTGAGCGTGACGAGGCTCGAGGACAACGCGTTTGCCCACCATCCGATTGACCTCCCGCCTGTCGAACTGGCCGACACCCGAGAGGCCATCAATGCTGCCGAGCTACGGTGTTCTCCAGGGTGCTGACTGAGGTGCGAATAGGCGCTCGCTGGATGCCGGGTCTGGCGTCCGGTCCACCGGTTGATAGGGGATTGTGGCCCGCGAAATCGGGGCCGGCTTCTCTTCCGGGTTGCGGTCGCGGCGCGAATGCTGGTCGGTGAAGAGCTGGCGTTCGGCGTTCGCTGCAAGTTGGTGCCCTCGGTTCTCAATAACAAACGCGCACAACGGAATGCAATCGACTGCAGGTTCCAATGAGGAGGCGGGTGCCGTGACCGGTTACTCCAACGGCCAGCAGCAGGGCCCCGAGTCGCACGTGACCGCGGTTATCGAGGTGGGCGGTCTGCTGTTGAGCCTGCCGGTGATCTTCTACTCGTGCCGGATCTTCTTCGTCCGCCGCGTCAACGAACAGGGCGTCCCCTGCACCGTCCGCGACACCCGAGGCCAAGAAATCGCCGCCGCCTGCGGCCAACTCGCCGCCGAGGGCTGACTTCCGTCCGAGCAGAATGCAGGCCTTCGTCCGGCGTGCTGCCTGCCACCGAGCTACTTTCGCGTGGCTGTCGGCCGTCGACGTGGTGGCGGAACTTCGAACGGTTCGAAGATTTTTTCCAGCTTGACACCCGTGACGTTTTCTCCGAATCAACTCGATTGGTCACCGCCGAAGCCGCCACGCTTCGAGGAGATCCGCCGGGGTGAATGCGGCGTCGAGGTGCTCGGTAGTGACTCCGGAACGGGTGACGGCGACGAGTGGAATCGGTTCGTCGGTGATGCGGTGGCGGTGGCGCTGGAGGGCGGTCAGGTCGTGGTTGTCGAAGGGTGAGTTTTCGAGCCACTTGATGGATCCGAGGAATGCCAGTTCGTGCGCGACAGGTTCGCGGTCCGCGCCGACGATGTCGATTTCCACGTCATTGCTACGGGTCCAGTAGCCGCCGATCGCGGGGCATGCCGGGATGCCGTGCGCGGGGAGTAGACGCGCAAGTGATTCTCGGACCAGTGGTTCCACGGCACGGCCTCGCCAACTCGTCCATCCGCGGTGAATTCGTTCGAGGGTGAGGTCGGGGCGCATACGGTCCAATTCGGTGAGATGGGGACCGAGGAAGGTCAGCCAGAAGCGCAGATATGGGTCGGTGATCCGGTAGCGGCGTTCCTTGGATGGTGTGAGGCTGATCGGCAACTCAGCCGCGACGATGCCCTTGGTGGTCAGCAGTTCGGTAGCCCGTGTCAGTGTCGAGTGCGCGATGCCGCCGGCTGCTCTGGCGATATTGGTGAAGGTGCGCTCACCGCTGCCGATTGCCGCCAACACCTGCCGGGCTTGGGTTTGGTCCGGAAATTCGGCGGCCAGCGACAGTTGCGCGGAAACGACCAAGGGGCTCACCGGGTCGGCCAGTTCTCGGGCAAGAAATGCCCGGACATCTTCACCTGCTGGCCAGCGTGCTGCGATGACGGGTAGCCCTCCCGTCACCAGTGCCGCGTCGAAGGCAGCCGCTGGTTCCAGACCGGTCATCGTCGCTACGTCGGCTGGATTGAGTGGTCCCAGACGCATTTCGGTGCCGCGTTGATGGAAGGGCCGTCCATATGAGGTGAGAGCTTGCATCATGGCGAGATCGGAACCGATGAGGATCAGGAGTACCGGCTTACGTGAGAGTTCGCGGTCCCACGCTCGTTGCAGAACGCTTTCGAATGCGCCGGCTGGATCCATGAGGTACGGCACTTCGTCGAGCACGACTACACTCGGCTGATCGTCGGGCAAAATGCCGGAGAGCTGGCGCAGCGCTGCGGTCCAGTTGCCGGGGAGGGCATCGGAGAAGATTTCGGCGTCAGGAAGCGACGAACTGCGCACGGCATCGACGAACTCGGTGAGTGGATCCGTGCCGAAGCCGATCTCACTGGTGTGAAAGACGTTGGGTACCTGGTTCCGGTCCACGAACTCCTCCACCAAGGCGGACTTCCCGATCCTGCGTCGTCCGCGCAGGATCAGGCAACGTCCCGGCCTTGCCGTTCTGATTTCCGTCCGTACCCCGGCCAGTGCGGCCGCAAGTGTGTCCAGCTCATGTTGCCGTCCGATGAAGTCGACCAAGGCGCGCCTCCAAAGCTCGATGGATACTACTGGATGAGATACTATCGCAAGCGATACTATCTGGCATCTGTATAGTGTTTGACTCCTTCTGAATATGCGCAGGTCATCGACTTGTAAGACGGTCGTGATCGGCGAGCCGCTGGCGAACTATCGTCGAGTAGTGTCAGCTGTCCGGCGCATTACGTCGCCTTCACCGGATGGTTTCGGCATCTCCCAGCGCAACGTCGTCGTCTCGACTGTCGGCCTGGCCCCGGCTATTCGTAAGCTCGCGGACGAAGACCTCTCGGTGACTTTGGCTGTCTCCCTGCACACTCCGGACGACGAGCTGCGAGACACATTGGTGCCGGTCAACAATCGCTGGCCGGTCGCCGAAGTTCTGGACGCCGCAAGGTATTACGCCGACAAGTCGGGCCGCCGCGTCTCCATCGAGTACGCCCTCATCCGGGATGTTAACGACCAGCCCTGGCGTGCGGACATGCTCGGCAAGAAACTGCACAAGGCATTGGGTTCCCGAGTGCACGTCAACGTCATACCGCTCAACCCCACCCCCGGCAGCAAATGGGACGCCGCTCCCAAGCCGGTCGAACGCGAATTCGTCGGCCGCGTGAACGAACAGGGCGTGCCCTGCACGGTCCGCGACACCCGTGGTCAGGAGATCGCCGCGGCTTGCGGACAACTCGCCGCGGAGGGCTGATTTGCTCGACCAGGTCACTGAGATATAGCCACAAGCGCCTGTGGCCGTTCGACGCTCCGCGATTTGCCGTAGCTGGACGAGACCGGATGATCCGGCCAGCATCGGCGGCATTCTTTCGGCATCGTCTTCCCGCATTTACACGTGCCAGTTTGTTTGCAGATCAATAGGATTGCGCCATGACGCCACAAGGTCAGATCGATTGGGCATCCTTCGCGGTGAACGTCAACATCTCCGCACCCGTGGTCGGCCATTACAACGACCCAGGGCTGATGCGCTGGACTGGGACTGCCACGTACACCGTCAGTTCCGACGACAAGAGCCCAGCTGATGACGCTCCGCTTGGCCTCTCGGTAGTCCACACTGACGAACGTGGCGATCGCGAGAAGCAATGGACGGTGCTGACGATGCACGGTCTGCTGGTCGATCCGTACATCGTCGAGAGCCGCATCGATGACCTCCTTGATGGCATGTCCCAGGACTACTCACATTTCGCACCTCTGTTCGGCGGCGACAATCACTTCCATCCTGACCTCGCTGAGATCATCGAAGGCATGCACTCCGCAGCCGTCCTGATCGACCGGGTCTACATGGCGGAGACGTGGCGAGGTCGTGGCGGAGTCGGTCGTCTGCTCATTAGTCGTATTCTTCGGATCTTCGCTGAGTCCGCTGGTGTCGTGGCGACGCATCCTTTCCCGATCGAGCTGTTCAAGGAGTGGGACGATCGTACTGGTCTGGCCGAGCATCCGCGCTTCGCGGAAGAGTTGGCGAAGGTAGAGCGGACCTGGGAATCATTGGGGTTTCAGCGGTATACCCAGCATTGCTGGGTAATGGACCCAGCAATGCGAATACACGTGGATTCAGTAGCGCGACTTGAGAAGACGCTGTTCGCCGATACGTAGCCAGGTCTGCTAACGCAGACGAGTCGTCGCAGTGCATTGCTACTCGATGAAGGGATAGCGCTCTGGAGTGTCCCCGCTTGGCAATAGGTGCTGCGGGCGCGGTGCGCACCGCTGGATCACGGGAACCTGTCAGTGGGTATCGCTATCGTCCAGCGCATGCACGAATTCCAGTCTGATCACCAGACGGTTCGTCTGGTTACCTCTGCGCCCTTCGCGCCGCAGTGGCATGATCTCAGCGCGAGAACCGTACGGAGGCATGGCCAGAAATCTCCCGAATGACGGGAGTCGTAATGAAGGTGTTCGGTCCGGCGGACACGTCGTTCACCCTGGCGATGTTGATCGAGAAGCTGTACCAACCGCTTTCGGCGCTTGTGGGGCCGAGTAGTCCCGTCAGCGACGTGGTGCTGCTCGACGCAGACGGCAAGCCTGAGTGACGCCGCTGTCGACATCGCGTGCGAGTACGCCGAGGGACTCTTCCCGAATAGCGCCGACCCATCACAGAATTGGCTGCCGAGTTGGACTTGGCAGCGACAAGAGCAAGTCGAGAGGGCGGTCTACAGCGGTCTCGTCGCGAGCGCTGACCAGCGCGCCTACGAGGCAACGCGCCGGTTCCTCATCGAGTACCCCGCCGGAGACGGCCGGAAGTTAATCGAACTCAGGAACAAGGTGGGTGCTCGAAACGTCGCCAAGTACGGCCCGATCGGACCGGAGCGCGTCTGGCCGGGCGGCGGCTCCGGATATTGGTGGCCGTTGTCCAGTCTGTCGCTGGCCGATGAGAGTCCGTCCCCCAATGGTGAGCTGCGACTTCCGTCATCACGATGCGCGGTTCCGGCTCGCGGACCCGACGAGTCCTGAGGGACAGCCACTCCTGTCGTCGTTCACAGAATCACACCGCAGCCCCGACGCTATCGTGACAGAAGGATCCGTTTGCCTGGAACTGTCGGTCTGGCGCCACATCACGGTACCGGGCATCTCCGAACTGGCACTCGAACGGGACCTTCAGAAGATCGAGGACGTGCAGGTCGGCATGTGGGCGGGTCTCGACGCAATCGATTTGCTGGTTCACGTTGCTGGCCGGAAGTTGGAGGTCGACGTCAAAGACCAGGTCGACCCCTTCATGATCGCCGCGAAGCCGCCGACCGCAGCCCACGTCGTCGTTCCCGACTACCGTGCCGCTCAGCTGCCGGTATTGCGGGAGCTATTGGCGGACAAGAAGATCTGGACATCAAGCCAGTTCGTGAAGCACGTTCGTGCCCAGGAGGACAGCAGCGATGACTCCACTCAACCTGTTGCGCGCCACCGCGATCCTCGCCGGCGGCCCGCACGGCAAAGCCCGCGCGGCCACCCTGCGCCGCAAACTCGTCAACGTTCCCGCACGCCTGGCCTGCCCCCAACGCCGACCTATCCTCCACCTACCGCGGCACTGGCCCTGGTCCGAAGCGTGGCTCATGTTGTCGGACACCACGATCGGTTACGCACCCCCACGCTCGGCCACCGTCTGACCAACCAAGACCACATCCGTGGATCGAGGCTAAACGGTAGGCTGCTTGCCATGGACGAAGACTCGCCTGCGGAACGTCTCCGGCTCGCAATCGACATGTTCGAGTTCGGCTTGGGAATGCAGCGTGCACGGTTTCGCCGCGCGTATCCCGAGACGGACGAGTCGTTCATCGACACTGCCATTGACCGTTGGTTGCTGTCGCGACCGTATGAACCACTCGGCGAAGGGCGAGGCCGTCCTTCGGCCAGGTTCGCGTGAACCCGCTCGAGGCTGCTCTCCGAAGGGCTGCTTCTGATCTCGACAATCGTGGATGTCGATGGGCAGTAGTTGGCGGGTTCGCCGTGTCTGCCCGGTCGAATCCCCGATTCACTCAAGACATCGACATCGCAGCCGCGGTTGCTGATGACACCCAAGCCGAAGGTTTGGTGCAGTCGCTGATGGCAGCCGGATATCAGTTCTTCGCTTCGGTTGAGCACGACAACGGTCGACTGGCCACTGTCGGGCCCCGATCCCTCATCGACCAAGATGCGCATTTATGCAGGTCGCGGGGTTTGTAAAACGGGGGGCATGGGTGAACCATTAGCCAACTTCCGGCGGGTTCTTGCTGCGGTGCAACGGATTACGTCGCCGCGGCGTGTGGCCAGCTCGCGGCCGAGGAATAGCGTTTCGTGAACCAGCCGCGGGACTCTTCCATCTTCGAGCCGCGCGCGTCAACTGTTCGGGTCGACTGCCGTGGCGCGTTCGAGGAGTAGTGCCCGTTCCGCGCCGTTGCCGGTGAGTGCGGCAGCCTGTTCGAGCTCGGTGCGAGCCTCGGCGTTGCGGCCGAGTTCGGCGAGCAGGTGCCCGCGGACGCTGGGCAGCAGGTGGTAGCCGTTCAGCGCTCCGCTGGCGGCGAGCGTGTCGGCCAGTTCCAGGCCGGCGGCCGGCCCGTAGGCCATGGCGACGGCAACCGCCCGATTGAGTTCGACCACTGGGGACGGGGCCCGGTTGGCGAGGACCGCATACAGTCCTGCGATGCGTATCCAATCGGTCTTCTCCGGTGTGCGGGCCATAGCGTGGGTGGCCGCGATCCCTGCCTGCAGCGCGTAGGGGCCCGCGGCAACGCCGCGGGCCCGGCTCAATGCACCGGATCGGGCCAGAGCGGCCAGGCCGCGATGAATGAGCAGTTGATCCCACCGGGACCGATCCTGGTCGAGGAGCATGATGGGGGTGTTGGCCGATCCGGTGCGCGCGCGCGACCGGGACGCCTGCAATTCCAGCAGCGCGACCAGGCCGTGCACCTCGGGTTCGTCCGGCATCAGGCCCGCAATTACTCGACCGAGCCGTAACGCGTCCTCGCACAGGTCCAGCCGCATCCAATCCGCTCCGCTGGTGGCGGCATAACCTTCGTTGAAGATCAGATAAACGACCTCGAGCACCGAGGTCAACCGCTCGGCGAGCTCCGCTCCGTGTGGGACTTCGTAGGGGATCTGTTTCGTGGCGATGGTGCGTTTGGCACGAACTATGCGTTGGGCCACGGTGGACTCCGGGACCAGGAACGCGCGAGCGATCTCGTCGGTTGTGAGTCCGCCGAGTAGCCGGAGGGTGATGGCGACGCGAGCCTCGCGGGACAGTGCCGGGTGGCAAGCGGTGAAAACCATTCGCAGCAGGTCGTCTTCGATGGCACGGGCCGGGTCGACCCCGCCGGGCACGGTGTCCTGGATGCGCTGCTCGGTTTCCAGTTCGTGGCCGACGATCTGCAGCTTGCGTGCGTAGGTCTCATTGCGGCGCAGCAGGTCGATCGCGCGACGTTTCGCTGTGAGCATCAGCCACGCGCCCGGATTACGCGGCACACCCGCGTCCGGCCACTGTTCCATTGCGGCGACCAAAGCGTCCTGCGCGAGTTCTTCGGCGGTTCCGATATCGCGGACCATGCGGGTGAGCCCGGCGATGAGTCTCGGCGACTCGATCCGCCATACCGCGTCGATGGCACGTCGGGTGGGCTCGTCGGTCACGATGCGATCCTTACTGCCGCTGCCGGGCGGGCACAATGCGCCCGCCCGGCGAGGGTCACGTGGGGCTCAGCTGTGTTGATTGGGCCTGCCCGGAGGCCCTGCGTGGTTACGCTCCGCTACCGCCTCTGGGCCTTGACCGGTCAGGCCGGGGGCTCTTGAATCTGACGGATCTCCGAGGTTATGTCCCACTCCTCGCCGTGGGTGGCCAGGAATCGAGAGGCCCATTCGAGCGCCTCTTCTTTCGACTTCGCCTGGATGATGGCGTATCCGCCGACCACCTCTTTCGCCTCGATGAAGGGCCCGTCGATCACTGTCTGCTTACCACCCGACAGCTCAATCCGGGTGCCCTCGGTAATGTCCTGCAGGCCACCGGTATCCAACAGCACGCCGGCCTTGGCCATCTCCTCGATCAGCTTGCCCATGTCCTCCATCATCTGAGGGCTGGGGCCGCCCGTCGGCGCGGTGGCCGGGTCCATCGTTAGGGTCATCATGAATCGCATTGCGGTGTCCTTACTTCTCGGTTTCGGTGCGGACCGCCTCCGGCCCTTACCTACGCATCGAACGGGTCCCCGCCAGATCGACACCCCCCGCAACACTATCGGCGTGTCCTGCGTCACATGGGCTCCAACGGTCGCCACAGCGATGTGACGCAGGACACTCCAATGTCTTTTATGGCGGTGTCGATCCTGCCGGGGCCCATTCGATGCGTTGGTAAGAGCCTGACAGCAGGCTTTCGAGCCGATCAGAAGAGGACCGATGAAGATCAACAAGCCGTTGCACGTCATCACCGCAGTCGCTCTGTCCGCGATGCTCATCACCGGATGCGCCACCGACGACGACGACACTGCGGACACTGCCACCGCGAGTCAAGAATCCATCACCGATACGGTCAGCGGGGACGGCAAAGGCCGCTATGCCGCGGTCAACGGTCTCCAGCTCTACTACGAAATCCACGGCACCGGCCAACCTCTGGTCCTGCTCCACGGCGGGCTCGGCAATGCCGAGACCTCCTTCAGTGCGCTCCTACCCGAACTGACCAAGAACAGAAAGGTCATCACGGTCGACCTACAGGCACACGGCCACACCGCCGACATCGATCGCCCACTGAGCTTCGAGCAGATGGCCGATGACGTCGCCGGTCTGATCGACCACCTGGAACTGGAAAAGGTCGACGTCCTCGGGTACTCGCTGGGCGGCGGTGTCGCGCTCCAACTCGGCAGCCGAAATCCGGACGTGGTGAATAAGCTGGTCATCAACTCCGCTGCCTACCGGTTCGACGGGTGGACTGCCGAGGGTCGGACCGGAATGGCGAGCATCGACCCCACCGCCATGATCGGAACACCGATGCACGAGGCCTACACCCGGACCGCGCCACGACCCGGAGACTGGCCCGTTTTCGCCGCCAAGACGAAGCAACTGCTCACCCGGGACTTCGACTGGACAACGGAAGTCGCCGCGATCACCGCACCCACGCTCGTCGTAATCGCCGAATCCGATATCGTCGAACGCCCGCACGCCGTCGACCTGATCAACCTGCTCGGCAGCGGAACAGCCGACGCGACGAGCGACACCGCGGCAGCCACACTGGAAATCGTCCCGGGCACAACGCACTACGACATCCTCTACCGCGCCGACCTACTGCTCCCGATCATCGAACCGTTCCTTGATGCGCCGGGCGAGTAGGCCCAACCCAGCGATGCCTCAAATGGACGGCATCTCCCACCGGAAGGCGGGAGATGCCATCGTCGGCATGGATTCCCTTCCCGCCGCGTAAGCGGACGCGCGGTAATGCACCGGGACGAGACTTGTTTCGTTATCGGTAGGCGCGGAGGAATGTGTCTATGCCTGCGTGCGCGCGTTTCTCGATGCCCTCCGGGGCGTATGGCGTCGTCGCCTCGAACAGGGCGCGGTTCAGCGAGGCGCCCATGACGAGGAAGGCGAAGTGTTCCGCGGCCAGTTCGGGGAATCGCTCGGCCTCGCCGATGAGCAACCGGCGCAGGCGAACGATGGGTCCGGTCAGCACCGTGGCGGCCAGCTTGGAGAAAGAATTGGGGCATGCGCAAGTCAGCGCCCTGTAGTGCGGCGAACTGTGAGGTCTCGCGGCCTACCGATTGCCATGTTATCGGCCTCACGGCGGGTCAGGAGGTGGCGAGAAGTTCCCTTCGCCAATCTGCAAATCGCTTACGCATGGCGTCGACGTCCTCTGGCGGAACACCGTATTCGGCAAATGCGTCATCGGTGATTTGGGTGAGCGCTCCGAGCGCGTCGGCGAACATCCTCGGTTCGAAGCCGTCGTCGGCGTTCTTCGCGAGTTCGAGCAATCTGTCGTGGCCGTATCGGCCACTGGTGAATGCGGCATCGATGTCGAGAAAGTCTCGTGGGAGTGCACGTCCGAAGAGCGCGCACATCTTGTTCGCCACAGCGTCATCGGGATGCAGCACCGGACCGATTTCGAGGAGTACCGGAGGATGTGCACGCCAGTCCGCCGACATCTCCAACTTGTCTGGACCTCCGTCCGCGGACAAGACCAGCAGACGCGCGAAGGTCTCATTGCTCATGGCGGCTGTGACGTCGTAGCCGTGTAGTTCCAGCTCCGCGACGACGGCGTCTACTGCCCCTGGGAAGTCCGCCCGTCGGTGCCAGTCGGTGAAGAGATCTAGGTCGCCACTTGGGGCGGTTGCCCATGCCGTGGGCTCGCAGCGCGTAGCCGCCGGCGAGAGCGAATCCCTGATCGCCCGCTACGGCCAGCGCGATTTCGGCGAGTCTGCGGTGGCGCGGTTCCATCCGGACCTACGCCGATGCCAGTCGGCTGAGTTGGGCGAGTTCGGCGAAACGATTCTCCCAGGCCCGCCTGGTCTGAGGGGGAAGCCACATGTAGGACCAGAGACGTCTGAGCACCGAGCCGTCGAGATAGGTGTGGAGGTCGTCCGGTGTGGCCGCTTCGTTGATAACGGTGCGGTAAAGGTCGACGATTCGTCCGGGGCGGTCCAGGTCGTAGTCGGCGTGGCCTGACCAATCGAGGTGTTTCGGGAGGTGGACGACGCCGCTGGTAGGACCGGTGAGTAGGTGCAGGTCCTCTGGCATTACGACGGGCTTGCTGTATCTGCGCTGGTCACGCCCATCGTCCGTCATTGCTCCTCCTCTGCTTGTTCTCTGCCCAGACTACCGCCGAACCTCGGGACTCTCCTATATCCGCTGGTCGCGGCGTTTGTAAGACGGTGGGCATGGGTGAACCCCTCGCCAACTACAAGCGGGTAGTCGCCGCCGTCCGCCGCATCACCTCACCCGCCCCGACGGTTTCGGTATCTCCCAGCGCAATGTCGTCGTCTCCACCGTGGGCTTGGCCCCCGCTATCCGCAAGCTGGCCGATGAGGATCTCTCGGTCACCCTCGCGGTCTCGCTGCACATCCCCGACGATGAACTCCGCGACACGTTGGTGCCGGTGAACAATCGCTGGTCGGTCGCTGAAGTCCTCGATGCCGCAAGGTATTACGCCGACAAGTCCGGCCGCCGGGTATCGATCGAATACGCCCTGATCCGCGACATCAACGATCAACCATGGCGCGCGGACATGCTCGGCAAGAAGCTGCACAAGGCTCTCGGCTCCCGTGTGCACGTGAACGTCATCCCGTTGAACCGACCCCGGGCAGCAAGTGGGACGCCGCCCCGAAACCTGTTGAGCGCGAATTCGTTCGGCGCGTCAACGAACAGGGTGTGCCGTGTACGGTCCGCGACACCCGCGGCCAGGAAATCGCTGCTGCCTGCGGTCAACTCGCCGCCGAGGGATGAGTTGAGGCTGCGCCTGCACTTATCACCGAGGTGATAAGTGTGCGGACGCTGTCGATATAGCGGGTTCCATGCCCGTCTCGAATCAGGCGCAGCACGGGGCTTCCTGACAGTGTGTTGAGCAGCAGCGTCGCCAGCAGGTCGGCGTCGGTATCGGGGCGGACCTCGGTGAGCAGGATTCGAGTGTGCTCATGCCAGAACTTGTCTGGCGGTTCGGGGTCGGACTCCGGGGTGGAATCAGCGACGGCCGCAACAATTTCGACGTTGGCAACTACGTTCGCCGCCAGCGCGTCGAAGATCGCCACAGACTAAGTCCGGATCACTGCGGTGTCCGGACGCCGGTCGGCGCGGCCGCGATGCCCCACTTTCGATTTATTCGAAAGTGGGGCATGATAGATGTCTATGGAGGAGGCACAGTGACCGAGACGTTGAATGAGCGCACACTCTTGCCTGAGCACCCGGACCAGCTCGCGGAGGTGCGGCGCTTCCTCGACTCGATGGCCTCGCCTGTCGAAGTGACCATTTTGCGGTCGGCCGAGGGCGAGGTGGTGGCATTGCCTGCCGAGGTTTTCGAAGGTCTTCGCCTGTTGGCCGTGGCCCTCGCGGAGGGGAAGGCGGTGACCGTCGCGCCTTTGCACACGACGCTGACGACCCAGGAAGCGGCCGAACTGCTGGGAATGAGCAGGCCTACCTTCGTGAAGCTGCTGGATGCAGCGGAAATCCCGTTTACCCGTCCTGGTCGGCATCGTCGTGTTCGTCTCGCCGACGTATTGGCTTTTCGAGAGTATCGTCGTGCCGAACGGGCTGCTGGGCTCTCTGAGTTGACCAGGATTTCCGAAGATCTGGGACTCTATGACGATGTTCCGTCAGAACCACTGAGCCGGCACGACTGATGCAGCGAGTCCTCCTTGACACCTGCGTTTTGTACCCGGCTCATCTGCGAGATTGCTTTCTGCGCCTTGCAGAAGCCGATCTCATCCAGCCGCTTTGGTCCGCCGAGATCCTCGAGGAGCTCAGACGGAATCTCGCGGCGCGGCACGGTGGTGACGAGTGTGCGTTGGCGAATGTTGCTCGCCTGGTCGGCACCCTTGAGGGATTCTTTCCCGACGCGATGGTCACGGGGTATGAGGGGCTGGTCGACAGAATGGAAAACCATCCTAAGGACCGGCACGTCCTGGCGGCAGCGTTACAGGGCAACGCGGATGTGCTTCTAACCTTCAACCTGAAAGACTTCAAGGTCAGGCCTATCGGCGAGGGGTTTCCGGAGTTGCTGCATCCAGATGCGCTTCTTCTGGATGTGTTGGACCTGGCCCCGGGGCATGTGATCCGACTGTTGCGCAAGCAAGTGGCCGAGCACAAGCGGCCGCCCAAGCACATTGAGGGTCTTCTTGACGTACTGGACCGCTCAGGAGTTTCAGGCTTCGCGGCGGAAGTTCGTCGGCGTCTCGACTGATGTGTGGCGCATTATTGGCGATTTCTGCTGGTCAGCGTGTTTGTAAAACGGGGGGCACGGGCGAACCGCTCGCCAATTACAAGCGTGTGGTGAACGCGGTCCGCCGCATCACCTCTCCGGCCCCCGACGGCCTCGGTATCTCCCAGCGCAATGTCGTCGTCTCGACGGTCGGCCTGGCCCCCGCTATCCGCAAGCTGGCCGATGAGGATCTCTCGGTCACCCTCGCCGTCTCCCTGCATACCCCCGACGACGAACTCCGCGACACCCTGGTCCCGGTGAACAACCGCTGGTCGGTCGCCGAAGTCCTCGACGCCGCACGGTATTACGCCGACAAGTCCGGCCGCCGCGTCTCCATCGAATACGCGTTGATCCGCGATATCAATGACCAGCCCTGGCGCGCGGACCTGCTCGGCAAGAAGCTGCACAAGGCCCTCGGCTCCCGCGTCCACGTCAACGTCATCCCGCTGAACCCGACCCCGGGCAGCAAATGGGATGCCAGCCCGAAACCCGTTGAGCGCGAGTTCGTTCGCCGCGTCAACGAACAGGGCGTCCCCTGCACCGTCCGCGATACCCGCGGCCAGGAAATCGCCGCCGCCTGCGGGCAACTCGCCGCCGAAGGCTGAGTCGACAGATAGTCATATCCGCGACGAAGGACACGGATTGCTGTCCAGCGCGCGGTGTCAGGCGGAACGGTATGCGTCGGTGGGCGGCTCGCCGCGGCGGAGCTTATGCAGCGCGGCCGCGGACGCGGTATCGGGTTCGGCGGTGTAGGTGATGAGCATTTGCCCAGGGTCGTTCGGCAGTCTCGCCGCCTGGAACGCCAGCGTTAGATCACCGACGACTGGATGGTGGAACAGAAAGTCGTTGTGCGCCTTGTCGGCGACATCATAGGTCGCCCAGATCTCCCGGAAAATTGGGCTGCGGGCCAGCATTCGCTCCACTAATCGGGTGATGTCGGGATCGCCGGGGTGTCTGCTCAGTTGCAGCCGCAGGAAGGCCACATTCTCTCGGCGGCCGATCATGGGATCGTCGAACAGCGCCTGCATGTGCTCGTCGACGAATAGGAAATGAGACCAGTTCCGATCCTTGATCGCCATGGCAGCGAAATCGGTGAACATCGCGCAGGCGAGCTGGTTCCAGGCAATGACATCGGCCAGCGGCCCGATCACGTAGGCGGGCGTGTCCGGTGTCGAATCCAGGAGATGCTGTAGCGCGGGACGAACCGTGCGTGGGCCCAGCGGTATGGTCCGCGCCGGACCGGCGAGGTTGCGGGCGTACTCACGTTCGTCCGGGCTCAGCCGCAGCGCGTCGAACACCGCCTCCAGCACCTCGGCTGATACTCCTTGGACGCGCCCCTGCTCGAGCCGCGTGTAGTAGTCCACCCCGATTCGGGCCAGCGGTGCCAGTTCTTCCCGACGTAGCCCGGAGACCCGGCGCCGGTTCCCAACGGGGCGCACTCCCACGTCTTCCGGCGACAAGCCCGCCCGCCGCGACTTCAGAAACGCACCCAATTCAGCCCAGCGGTCCATACCGGACCACCCTAGTCAGGATCGGATCCTGGCACTGCCAGACCCAGGATTGCCTGACCGGGGAACACTCGACCTCTGGGTATCAGGTTGTGGGACAAGGAGGATCGTCCGTATGACTCGAACAGCAACGATCCGACCGCTCCTGATCGATATTCCGCAGACCGCGTTGGACGATCTCGCCGACCGATTGGGCAAAACCCGTTGGCCCCAGGAGATTCCGGAACTCGGGTGGAGCCGCGGCGTACCCCTGGCCTATCTGCGGGAGTTGGCCGACTACTGGCGCGACGGCTTCGACTGGCGGGCGCAGGAGGCGAAGCTCAATGCCTTCCCGCAGTACACCACCGATATCGACGGTCAGAGCATGCACTTCCTGCACATCCGTTCCCCCGAACCGGGCGCGGTGCCGTTGCTGCTGGTGCACGGGTGGCCCGGGTCGGTCGTCGAGTTCGCGGGCCTCGTCGGCCCGCTGACCGATCCGGTGCGTCACGGTGGCGACCCGGCCGACGCCTTCCATATCGTGGTGCCCTCCATCCCGGGCTTCGGATTTTCCGGACCCACAACCGAACCGGGTTGGTCACCGCGGCGTATCGCGGCGGCGTTCGCCGAGCTGATGGCGCGACTCGGCTATGACTACTATGGCGCCCAGGGCGGTGACGTGGGTGCTGGTATCTGCCGGGAACTCGGCCTGATCGATTCCGAACATATGATCGGCCTGCATGTCAACGGCGGCCTGTCCTATCCGCAGCTGTCCGACGAGGAGATCGCCGCACTCACCGAGACCGAGCAGGCGCGGATTACCCGGATGAACGAATTCATGCAGGAGGCCGGAGGGTATCTGGCCATCCAGTCCACTCGCCCGCAGACACTCGCCTACGCACTCACCGATTCACCGATCGGGCAGCTGGCTTGGATTGTGGACAAGTACAACGATTTCACCAATCTCGACCAGCTCCCGCACGAGGCGGTCGGCCGGGACATGTTGCTCACCCAGGCAAGTATCTACTGGTTTACCCAGACCGCCGGATCGTCGGCAGCGGCGTACTACGAGGATGCGCATTCCGGTGCCGGCTGGGGGTTGCCCGAACCCGCCACGGTCCCGACGGCGGTCGCGCAGTTCACCATTCAGGATGTCGCGATCCGCGGCTACGACGAGCGCTCCAACAACATCGTGTCCTGGACCGAATACGACCGCGGCGGGCATTTCGCCGCCATGGAGGCCCCGGACCTGCTGCTCGACGACGTCCGCGCCTTCTTCCGTAATTATCGGCCGCGGGACTGATTCATTGCGATTGCATCGATAGTTTGGGCCTCACGCTGCTCCACGCCCGCGGACCACGTTCCCCAAGCGTGTGGTGAACGTGGTCGGCGGAGCTGTATATCCGTTGCGCATGGCGTCCGCGATACCCGCGGCCAGGAAATCGCCGCCGCCTGCGGGCAGTTGGCCGCCGAAGGCTGAATGCCTCAGGAAGTGGGTTCGCGCGATTCGCGCTCGTGAGATCGCCGTGAATCCTTTGCGCGGGCCCGCATCTCTCATACTTGTGTCGGCAATACGGTCGGCACGAGATCGGGAGGTTTGTGGTGATCATTGCCGCGGTTGTTGTCGGGGTCCTGCTGGTCGGTGCCTGCAGTGTCACGGTATTGCGGAAGTGGAGCCGATCCCGTGGTTGAGGTGCGGTGGCCCGACGAGCGGCTCGTTGCCGCGGCACGGGAGGGGGATTTCGAGTCGACCGTCATGCTGGTGTCCGGCTCGCATCCGCATGTGCGGCGGTTCGCCTACTCGCTGTGCGCGTCGCCGGAGGATGCCGAGGATGCGGCGCAGGAGGCGCTGATCATTCTGTATCGGAAGATCGGCACCTTGCGGGCGTCGGGGGCGTTGGCGTCGTGGATGTTTCGGATTGTGCGCAATGAATGTCTGCGGCAGCTGCGGTTGCGGACTCGACGGGCGGAGGCGATTCCCGACTCGACGATCGCCTCGGCGGAGGAGCAGGTGATGCATCGGCTGGAGGCCGAGCGGGTGGCGGCGGCCATCGCGGCATTACCGGAGGAGCAGCGGCGAGTGCTGATCATGCGGGATGTGCAGGGCTACAGCGGACGGATGGTCGCGGACCTACTGGGACTGAGTGCGGCGGCGATGAAGTCGCGACTGCATCGGGCGCGGGCCGCGATACAGCTGAGTCTGCGGGAGCCGAGGCCGGAGGCCGAGAATGAGCAATGACTTCGCCAGTTCCTCGGTCCCGCGCCATGTGGCCCGCGGCGCAATCGGATTCGGCGCTCTGCTCGGTTCGTTCGCGCTCATGCCGGTGGTCGGGTTCGTGAGTCTGCTGCTGCTACCGGTCGGCCTCCTCGCCCTGCGTGGCTGCCCGACCTGCTGGGCGATCGGATTGCTCCAGACCATCTCGCGGGGTCGGCTGCGCCGGTCGTGTGAGGACGGAGCCTGTCGGCTGGTGGTCGCGGAACCCGGTGCGAAATAAGCGCGGAGTCCCCGGGGCTCCGACGCCCCGGGGACTCGATGCGCTGGTACTACGGGATCAGAAGTGTCGTCATGAGGGTCGAGACCATACCGACAATCTGGTTGATGAACTGCGGAATCATCGTTGTCCTTGTCCTTCCTCTGCTAGTCGAATACAACGGATTAGCGGGTATTCGTAGCGGACGGTCGGTTGGATGACTCTCAGTTCGCGGACTTACCTCTCGTCAGCCGCTGCACGGCATCGTCCATATGCTCGGCCAGCAGGGTGCGGGCCCGGAGAATCGGTCCGGCCCCGATCGCTTCGCGCAGCTCGACGTGCTCGCGAGCCTGCTCGCGCAGGTCCGGATAGGTGGTCTGCAAGGCCCCCAGGCACATTCGGGTTTCGATCAGCAGGGTGCGAGCCGCGCGCACCAGGCGCGGGCTGCCCGCGCTGTCGACCAGGGCCTCGTGGAACGCCTGGTCGGCATCGGAAACCCCGACGGCATCGCCGTTTTCGGCGCGCTCGCACATATCGGTGACGCTGGGACCGAGCGCGGCATAGGCGATTTCCCGGCGGCCGTCGAGAATGAGCGCGAGGGCCCCGGTCTCGATGGCGGTCCGGGCCCGATAGATATCGACCACATCGTCGAAGGCCAGGTCGATGACGAAGATGCCGCGATTGCGGATGCTGTGCAGCAGCCCCTCGGAGACCAATCGCTGCATCGCCTCCCGGACCGGACCGCGCGATACCCCGAATCGCGCCGCGAGATCGGCCTCGCCGAGTTGGTCGCCGGGCGCGACTGCGCCCCGCATGATCGCCTCCCGTAGTCGGTCCGCGATCATTTCCGCGGTCGACTGCCGGTTCACCGGCTCGAACTCAACGACCGACATGTACGTGCCTTTCCGAGAAGAGGGTGCCGAGGGTCGCGCTGGCCGCGGTGTGGCCGGCCAGGCGCAGTCCTTCCCAGATAGTGACCTGGTTGGCGGTCAGTACCGGCTTGCCGAGGGCGGACTCCAATTCCGGGAGTACGCCGAGGGTGTGCATGGCGGTATCCGGAATCAGCAGTGCCTGCGCCTGCGGATGATCGTTGGTCACCGCCAATTCGCGCACCTGCGCTGCGGTCAGCGTGCCCACCTCGGCGGCGGTGTCGATCCCCGCGCTCGACAGCGAGACCACCTCGATCCCGGCGTCGGCCAGGAACTCCACGAACAGCCGCGCCACCTCGTCGGGGTAGCTGGCGGCGATGGCGACCCGGCGTACGCCGAGCGCCTGCGCCGCCGCGACGAAGGCCAGGCCGGTGCTGGACGCCGGTACGCCCGCGACCTCCGACAGTGCCCGTACCTGGTCGCGTGCCCCCCGCGGTCCGTAGACGAAACTGCCCGAGGTGCAGGCCCATACCACCGCATCCGGCCGGTGTGGCGCGAGCAGTTCGGCACCGTGCCGCAGCTTGTCCGGGCTGCCCAGATCGAGCAGTTCGGGAATGGCGTGCAGATCGGTCCCGTAGATGTGCGCCACCGGAAGTCGCGCGCCGAGGACCGCCGCGGCCAGCGGGTAGTCGTCCTCGGCCGCGTGATCGGGATAGATGAAACCGACGGTGGGTGCCTGCATGCTGTACTTCCGATCAGAAAACGTTGAGTAGCCACTTTCCCGGACCCATCATCGGCAACTTCATCCGACCCAGGCACGCCCACATGGTGAGCTGGTTGGCGGTGAGCACGGGCTTACCGAGCGCCTTTTCGAGCGGTTCGATGACGTCATAGGTCGGGAGATTGGTGCAGCTGACGAAAATTGCCTGGGCGTCGGGGTCATCGGCCCCGACAATGCGTTCGGCGATGGTGCGGTAATTGACCTTCCAGATACCGCCGCCCAAACCGAGGTGGTCGGAACGGATTACGGTGCAGCCCGCCTCGGCCAGGAAATCACGCAGCTTGTTCGTGAGGATCTCGTCGTAGGGGGTGAGCACCGAAACCCTGGTGATATCCAGATGCCGAATCGCCTCCACGAGCGCACCGGAGGTGGTGACGGCATCGCGCGCACCGGCCGCGCAGATGGTGTCGCGCAATGACCTCTCGTACGCCAGGCCCTTGATGAAACTGCCCGAGGTGCACAGATAGGCAACCACCTCGGGCTCCACGTGCAGCACGTCGCGGGTCGCCGCAGTCAAGTGCGCGGGATTGGACACCAGTTCGGCCATTGTCAGCGACACCGGGACCGGTTCATAGGGAGTGCGGGCCAGGTGCAGGCTGACGTCCAGCGGAGCCCACCGCCAGAGTTCTCGTTCCAGCGCTAGGTCGAACGGTGCGATAACCCCGATACCCCGCTGTGCGACGGGGCCTTCTATATCGGGAAAGCTGAGTTCCACAGCGGCCCCTCTCGCGCTCAGCCGGGTAAACCTCCGAACACGATCGGATTGTTGACAATCATACGATGCGATCTTAGTGTGTCAACGTGGAAGCGGGCCCCAATATTGTCGTCCTGCACAGTGACAATGTGCCGGGGGCGGATCTCATGGCCCCCGTGGCACGTCGAGCCACTGTGCGCTATACCGAAGCAGCCGGATTGGCAGACGCCTTGCGCGGCGCCGATGCGCTGTTCGTCTATGACTTCCTGACCCGCGCGATACCCGCCGCCTGGCCGGCGGCCGATCGGCTGCGCTGGCTACATATGGGCTCGACCGGAGTGGATCCGGCAATGTTTCCGGAACTGCGGGCCAGCGAGGTGGTGGTCACCAATACGCGCGGGGTATTCGACACCGCCATAGCGGAATACGTACTGGGGCAGATCCTCGGTTTCGCCAAGGATCTGGCGGGATCGCTGCGACTTCAGCAACGACACGAGTGGCATCATCGCGAATCTGAGCGGATCGCGGGGGCCTCCGTCTTGATTGTCGGGACCGGTCCGATCGGCCGCAGCGTGGCGCGATTGCTGCGGGCGGCCGGTATGACGGTGCGCGCGGTGGGTCGGCGCGCCCGGACATCCGATCCGGATTTCGGCGCGGTCGGTGCGGATCTGTATGCCGAACTGCCCGCCGCCGACTATGTGGTGGCCGTCGCGCCGCTGACGGCACAGACCCGGAAAATGTTCGACGCCAGAGCATTTGCCGCAATGAAGCCGCACGCGAGGTTTATCAACGTCGGCCGCGGGGAACTCGTTGTGACCGACGACCTTATCGCCGCGCTCACGACAGGATCGATCTCCGGAGCGGCACTCGATGTGGTGAATCCGGAGCCGCTCCCGGCTGAGCACCCACTGTGGGATCTGCCGAACGTACGTATCACCCCACACAATTCCGGGGATTTCATCGGGTGGCGAACCGCGGTCGTCACCGCTTTCACCGAGAACTTCGACAATTGGATCGCCGGCCGGCCGTTGAACAATGTGGTCGACAAGGAGCTGGGGTACGTGCCCGGCTGAAGGAGAGCCAGCTATGAGCTACCCCGACATCAACAGTGCGACACAACCGGCCGCTATGACCGCCGTCGAACTGGTTACGGCCTACACCGCAGGCGCCCTCTCACCGGTCGAGGCGACCGAAGCGGTACTCGCGGCCATTACGGCCCGCGACGGTGCGCTGAACGCCTTCTGCCTGGTCGATCCCGATCGAGCGCTGGTGCAGGCCAAGGAATCCGAGTCACGCTGGCATTCCGGCTACACCCGTGGGCTACTCGACGGTGTCCCGATTTCGATCAAGGACATCTTCCTGACCGAGGGCTGGCCCACGCGGCGCGGGTCCACATCGGTCGATCCGGCTGGCCCCTGGCAGGTGGACAGTCCGGTCGCGGCGCGGTTGCGCGAGGACGGCATGGTGTTCCTCGGGAAGACGACAACGCCCGAGATCGCCTGGAAGGCCGTCACCGACAGCCCGCTGACGGGTATCACCCGCAATCCGGTCGATCCGGCGACCACGGCGGGCGGCTCGTCCGGTGGCAGCGCCGCCGCGGTGGCAGCGGGTATGGGTCCGGTCTCGGTCGGCACCGATGGCGGCGGCAGCATCCGCATTCCGGCGGCTTTCTGCGGCATTGTGGGCTTCAAGCCGACGCACGGCAGGATCCCGCTGTATCCGGCGAGCCCGTTCGGTCCACTGGCGCACGCGGGACCGATGACCCGGACGGTCGAGGACGCGGCGCTGTTGATGGATATCCTGTCATTGCCCGACCCGCGCGATCCGACGGCGCTGCCGCCGACGCTGACGACCTTCCGTGGCCAGCTTGGGCGAGAGGTGCGCGGACTCACCGTCGCCTATTCGGCGAACCTCGGCTACGCCGAGGTCGATCCGGAGGTCGCCGAGATCGTGGAAACGGCGGTGCGACAGTTGGCCGAGGCCGAATTGCGGGTCACCGCGGCCGATCCGGGCTTCACCGATCCACTCGAGGCGTTCGAACTGCTGTGGGCCGTCGGCGCGGCGACCATGCTGTCGAACTTCCCGGACGGCGCGCGCGAACAGGTGGACCCTGGACTGGGTGCCGTCTGGGAGCGGGGTGAATCCGTCGGTGCCGTCGACTATCTGAAGGCTCGCGATGTGGCCGCGCAGCTCGGTATCCGGATGGGCGCCTTCCACACCACCTACGACGTTCTGATCACCCCCACGATGCCGATCACCGCATTCGAGGCAGGCCACGATGTACCGCCGGGCAGCGGCCTGGACAGCTGGGCGCAGTGGACACCGTTCACCTACCCGTTCAACCTCACCCAGCAGCCCGCGATCAGTATTCCGGTGGGCACCACCCGCGCCGGGCTGCCGGTCGGCCTGCAGATCGTCGGGCCGCGGCACTCCGATGATCTGGTGCTCGCCGTCGCGCGCTACGCCGAGTACGTGCTGGCCGGGTAGCTGCCGCCCGATACGGCCGATTGCGGCGTTTGCTGCCGTGATGTCGCCGCGCCGCCCTGTCGTGCCGGCGAAGCCTGCCGGATGACGGGGCGCCGACATCGCGCGGGCAACCTCGGTATGTCCGGAGTCGTTGGCGTGGCGGCGATGACAGCGGTCGAAGCCGTGAAGCCGCTCGCCACCGACTGGCCGAGTCCGCATGCGCGCTATCGGCGCGCTCCGTCATCCCGGCATGTTTTGGCCGGAATGACGGAGGGTGTCGCGGCGCACGCCGGAATGACGGAGCGGGGGCGCGATACCGGGCGCGGGCCTACTCGCGGGCGAACGCCAGGGTCTCGCCCTGGACGCCGTGCAACCACAAGGTGTTGCAGGCGGTGGCGAGGTCGGTCAGGCCGTCTTCGATGGTCGCGAAGACATTGCCCGGCACCCAGCCCAGATCGCCATTGATGAGCAGATTGTTGCGGCCGTAGAAGAGGGCCAGATCGGTTGCCCCCTGGTTGTGGTGCGCCGCCGAACCGGGTTCGTAACCGTAGGCCGGATTGCCGATCTCCCACGGTTCGAAATCGAAGAGGCAGACATCGCCGGGGATGGGGGTGACGGTCGGATTCTCTCGGCGCGGGGCCGCGACAAGGCGCGGCACCAGCGTGTACACCTCATTGCGGGCGTATTTGGCGTGGAACGCGTCGCCCTCCTGCGGCAGCGCGTCCCACACCGCGTCACATGTTCGCGGGGCCTCCGCGTCGAGTAGTCGGGCCCGGCAGGTCACGCCTGCCTTGGTCAGCGTGATGGTGATGTAGCGAGCCATCGGTCCTGCCCTTCCTGGTTCACAGTTCGGCGAGAACCGCCGACCAGATCGCGAGCGCATCGTCGATCTGAGTATCGGTCACAATCAGCGGCGGGATCATGCGCACCACATTCATATGCGCACCGCAGGTGAGCAGCAGCAGCCCCTTCTCGACCGCGAGCCGTTGCGCCGCGGCGGCGGTCGCGGAATCGGGTTCGCCTGTCGCGGTGGTGAACTCGGCACCCGCGAGGAGTCCGAGACCGCGTACGTCACCGATGGGCTTGGTGGCGCTGTCGCGCAGGCCGCTGAGCAATCGCGCACCGCGCGCGGCGGCGTTGTCCACCAACCCCTCCGATTCGATCACCTCGAGGGTGGCGACCGCGGCGGCACAGGCCACGGCATTGCCGCCGTAGGTCCCGCCCTGCGATCCCGGCCACGCCTGGGCCATGAGCTCGCGCGACGCCGCGATGCCCGACAGCGGGAACCCGCTGGCCAGGCCTTTCGCAATGGTGATGATATCGGGGCGGAATCCGAAGTGCTGGTGGCCGAAGAACTTTCCGGTGCGGCCGAAGCCGGTCTGGATCTCATCGACAATGAGCAGAATGCCGTGCCGGTCCGCACGTTCGCGCAGGCCGCGGAAGAACCCGGTGTTGCCTGGAATATAGCCGCCCTCGCCCAGCATCGGCTCCACCACGAACGCCGCGGTCTCCGCGGGGGAGGTGATGGTGGCGAAGAGATAGTCGAGCTCGCGCAGCGCGAACGCGGTGGCCTCCTCTTCGGTCCAGCCGTACCGGTACGCGGTGGGGAACGGTGCCACGTGGACCCCGGACATCAGCGGGCTGAACCCGGCGGAGAATCGGGTGCCCGAGGTCGTCATGGTGGCCGCCGCGACGGTGCGGCCGTGGAATCCGCCGTGGAAGACAATGACATTCGGCCGTCCGGTGGCCTGGCGGGCCAGGCGCAGCGCGGCCTCGATCGCCTCGCTGCCGGAATTGGCGAAGAACAGCGTGTCCAGGCCCTCGGGCAGGACCGCGCCGAGCCGTTCGATGAGTTCGAGCATCGGCCGATGCATCACGGTGGTGTATTGGCCGTGGATCAGGCTGGCGACCTGGGCCTGGGCCGCCGCCACCACATGTGGATGGCAGTGGCCGGTGCTGGTGACGCCGATCCCGGCGGTGAAGTCGAGGTAGCGGCGGCCATCGGTGCCGTAGAGGTAGCAGCCGGAGCCGTGATCGACGGTCACGGGGGTGGCTTGTTTGAGGACGGGGGACAACTCGGTCATGGTGGTCCGCCTCTCGGGCGCGTGAGTGCGCGCCGCGCAGATTCGCATATTGTCGGATTGTTGACAATATGCATAACATGGTCGCTGGGCTCGCGGCAATGCCCGCGGCCGTGCCAGGACGAAAAGGAGTCCGCGCCATGATCACCGAGACCATCCTGACCGCAGCCGAACGCGCCGCGATAGATACCGTGCCGACCGGCCTTTTCATCGCCGGGCAGTGGCGGACCACAGCCGACACGCTGGCGGTCACCGATCCGTCGACCGGACAGCTGCTGTGCGAAGTGGCCGACGCCGATCCCACCGCCGGGCTCGATGCCCTGGCCGCGGCCGACCGGGCACAGGCGCAGTGGGCGCGGACACCGCCGCGGCAGCGCGGCGACATCCTCATGAACGCCCACCGGGCGCTGCTCGCCGACACCGAACGCCTCGCGCTCGTCATGACCCTGGAAATGGGTAAGCCGCTCGCCGAGGCGCGTGGCGAGATCGCCTATGCGGCAGAGTTCTTCCGCTGGTTCGCCGAGGAGGCGGTCCGCCTCGACGGCGGGTATCTACCGGCACCGGCGGGCGGATCACGCTTTCTGGTGACCAGGCAGCCGGTCGGCCCGAGTCTGCTCATCACACCGTGGAACTTCCCCCTCGCCATGGCCACCCGCAAGATCGGCCCGGCACTGGCCGCCGGGTGCACCTGTGTGGTGAAACCCGCTGCGCAGACGCCATTGTCGACGCTGGCGCTGGCCGACATCCTGGATCGGGTCGGTGTCCCCGCCGGGGTCGTGAATGTGATCACCACCTCGGCACCGGGCGCGGTGATGACGCCGCTCATTCTGGACAGCCGCTCGCGCAAACTGTCGTTCACCGGTTCCACCGCGGTCGGCAAACAACTGCTCGAACAGTGCGCGCGGACCGTCATGCGCACCTCGATGGAGCTCGGTGGCAATGCGCCGTTCATCGTGTTCGACGACGCCGATCTCGATGAGGCCGTCGAGGGCGCGCTCGCGGCGAAGATGCGCAATATCGGGCAGGCCTGCACCGCCGCGAACCGAATCCTCGTGCAGCACGGTATCGCCGACGAATTCGCCGCGCGGTTCACCGCCCGCATGGCGGCCCTGCCGATGGGCCGGGGCACCGAGCCCGACGTGGTCGTCGGACCGCTCATCGACGCCGCCGCCGTGGCGAAGGTGACGAGCCTGGTCGCCGATGCTGTTCGCCGGGGTGCCACCGTGCGCACCGGCGGCACGGCGGTGGACGGCCCGGGGAACTTCTATCCCGCGACCGTGCTCACCGGTGTGCCCGACGACGCGGAGATGTGCCACACCGAAATCTTCGGACCGGTCGCGGCAATCGGCACCTTCGATACCGAGGCCGAGGTCGTCGTGCGGGCCAATGACACGCCGTTCGGATTGGTGGGCTACGTCTTCACCGAGAATCTGCGGCGCGGATTACGGGTGTGCGAGGCGCTGGAAACCGGCATGGTGGGACTGAATCAGGGTGTGGTGTCCAATCCCGCCGCACCGTTCGGCGGTGTGAAGGAATCCGGGCTGGGTCGCGAAGGCGGCAGCACCGGTATCGACGAGTTCCTGGAAACCAAGTACATCGGAGTGCGACTGTGAAACAGACCTACCGAATCGCGACGATTCCCGGCGACGGTATCGGCGTCGATGTGACCGCCGAGGCGGTCGCAGTGCTCGATGCGGTGGTGCCCGGGATCGAATGGACAGAATTCGACTGGTCGTGCGAGAACTACCTGCGCACCGGCGCGATGATGCCCGCCGACGCTCCCGAACAGCTGGCCGGATGCGATGCGATCCTGCTCGGCGCGGTCGGATTTCCGGGCGTCCCCGACCATGTGTCGTTGTGGGGGTTGCTCATTCCGCTGCGTCGGGCCTTCGGCCAGTACGTGAACCTGCGTCCGGTCCGGCTGCTGCCCGGCACCGAATCGGCGCTGCGCGACCGCACCGCCGAGGATCTGGACATCCTGATCGTGCGAGAGAATTCGGAGGGTGAGTATTCCGCCATAGGCGGAATGCACAACCCCGGCCGTCCGGACGAATTCGTCCTGCAGGAGTCGGTATTCACGCGGGTGGGCTGTGAACGCATCATTCGGTACGCCTTCGAACGCGCCGCCGAACGCGGCGGCCGCCTGTGCTCGGCCACCAAATCGAATGGGCTGCTGCACTCGATGCCGTATTGGGACAGCGTATTCGAGCGCATTGCCAAGGAATATCCGCAGGTGTCCACCCGGGAGATGCATGTGGACGCGCTGGCCGCCGAAATCGTGCTGCACCCCGATCGGCTGGATGTGATCGTCGGGTCGAATCTGTTCGGCGACATCCTGTCCGACCTCGCCGCGGCCGTGACCGGCGGGCTCGGCCTCGCCCCCTCCGGCAATATCAACCCCGACCGCACGGTGCCGTCGATGTTCGAGGCGGTGCACGGCAGCGCCCCCGATATCGCCGGACAGGGTATCGCCAATCCGGTCGCACAGATCCTCGCCGGAGCCATGCTACTCGATCATCTCGGTGAGCATGCCGCGGCTACCGCGGTGGATCGTGCGGTGTGCGATGTCCTGCGCGACGGGCAGATCCGCACACCGGACCTCGGTGGTACCGCCACAACCGCGGAGCTCGGCGGTGCCATCGCGCGTCGTGCCGTCGCATTGGTCGCGTCCGACTGACGAGTTCGGAGGTGTCAGCCGCGGCGACCGTGCGCGAGCAGAGCCAGGCTGCTCGCCGCCAGCAGCGCCGCGACGGTGAACATTGCCGGATAGCCGATTCCGGCAATGTGCAGGGTGGCCATCAGGGCGGGGACACCGAAACCCAGATAGGAAACCGAGTAGAAGACAGCGGTCAGACCCGCGAGATCGCCGGGGCGGGCGATCCGTTCGATTTCCTGGAGCCCGGCGACCATGCCGATGCCGAAGCCCGCACCGAGCAGGACCGCGGTGGCGATCGTCGCCCACAGCGTGAGGATGCTGGAATTCAGTGCGGCCGAACCCATTCCGCAGGCGATCAGGACCAGGGCGAGGACCGCGCCGCGAATGGTGCCGGGCCGGTCGATCCGACGGGCGACCGATTGGATGGCGAAGCCGCAACCCAGCATGATCACCGTGATCAGGGCCGAGAACGCGATGGGCGCGCTGTGTACGCGGGGCATCATGAGGGTGGGCATGATGGCGTATGCCGTTGCGGAGGAAGTGAACAGCCACAGGGCGATGGGTAGCGCGATGAAGCGGAAACGCCGATGCCCGGCGGCCGGAACCTTCAGGTCGTCCACCAGGCGTGTCGGATTCGGCTGGGGTGCCGCGGTTTCCGGGATGCGTGCCAGCCAGGCCGCCGCGGCGACACAGAGCGCCGCATTGATCAGATAGGTCAGCGTTTCCGGCAGCGGAGCCCATTGCGCCAGCACGCCAGCGACACCGGCTCCCACCGCGAATCCACCGGTCAGGCTCATCGCCGACCGGCGCGCCCCGGTGCCCGCGGCGGTTTCGGATGCGAACGGTGGCTGTGAGAGTTCCTTGAGCCAGCTGCTGCCGACGGCCATGGCCAGTCCGAGGGCTACACCGCTCAATACCCGGCCCGCGGAAAGCATTGGCACGGAATCGGATCCGAAGGCCAGCAGCAGCGATCCGGCCGCGGCGACCAGGGGAGCGGGGCGCATGAGCGGGCGGCGGCCGTAGCGGTCCGACAGCGGGCCGCCGATCAGGAGTGCGGGCACGATGCCCAAGACGTACTCGAACAGCAGAAGATCCACCGTGGTGAGCGGTAGTCCGTCCTGTTTGTACATCACCAGCAGCGGCGTGAACTCGTTTCCGCCCCAGGCGATCGCGAATATGGTGGCCGCGACGGACCACCAGGCGCGGGTGGACGTGCGTGCCGGGTGGTGTTCGACGGTTGTCAGTGTGGCCATCACAGACCCCGCAGGGCGACACCGTGCACCTGGGTCAGATGAGCTGCCAGCCCGCTCGCGAAGCGGTCCGGGTCCCCGGCCTCGATCAGATCCGCCAGTCGCTGGTGCTGTTCGATAATCCGGCCGGTATCGATTCCACCGTGCCGCAGCGCCGCACTGTTCATCCGCCGCTGCCGCTCACGCAGTGAGTCGTAGAAACCCGTCAGCAATGGATTCCCCGCCGCCACCACGTACGCACGATGGAAATCGGCGTCCACCACGGCGAATTCATCGAAATCCGGTACCTCGGCGAGCGCTCGCTGCCGCTGCAGTGAAGCGCGTAGCTCCGCCATGAGCCCGGCTCGATCACTCACCGCCAGCGCCCGCACCGCGGCTGTCTCCACCACATACCGCGCATGCGCCACATCCTCGGCCTCGTTCGGTGGTACGGGTACCACCAGTGCGCCGCGCTTCGGATACAGCCGCATCCACCCCTCGGTCTCGAGCCGCAGGAACGCCTCCCGCACCGGTGTCCGCGACATTCCGAGTTCGCCCGCGATCTCGTTCTCACTGACCAGCTCACCGCCCGGCAGCACCCCGCCCAGAATGCGCTCTTTGACTTCCAGGTAGGCCCGCTCAGCGCTCGAATACGTCTTGGACACAACTTGCATACTAGATGCCGGAAGATTGCTCCCGCACGCCGACCTGTGCCCGGCCGATATGCTCCACCGAGATCAACGTCGAGGGGGAGCGCCATGACCAACGAACCGCCGCAGTCGCAGTCGCCGTACCAGCCGCAGCAGCAGCAACCGCCGCAGGCGTACGAGTCGCAGCAGCAGCAACCACCGCAGCCGTACGAGCCGTCGCAGTACGAGCCGTCGCCGCAGCCGTACCAGCCGCCGCAGCCGTACCAGCCGCCGCCGCAGTACCAGTCGCCGTACCAGCAGCCGCAATATCAGTCGCCGTACCAGGCGTCGCCGCCGCAGTACCAGGACCCGGCCATCCACCAGGGTACGTACCAGCCGTATCCCGGTGCGCCGCAGCCCTATTCGGGTGCGCCCGCACCCGTCCCGTCGGCGCCACCGCCACCGGTGATGAATGCCTTCTACCTGATGCTGGCCGGTGCGGTGCTCACCGTCCTCGGCCTGCTGTTCGGCTTGACACAGCTGGCGACAGTGCGAGAAGACACACTGCGGACCTCCGACGGTGCCTTGACCGACGACCAGCTCGACACCATCATTACCGCCTCGTTCGCAGGCGGGGTCGTGGTCACCTTGATCTCGGTCGGACTGTGGCTGTGGATGGCCTTTGCCAACCGGGCCGGCAAGAATTGGGCGCGAATCACCGCCACCGTCTTCTTCGGCCTGTACACGGTCTCCATGCTGTTCGCCGTGGTCGCTCTCTTCCTACCCGGAGCCGGGGACACGGCAATCACCACCGCCATCAACTTCCTGGTGTGGGCGGTCGGCCTCGGTGCCGTAGTCCTGCTCTGGAATGGGCGATCGGGCGCGTACTTCAAGCCCGCACCCAGCTACCCGCAGTACCCTGGTGGCTACCCCCAGTACCCCGGCGCGTACCCGCAGCAACATCCCGGCCAGTATCTCGGCCCGCCGGGCGGCTGACCCTGTCCGGCGCCGCTCGGCCGCTGAAGGGGTGCGGCGTCAGGCCCTGGCGATGAACGCCGCGGCGGCTCGTGCCAGGCGGGCGGGGGCCAGTCGGGTGGCCGGACCCAGAATGCGGGCGTGCGGGCCGACGGGAATGTGAACTCTGCCGGGTCGGCGGTGGGCGGTGCGCCAGACCGCCTCGGCGATGTCCTCCGGGGTGAGGTGCACGCCGAGGCGGGCCAAAGCTCCTGCCTCGCCGGCGGCTCGGGCCATGGCGGTGGAGACGAAGGACGGCTGGATATCGCGAACGGTTATGCCGTGGGTCCGCCATTCCAGGTCCAGCCCCTCGGTGATGCTGGCTACCGCCGACTTGCTGGCGGCGTAGGACACCAGACCGGGTTGGCCGTAGAACGCCGAGGCGGAGCAGAGGTTGATCACCTGGGCGCCGGGGGTGTTCCTCAGGTGATCGAAGGCCAGATGGCAGCCGCTCAGTAGGCCGTTGACGTTCACGTCGATGATCTGGTGGTGTCGGGCCAGGGGGATGCCGGTGAAGGAACCGGAGGTCAGGATGCCCGCATTGTTGACCAGAACGTCCAATCGTCCTGCGGCATTGTGGAATTCGGTCAGGGACCGGGTCCATGACGCGGGGTCGGTGACATCCAGCCGCCCGGCGGGACCGGATCCGGCGGCCCGCACCGCGGCCTCGTCGATATCGTATCGGCCCACCAGCCAGCCGCCCGCCGCGAAGCGTTCGGCGATGGCCCGGCCGATTCCGGCGGCGGCCCCGCTGATGAATACGGACTGCTGCGAGGTCATCGCGCGGTCTTTTCGGCGTGCGTCAGGTCCGACATCGTTGTCTCCTCACCGCGGTCGCGCCGCGGACGGCGCCTACTGTATCCGGCTCAGCACATCATGCCGTGGCCGAAAACGCGCGCTGGGAGGCAGTCAGAAACGATTCTTGGCCGGGCGGTTGGAGGCGAGGCGCCGTTCCTCGCGCTGCGCCTTGACCCGGGCCTCTTCGGCGCGGACATCGGCGGCGTTCTTGCGTTCGCGGATGAGCCACTCCGGCGGGTCGGCGATCAGTTCGGCGATTTCGGCGGCGGTGAGCGCGTCGGAGATCTCGGCGCGGGACAGGCCGCTATTGGTGATGCCGAGCTTCTTGGCGGTGATATCGCGTGGGAACGGGCCGGTGCTGCGCAGGTCGATCAGCCACTGCGGGGGATTGGTGCGGAGTTCCTCGAGCTGAGCGCGTGAAATCGGGTTGCTGCGGAACTCCTCCGGGGTCGCGGGGAGGTAGATGCCGAGCTTGGTGGCCGCTGTCAGCGGCTTCATGGTCTGCGATTTCTGGTCCGGGCTCACCGAGTAAGCCTATCGGGCCGGGTTGCCCGAGCTTTCCCGGCGGTGCAATACGCTTTCGGGAATGAGTGACCACGCGCCATCCGACGCTCCCGTGCTGCGGGTCGGGTTCGTCCCCGGCGTCACCCCGACCAAGTGGGAACGCAAGTGGCGGGAGCGGTTTCCCGAGCGGCCACTGGAACTGGTCGGCGTCGCGCAGGGGGAGCAGGACGCCGCGCTGCGCGATGGACGCGTCGATATGTGCTTCGTCCGCTTACCCATCAACCGTGACGGGATGCACGCCATTCCGCTCTATCGCGAGGTGCCGGTCGTCGTGGTCCCGAAGGATCACCCCATCTCGGTCTTCGACCAGGTGAGTACCGCGGAGCTGGCCGATGAGCGGATTCAGGACACCTCGGATCTGGATGGCGCGGTCGACGCCATCGAACTGGTGGCCGCCAATGTCGGGGTGGCCATCGTGCCGCATTCCATAGCCCGGCTGCATCACCGCAAGGACACCGTCTACCGGACGGTGACCGATATGCCCGAGACCGAGGTGGCCCTGGCTTGGCCGGTGGACTCGACCTCCGATATCACCGAGGAGTTCGTCGGAATCGTGCGCGGGCGGACCGAGCGCAGCTCCCGTTCACCCTCCGGACGTGCGGCAACCGTTGAGCAGCCGAAAAAGTCCAAGGTGAAGAAGCCTGAGCGCGGTGGTGCCCGAACCGGTGTCGGCAAGCGCGACACGGGTGGGCGAAGCCGTGCCTCGGGGCAGAAGAACCCGCGTCGCCGAGGCCGCTAGCTGCATTTATATCCTGTGAGCCACGCCGCAAATGTCCAGTTTCGGATTATTTGTGGTGCGGATCATAGTCGTCCCCGTAGGGACTGAAAGCCTGTCCATCTCAAAGCGTTTCGTACCTGAAGTCTGTTCTTCTTGATACTTTCCTAACGCTTATGGCTTTCTAAGTTACATCTCAGCAACAATCTTCTGGACACTTGACCATGGGTGCTCACCGAGGCCCCGTGCTCCAGAAGTTGGTAGCGCGCACCGTTGTTCGAAAGCGACGCACGCATATGAAGCTCAAGAAAATCGCCGCCACCTCGGCTCTGGTCATCGCGGCTCTCGGAATCGCCACCGGCACCTCTTACGCGCAGCCGGCTCCGGCCCCCGCTCCGGGCGTGATCCCGTCCCTGATCGACGGCATCAACCAGGGCGTCAACCAGGTCGCCCCCAGCATTGGCTGGAACACCCACCTCGAGGGTGAGTCCATCGTGCTGGAGACCACCGCCGGCTCGTTGACCACCGACAACGGTCAGTTCGCGGTGCGCGACGACCTCGGCAATATCGTGACCGCGTTCCCGCTGAGCTACTCGCTCAATGACGTCGAGTACCCGATCAACGCGGCCGTCGACGGGCTGCGTGCCACCCTGACCCCGAGCAAGAACCCGGCCGACGCGCGTCCGATCGCCGTCAAGCCGGTCGTGAAGCAGGAAGCCTTCGATGACGCCGTTTCGGCGGCCGCCACTCAGTTCGGCATCATCACCGCCATCGGCACCCTGGTCGGCACCATCGTCGGCGGCGGCGCGGGTTGCGCCATCGGCGGCATCGGCGGCCTGGTGCTGGGCATTCCGGTGCTGGACCTGGGCGGCGCGACCGGTATCGCCGGCTGCCTCGCCGGCGCGGCCATCGGTATCCCGCTGGGTGCCGCCGCTGGTCTGGTGCTGACCGGTGTGCCCGCCGCGATCATCGTGGCCATCGGTTTCCACAACCGCATCAACGCCCCCGAGAACCAGTAATTCTCAGGCTCAACCACTCTCGGGCTCTGCACAGCGAAGCGGGCCGGATCACCAGTGGTGATCCGGCCCGCTTCGCTATGCTCGAGAAACTAGCGCGGCTTACGCGCCAGCACCGAATCGCGCACCAGGATGCCCGCGAGCAGCGCGGCGAATCCCACCAGGTAGATGTCCTCGATCTTGCCGCTGTGATTGCCGATGATCATCGCCAGCAGGGCGACGACGACGAACCAACCGGCAATGCGGAAGGTGCGCTTCGACTCGCCGCTCCAACCCCAAGCGGCGGAAGGAACCTCGGCCGGATCGACCTTGGTGACGACCCCGGCGCTGTGGGCGGGTTCCAGTTCCGTGGCCACTTTCGCTCCTTCATGGCTCGATACGATTGCTGGTCAATATGGTGGCATACGACCGGTCGTCGTAGCCAGCAGGGTGGCGGCGTGGGGTATGGGAAATCGAGTCAGGAGACAATGGGCGCGTGTCCGACGTTGTGAAAGTTCTGCTGCTGGGCAGCACCGGTTCCATTGGCACCCAGGCCCTCGAGGTCATCGCGGCCAACCCCGATCGTTTCGAAGTGGTTGGTCTGGCCGCGCGCGGCGGCAATACCGAACTGCTGGCCCGCCAGATCGCCGAGACCGGTACCCGCAATGTGGCCGTTGCCGATGCGGCGGCGGCCGCGAAACTCGGTGTGGCGCTTGCCGGTCCGCATGCCGCGACCGAGCTGGTGCGGCGCACCGACGCCGATGTGGTGCTCAACGCACTGGTCGGCTCGCTCGGGCTGGAGCCGACCCTCGCCACCCTCGAATCCGGGCGGCGACTGGCGCTGGCCAATAAGGAATCTCTCGTCGCGGGCGGCTCCCTGGTGACTCGCGCCGCCGCGCCCGGCCAGATCGTGCCGGTGGATTCGGAGCATTCCGCGCTCGCGCAGTGCTTGCGCGGCGGCCGTGCCGAGGAGGTGGATCGGCTGGTGCTCACCGCCTCCGGGGGTCCGTTCCGCGGCTGGACCGCCGACATGCTCGAATCGGTGAATCCCGATGCGGCCAAGACCCATCCGACCTGGTCCATGGGACCGATGAACACCCTCAACTCGGCCAGCCTGGTGAACAAGGGCCTGGAGCTCATCGAGACGCATCTGCTCTTCGGCATCCCCTACGACCGCATCGACGTGACCGTGCATCCGCAGTCCATTGTGCATTCCATGGTCACCTTCACCGACGGCTCGACTCTCGCCCAGGCCAGTCCACCCGATATGAAGCTGCCCATCGCGCTCGCGCTGGGTTGGCCGGATCGGGTGCCGGGCGCGGCGGCGGCCTGCGATTTCTCGACCGCCTCGACGTGGACGTTCGAGCCCGTGGACAATACGGTGTTCCCGGCCGTCGAACTGGCGCGCCAGGCGGGTACGACGGGTGGATGTGTGACGGCGGTCTACAACGCCGCCAATGAAGTCGCCGTACAGGCATTCCTCGACGGCGTGATTCGTTTCCCGGACATCGTGCGCACGGTGGCCCGGGTGGTGGAGTCCGCCGACCGGTGGGCCGGGGAACCCAGTACTTTGGACGAGGTGCTCGCGGCGGATACGTGGGCGCGTGAGTGCGCCCGCACATTCGTGCGCGGCTAGCTAGGAGGGTTCGAAACCAGCATGGTTTACGCGATCGGGTTCGCGCTGTTCGCCCTCGGCATCACCTTGTCGGTCGCGCTGCACGAATGCGGCCATATGTGGGCCGCGCAGGCCACCGGGATGAAGGTGCGCCGGTACTTCGTGGGTTTCGGCCCGAGTGTGTTCTCGTTTCGCCGCGGCGAGACCGAATACGGTCTGAAAGCGCTGCCACTGGGCGGTTTCTGCGATATCGCGGGTATGACCGCCCTCGACGAGATCGCGCCGGAGGATCTGGACCGGGCCATGTACCGGCAGGCCACCTGGAAGCGTCTGTTCGTCATGTCCGGCGGCATCGCGATGAACTTCCTGCTCGGCTACATCCTCATTGTGATCCTCGCGGTCGGTTGGGGACTGCCGCATCTGACGCAGCCGCCGGAGACGCAGCTGGGGTCGATGAGCTGCGTGCGCACCGAGAACCCCGATAAGACATATCAGGACTGCACCGGTGACGGCCCCGCCCAGCGCGCCGGGCTGCAACGCGGCGACCTGGTGACCGCCGTCAACGGCACTCCCGTCGACAGCTGGGTCGAATTCAAGGAAGAGACCGAAAAGCAGACCGGCCCGTTCACCTACACGGTCGAGCGGGACGGCGAGACCCTGACGGTCCCCATCACCCCGGAACTGACGACGGTCTACCCGGAAAAGGGCGGCCAGCCCAAGACGGTCGCCAAAATCGGTGTCGGCCAGGACAGTTCGGGCCCGCCGGTCGAATACAGCTTCCCCGCCGCCCTCCCGGCGGCGGCCTCCTTCACCGGCGAGCTGGGCGTCCGCACCGTCGAATCCCTGGCGCAAATGCCCGCCAAGGTCTCGGCCCTCTGGGATGCCGTATGGGGGGACGGTGAACGCGACCCCGAAACCCCCGTCTCCGTCTACGGCGCCAGCCGCATCGGCGGCGAAACCGCGGAACGCGGCCTCTGGGGTCTGTTCATCCTGGTCCTGGCCAGCCTGAACTTCTTCCTGGGCATCTTCAACCTGCTGCCCCTGCTCCCACTCGACGGCGGCCACATCGCCGTGGTCATCTACGAGAAACTGCGCAACCTCTTCCGCAACCGCAAGGGCCTGCCCGACGGAGCCCCGGTCGACTACCTGAAACTCATGCCCGCCACCTACGTGGTGGTGGTCGTCGGCGGCGCGTACATGCTGCTGACCCTCGCCGCCGATATCGTCAACCCGGTCAATCTGTTCCCCTAGCCGAATTCTCGCGCAGCAGGTCACGGCACAGCCGGTCGGCGCGGCGCGTGGTTTCCGGCTGCCGAAATTCCGGGGTCAGCGACAGGACCTGCGCGCACGCGGTTTCCAGGTCGATCCGGTGCCCCACGGAGACGAAGACCGGTTTGACGTCGGTGCGGGTGCGCAGGGCGCGGCCCACCGGCTCGCCGTCGATAGTGATCTCGCTGGACGAGCCGCGTTCCCGGCCGGGTTCGGCGTAATCGCCCCAGGCGTTCTTCGCCACACCGAAGGTGGGGATATCGGTGAGCAGGCCCACATGGCACGCGAAGCCGAAGCGGCGCGGGTGGGCCAGGCCCTGACTGTCGCAGATCAGCAGATCCGGTGTGGTGGTGAGGGATTCGAGGGCCCGCAGGGTGGTGGGCAGCTCCCGGAAGGCCAGTAGGCCGGGGACATACGGAAAGTCGGTGGTGCCGCGGGCGGTGGCGGTACCGACTGTTTCGAGGGTGGTGGCATCGAGGACGACCACCACCGCCGCGACATTGCCGTCGTCGTCATAGGCGGAGTCGAGGCCCGCCACCGTACGGAACCGGGGCGGGGCGGGATTTTCCGTGCGGACCAGCGGGCGGAGGCGGTCCTGGAGGGCAATGGCCTGCTCCGGGGTACTCGGCCACGAATCAGGAATTCCAACCTTCAACTTCTTGCCCCTATACCTTCCCGGCCTCTGAAACGAATACCAATCGTAGGGCTCACTCGATTCGGCTCACTCGATTCACCGGGCGGTGACCAGGCGGCGTAGCCTTGTCGCCGCTGTCACAGAGCGGTCGGTACTCGAGCGTCGATAGACTCGAGACCGGAACGGGTGAGGACAAGACGAAAGTAGGCAGGCGATCGTGAGCAGTGCCATCGCATTGGGGATGCCGCCCGCACCGGCGGCCGTCCTCGCACCCCGGCGCAAGACCCGCCAACTGATGGTGGGCAAGGTTGGGGTCGGAAGCGATTCCCCCGTCTCGGTGCAGTCCATGACCACCACCAAAACCCACGACGTCAACGCCACGTTGCAGCAGATCGCGGAACTCACCGCATCCGGCTGCGACATCGTGCGCGTGGCGTGTCCGCGACAGGAAGACGCCGACGCCCTGGCCACCATCGCCAAGAAGTCGCCGATCCCGGTTATCGCCGATATCCACTTCCAGCCCCGCTATATCTTCGCCGCCATCGACGCGGGCTGTGCCGCGGTGCGCGTGAATCCCGGCAATATCAAGGAGTTCGACGGCCGCGTCGGCGAAGTCGCCAAGGCCGCCGGTGCCGCCGGTATCCCCATCCGCATCGGTGTGAACGCCGGTTCGCTCGATAAGCGCATGATGGCCAAGTACGGCAAGGCCACCCCCGAGGCCCTCGTCGAGTCGGCCCTGTGGGAGGCGAGCCTGTTCGAGGAGCACGGCTTCGGCGATATCAAGATCTCGGTCAAGCACAATGACCCGGTGATCATGGTGGAGGCCTACCGCCAGCTCGCCGCCGCCTGTGACTACCCGCTGCATCTCGGCGTCACCGAGGCCGGACCGGCCTTCCAGGGCACCATCAAATCCGCGACCGCCTTCGGCGCTCTGCTATCGGCGGGCATCGGCGACACCATCCGGGTCTCGTTGTCCGCGCCCCCGGTGGAGGAGGTGAAGGTCGGCAACCAGATCCTGCAGTCGCTGAACCTGCGCCCCCGCAAGCTCGAAATCGTTTCCTGCCCCTCGTGTGGCCGCGCCCAGGTGGACGTCTACACGCTCGCCGACGCCGTCAGCGCCGGACTCGAGGGTATGGAGGTGCCGCTGCGCGTCGCCGTCATGGGCTGTGTCGTCAATGGTCCGGGTGAGGCCCGCGAGGCCGATCTGGGTGTGGCCTCCGGTAATGGCAAGGGCCAGATCTTCGTCAAGGGTGAGGTCATCAAGACCGTTCCCGAGCACCTCATCGTCGAAACCCTCATCGAGGAGGCCATGCGCTTGGCCGAGGAGATGGGCGAACAGGCCGGTGCGGGCGAGCCGGTGGTAAACGTCAGCTGAGCACGTTCGCGCAGCGACGGTGTGTACCCGGGTCCGCTCCGAGTGAATCCGGGTGGACACTGCGCCTTTCCGCATACGCCCGGCACATTTTCAGAAGTCGTGGCAGGCTGTGAACGTGCGGACTGTGCTGGAGCCGACCCGTCGGACCAAGATTTCTGGCGCACGTCAACTCGCGAACCGCGATCTGACGCAGGTATTGCGCGTGCTCGACACCGATCCGGTGGCGAGCTGCATGGTGGCCGCCCGCCTCCAGGAATACGGTCTGGACGGACGCGGCAGCTACGGGGAACTGTGGAGCCGTGGCGGCCCGGACGCGTCATTGTGTTTCTCCGGCGCGAATCTGGTGCCGTTGCGCGGTACCCATGATGATCTGCGGGCGTTCGCCCAACGCGCCGCCCGGGGTCCGCGGGTGTGCTCATCGGTGGTGGGTCGCCGCGAACTCGCGCTACCGCTGTGGGAACTGCTCGCCGACCACTGGGGTCCGGCGCGCGAATTGCGTCCCGAACAACCGCTGTTGGCGCTCGAACGCACCGCCGCCGCCGCCGCACCCGATCTGCGGGTGCGCCGGGTGCGTCCGGAGGAGCTGGAGCCCTACCTGGCCGCCGCCATCGCCATGTTCACCGAGGAGATCGGCGTCGACCCGCGCGCGGGTGACGGTGGCCGCAGCTACCGTCGTCGCGTGTCCGCGCTCATCGAATCCGGCCGCGCCTGGGCACGTTTCGACGAGGGCGTGGTCGTGTACAAGGCCGAGGTGGGTTCGCTGTCCCGGCGCACCGGCCAGATCCAGGGCGTATGGGTACATCCGGAACGGCGTAGCGCGGGATTGGGCACGGCGGGTACGGCGGCGGTGGCGAATGCTGTGGTGGCGTCGGGACGGACCGCGAGCCTGTACGTGAATTCCTATAACGATGTCGCGCGTCGCGCCTACGCGAAGGTCGGATTCCGGCAAATCGCAACATTCGCGACAGTTTTGGTCGATTAGTCGCGATGTAGCACCGAAATCCGTTCCGGTGCAGTGTGTCCCCGCTGGTTTGCGGGAAGTTGCCCCTAGCATCGGTCCCGATGTCAACGCGCATACTGACCTTGCTTTTCGCCGCCGCGGTCACGATTGCCGCAGTCGGCTGCTCCTCGGGCCCGCAGCGCCCCGCGCTCGTCGCCGAGGCCTTCTTCGACGCGTTCGCCGGCCGTGACCTGGAAGCCGCCGCCAATATCACCAACCTGCCCGAGAGGGCAAGCACCGCACTGACTTCCGCCTGGCAGCAGCTCCAGGCCGAGGGTCTCGACGTGCGTTCCGGCGATACCCGGGTCACCGGCGATACCGCTACCGTCGACTACACCTACTCCTGGCGATTGCCGAAGGAGCGCGTCTGGACCTACCGGGGCCAGTTGCAGATGGGTCGCAGCGAGGGCCGTTGGACGGTGCGCTGGACCGCGTCCGATATCCATCCGCGCCTCGGTGATACCCAGACCCTCGAACTGCGCGCCACCCCCGCCCCGCGCGCCCGCGTCAACGAACGCTCCGGCAGCGATGTGCTGGTGCCCGGCACCGTGCACCGCGTGGTGTTCACCGTCGCCAAGGCCGCCGACCCGACCTATGTCGCGAATGCGATTGCCACCGCGCTGAATCCGATCACCCCGAAGCTCACCGGCACGGCGCTGCTGGCCGCCGCCCGCAAGGCCGACGGCGGCGCGTATCCGGTCGAGATCCTCACCGAATGGGAGTACAACCAGGTCGGCGGCGATTTGCTGGGCCTGCCCGGTGTCACGGTGTCGAGCGAGTGGGACATGGTGTCCACCGACCGCGATTTCGCGCCCGATCTGCTCACTCAGGTGCGCAAGACCATTATCGACGAGGTGGACGGTCGCGCCGGGTGGCGGGTGGTCACTCAGAACTCCAATGGCGCCGATATCGCGGTACTGCACGAGGTGGAACCGGAACCGGCCCCGTCGTTTTCGCTGAGTCTGGACCGCCACGTGCAGAATGCCGCCCAGCGCGCGGTGGACGCGCGCCCCGAGCAGGCCATGACGGTGGTGCTGCAACCGTCCACCGGTGCGATCCTGGCGGTGGCGCAGAACAGGGCGGCCGACCGGGACGGCCCGGTGGCCACCTCCGGTCTGTATCCGCCCGGCTCGACCTTCAAAACGATCACCGCCGCCGCCGCCATGAACGCGGGTATCGCCACCCCGGATACCGTGGTGCCCTGCCCGAGCCGAATCACCATTGGTGAGCGCACCATTCCCAACTACAACCTCTTCACCGTCGGCGATGTCCCCCTGGCCACCGCCTATGAGCGTTCCTGCAATACCGCCTTCGCCAAGATCTCCAGCCAATTGCCCTCCGACGCCCTGCATCTGGCCGCGGCGCAGCTGGGTATCGGCCCGGATTACACGGTGGCCGGACTGCCCACGGTGTCGGGCCAGGTCCCGGAGTCCAAGACGGCGGTGCAGCGCGCGGAGGACGGTATCGGTCAGGGCAAGGTGGTGGTCAGTCCGTTCGGTATGGCCTTGGTCGCGGCGACCATCGCGAACGGCGCGGCCCCCGTGCCGTATCTGATCTCCGGTCACAACACCACCGTCGACGGGCAGCGCCCGGCCGCCGACTCCGAGGTGATCGACGGTCTGCGCATGATGATGCGCAAGGTGGTGCTGGGAGGTACCGCGGAACGGATCGCCGATATGGGCGAGGTCTACGGCAAGACGGGCGAGGCCGAGGTGGAGGGTGGTTCGCACTCGTGGTTCATCGGCTATCGCGGGGATATGGCGTTCGCCACCCTGCTCGTGAAGGCCGGTAGTTCGGACAATGCGGTGGCGGTCACCAGGGAAATGCTGACCGCGCTTCCTGCGGGTTACTGACGTCCGCGAGGGTCAGCGGCGGGTACCCGAGGTCGGCAGGATCCCACGGTCCGATGTCTGAATGCCGTAGCGGCCGGAGGCGAGCTTCACGCACGCGGCGGGCTGGAGCGCGCCGCTGTCGGATTGGATCACATAGTGTTGCTGCTGTTGGGAGAGGTTCCGCATGGCGGGGGGTGGGCCGGATTCATCACCGAGAAGTTCGGTGGCTCCGGTACCGGCCAGGATTATCCCGGCCGTGGCAACCAGCAGAAGGGCCGAACGCTGCATAACCAACTCCCTATGTGGAGCGAGTGTGGGGACCCGAACGGTCTGTTTCGGTAAACCGGAACTGCTATGAGACTTGGCTGACTGTTTGCCGCCGAAACAAACGTTAGAGCGCGCTGATTCACCGCACAACCCAGGAGTGCGCCCCTGCACACCCCTCGCGACGCGGTGATGCAGGTCACATACGTAAAAGTCGGTTTTCGAAAAGTTCGAGAATTCTTCTGTCCGAAACGTCGCGTTCAGTTCTCGCGACGCAGGGTTGCCGCCAGATGGTGCTGCAGGGGCTGATCGACCGCGGCCATCCGCAGGGTGTAGTCGAGGGTGTCACCCGACAGCGCGATCGAGCGACCCAGCGCGGTCACCGATTTGGCGCTGCTGCTGCGACCGATGGTGGTGGAGTCGAGTTCGATGCGCAGGGCCGCGCCGTCGGCGACCAGGCTGCCCTCGCAGATCTCGGTGATACCGGTCGGGTGGGCCAGGATCAATTCGATGCGGTCGGGGCCATTGGGGCGCAGGTAGCCGGTTTCGGCGTGCATGGGGCGACTGCCGTCGGCGGCGCGGGTGCGCTGCCGGTAGGTGAGGAAGGGGCGGCCGACATGACCGAAGTGCACTTCCTCCAGATAGTCGAACGACGGGATGGTCGGATACTCACCGTGTCCACTGCCGCGCCAGGTGCCCAGGAGTGGGGCGAGGTGGGCGATATCGGGATGGGGCGCGGCGGCAGGCTGGGAGTCGAGCACGGCGGCCAGCATAGTGCGCATGGGCGGTCGTGGAGCGCTCTCGACGCGCCCGGTCCGGAGTTATTCGGGTAAGGGGTCTGGATTGGGGTATTTGCCGGTCTCCGTCTGCGTTCAGCGGCGGCTGGCGCGGCGGTAGCCGATGGCGGCGGGGATGGCGAAGACCACGATGGCGCCGAGCGACCACATGAGGGTGAGGGTGAGCGGATGCGCCAGTGGCCCGCCCTGCGACAGGGCGCGCATGGTGTCGACGGCCACCGACATGGGCTGGTTGCGCACGATGGGCTGGATCCACTCCGGATAGGCGAGCAGGGGAACGAATCCGGTGCTGAAGAACATGAGCAGTGACGTGACGATGGTGATGGCCTCCACCAGCCCGGAGCTGGCGGTGAAGACGGCGACGGCGATGACCAGGGTGGCGAAGGACAACCCGAACAGCACCGGCAGCAGGAAGAAGACGATGGTGGCCAGCGGCCCCTGCTGGAAGCGGAAGCCGAGCAGCATGCCGAAGCCGATGATCACCACGGTGCCGCCGAAGATGCGACAGCCCTCGGCGATGATGCGGGCGGCCAGGCCGGAGCCCCGGTGGACGGGCAGCACCCAGAAGCGCGCCAGCAGGCCCGCGGCGCGTTCGCGGCCCAGCATGACCCCGCTGGCGATACAGCCCGAGAGTGCGCCCACCAGTGCCACCATCGGTACCGAGCCGTAGAGGGCGTCGCTGCCGGTGAACTTCTGGATGGGGCTGCCCACCACGATATCGAGCATGAGCAGCAGCAGGCACGGGATGATCAGGGTTTCCAGCAGCGTGACCGGATCGCGTACCCAGCGCAGCAGCAGCCGCTGCACCTGAATCCAGGTGTGGCGCACCAGGGCGATCGGTGAGGTCTCGGATTCGCGGACGACCGTGGGCTCGGGCATGGAGATGCTCATGTCAGCCCTTCCTCCGGTTGATACGTATGGTCAGCAGGATCGACACCGCGATAATGGCCACGATCCACAGCAGCGGTGGCGTCATGACCGACCAGGTGACCGCGCCGGCATTGCCCCGGGTATCCCCGGCGAGGGCGCGCAGCCCGTACGCGAATTGTGAGACCGGTTGATTGCGGACGAAACCCTGTACCCACTGCGGGAATTGGCCGGCCGGTGCCAATCCGGTGGAGAGCATGCCGAGAATGAGCGGCGGCAGTACCAGCAGCTGGGTGGTGGCTTCGGGACTCTTCGACATGGAACCGATGACGTCGGCCCCGAGGCAGAAGGCAATGCCGATGAGCAGGGCGAGCGCGATGAAGCCGAGGGTGTGCAGGGCGTCGAGACGGAATCGGAAGCCGATGGCATGGGTGGCGATCAGCGCGGCGGTCAGGGCGACGAGCAGCCGGAAGATATTGCCGGACATCCGTGCTGCGGTGGGTACCAGGGGATTCATCGGCATGGCGTCGAAGCGTTTATCGAGTCCGGATACCGCGTCGGTGGCGGCGCGGAAGGCGGCGGAGATGGCCGCGAACGAGGCCGCCTGCAACATGACGATGGGTGCCATGAATTGGGCGTAGCTACTGAATCCCGTGCCGGCGAACGTCATTATGCGATTGAGCGGAATGTAGAAGCTGGCGGTGAACACAATCGGTGCGAACACCATATTGAGGATGTCGCCGCTCTTGATGGCGGGCACGATGAGCCGGACACTCAGCACCCACCACTGCTGCACGGTGGAGGGCGTGGCGCGGATATTGGTCAACCAGACGGCGGCGGTCACGACGGGTCCTGCCCATCGGCGAGATGTCCGGTGAGATTGAGGAATACGTCGTCGAGGGACGGACGGCGCAGCGCGATATCGACGAGTTCTATTCCGGCGGTATCGAGTCGGCGCAGCGCCTCGGCGAGGGATTTCGCGCCGTCGGGCGCCGGAATGGCGAGGCGGTCCGAATCACCGGTCAGCGCCAGGCGATTGGCGTCGGGTACCAGTGAGCCGAGGGCATTGACGATGGCGGGGAGGTCCTCGAGGCGTAGTGGCACGATTTCGCAATAGCTGCCGCCGGTACGGGATTTGAGTTGATCGGCGGTGCCGTCGGCTATGACGACGCCGTGGTCGATGACAATAATGCGATCACAGAGGGCGTCGGCCTCCTCCAGATACTGGGTGGTGAGCAGGGTGGTGATGCCGTGTTTGCGGAAGCCGCCGACGAGATCCCACACCCCTTGGCGGCTACGGGGATCCAGGCCGGTGGTGGGTTCGTCGAGGAAGACCACCTCGGGCCGCACGACGAGTCCGCAGGCGATATCGATGCGGCGGCGCATACCGCCGGAATAGGTGCCGACCCGGCGTTTGGCGGCGGCGTCGAGGTCGAATTCGTCGAGGAGTTCGGCCGCGCGGGCGCGGGCGGCGCGTTTGCGCAAACCCATGAGCCGCCCGAACATGACCAGGTTCTCGTAGCCGGTCAGGGCATCATCGAGCGCCGCGAACTGTCCGGTGAGCATGATGGACCGCCGCACCGCCGCCGCGTCGGCGACCACATCGTGTCCGGCGACCGTGGCCCGGCCGGCGTCGGGGGCGATGAGGGTGGACAGAATATTCACGGTCGTCGTCTTACCCGCGCCATTGGGCCCGAGGATGCCGAGTACTTCTCCGGGTGCGGCCTTGAAGTCGATGCCGCGCAACGCTTTCACCGCGCCGAAGGATTTCTCGACGCCGTCGACGACGACACCGCCGCCGATCGTATCGCCGTCGATACTCATGGCCTGCCTCCCAAATGGTGGTCGAGGACGCGGGCGATGGCCGCCAACGCGTGTGGTGCGGTCAGTTCGTCATGGGTGACATCGATATCGTGGGTGGTGATATCTCCGGTGATGTAGGGTCGCCAGCCGTCGGGACCGAAGATCTCCGAGGAGTCCACGGTGGCATTGAAATACAGTGCGTCGCCGTGGAATACGGGGCGCCGGTAACCGGTGCGGGTACGGGCGGCGGAGTTGTAGGAGTCCGCCATGCGCTGCAGGGTGCCCGCGTCCACGAGCGATACGCCGCCCATCCGCTCGCGAATGAGGTCGGCTGCCTCCTGTGCGGTGCTGTCGGCCGGGATGTCGGTCATCCCGAAGGCGTGGCCGAAGGTGGCGATAAAGGTTCCGGCACTGAGCTTCTCGATACTGTCGCCGTCGATATCGGCAGTATCGGCATCGAGTAGGGCGAGCACGCCGAGTTCGGCTCCTGCGGCTTCGAGGCGGGTGGCGACGGCGTGGGCGATCAAACCGCCGAAGGACCAGCCGAGGAGGTGGTACGGACCCTCGGGTTGCAGGCGACGGATTTCGTGGACATAGCGCCCGGCGAACTCGTCGATACTGCGGGCAGCGGCTCCGCCGGACAGATCGGGGGCTTGCAGGCCGTAGATGGGGCGGCCGGATTTCAGGGCGTCGGCGAGGCCGAGGTAGGTCCAGGCAATGCCGGAGGACGGGTGGATGCAGAACAGGGCGGATTCGGTGCCGTCGGGCCGGATGGGAAGGACAATGTCCAACCCGAGACCTGGTGTCGAATCAGACTGGGCGGCAGCCGATTCGGTGATTGCCGCCAGTTCGGCGAGATGGCGGGTCTCCGCGTCGGCGGCTTCGTGGGCCGCCGGGGTGTCGGCGAATGCCGCCGCTGCCGTGAGTGCGTCGGTCCACAGCCGCGCCAAGGTGGTCACCGCGTCGGTGTCGAGGAGGGTTTCGGGATAGGAGAAGCTCGCCCGCATGCGGTCGCCCATGACCACCGCATTGATTTCGAGCTCGGCGGTAACCGGCACATCGGGGTGTTCGGTGGCGTGCAGGTCGCCGAATTCGTCGGTGGGCAGCCAGCCGATCCCTTCCAATCCGGCGGGAATATCCGCGGCGGCGTAGCGGCCGAGATAGTTGAAGCCGATGCGGCCGGGGATCCGCGCCGGGAGTTGGTGTGCTGTCTCGGGATTGAGGTAACGCAGCATGCCGAAGCCCATGCCCTTATCGGGTACCGCGAGCAACTGGTGCTTGACCGTACGAATGGCCGAACCCATGGCGGCACCGCCACCGAGGGCGTCGTCGATATCGATCTCGGGCAGACCGAGTCGGATCGGGTACACGCTGGTGAACCAGCCGACGGTGCGAGACAGATCCGCACCCGGCACGATCTCCTGCTGGCGTCCGTGTCCCTCCATCCGAATGAGTACGGCGGGTTCCGTGGTCGGCCGCCAGCGCAGGACGGCGAGTCCGAGCGCGGCGAGGAGAGCATCCTCGATACCGCCATCGAACAGGGCGGGCAGTGTGGTCAGCAGAGCGGTGGTAACCGCTTCCGGCACTTCGATATCGACCATTCTCGTAGCCGCGACGCGATCCACGGCCGGATCGAGTTCACGGGTACCGATGGGTGGGTCGGGGGTGTCGGCGATATCGCGCCAGTAGTCGAGTTCGGCGACCCGCCCATCGCGATGGGCTTCCGCGGTGAGCGCGTGCGCCCACCGACGCATGGAGGTACCCGGCTCGGACAGCACGGGCGTCGCACCGGCCGAGACCTGTGCCCAGGCGGCCATCAGATCCGGAATCAGAATGCGCCAGGAGACGCCGTCGATGACGAGATGGTGGGCCACCACGATGAGGCGTCCGGCTCGGGAGCCCGGACCGACGGGATCGAACCAGACCAGTTGCAGTCCGATACCGCGTGCCGGATCGAGGCGGTCGAGCGCCGAATCGACCTCGGTGACCGCGTATTCGCGCAGTTCGACGGTATCGGCATCGGCGCTGAATTCGATGCGGTGCACGAGCGCGTCCACCTCGACGGTGCCGGGCTCGCCCGTCAGCAACCGCCAGTCGCCGTCCTCCGGGATCAGTCGCGCCCGCAGCATGTCGTGGCGGTCCACGACGGCGGCGACGGTGGCGACGAGTTGTTCGCGGGTAATGCCGCTCGGCAGCTCCAGCACGGCGGTTTGCGCGAAGCGGCGGAAGTCGCCGCCGCGCTGAGTCATCCACCGCACGATCGGGGGGAGCGGCATATCGCCGACACCGCCACCGGGCAGCTCCTCCAGCACGATCGCTTCCTCGGCGGCATCGGCCAGCGCGGCCAGGGCGGCGACGGTGCGATGTTCGAAGACCTGCAGTGGGGACAGTTCCAGTCCGCGCAGCCGGGCACGCGATACCAATTGAATGGCCAGAATGCTGTCGCCGCCGAGCGCGAAGAAGGAATCGTGGACACCCACCCGGTCGCGGCCGAGCAGTTCGGCGACGATCTCGGCGAGGGCCGCCTCGCTGGGAGTGCCGGGGGCGCGGTATTCGGTATCGGCCTGGAATACCGGTTCCGGCAGTGCCTTTCGATCGAGTTTGCCGACGGCATTGAGCGGGACCCGGTCGAGCAGGACAAAGGCGGACGGCACCATATAGCCCGGCAGCGAGTCGGCCGCATGGGCGCGCAGCGCCGCCAGGTCGAAATCGACGCCGGGCGTCGGCAGAATATACGCGGCGAGCGCGGTGGCTCCGCCGGGCCCTGGAACACCCAGTGTCACCGCGAATTCGACGTCGTCGGCCCGCCCGAGTACGGCGTCTATCTCACCGAGTTCGATGCGCTGACCGCGGACCTTCACCTGGAAGTCGGTGCGGCCCAAATACTCCAGGCGCGGGTCGGCGAGCGCCCCGACCCAGCGCACCAGATCCCCGGTGCGATACAGCCGATCTCCGGGCGCGCCATAGGGATCGGCCACGAACCGCGCGGCGGTGAGCGCGGGGCGCGCGTGATAGCCCCGAGCCAGCGCCCGCCCCGCCAGATACAGTTCTCCGGCGACGCCCCTCGGAACCGGCCGCAGCCGCTCGTCGAGGACCAGTGCGCCGGCTCCGCGGATCGGGCCGCCGATGGTGACCGGGGCATCGGCCCGCAGCGGTTCGGAAGCCGTTGCCCAGATGGTGAATTCGGTCGGTCCGTACAGGTTGATCAGCGTGCGTCCGGGTGACCAGCGTTCGACCAGTTCCGCGCTGATGGCCTCACCCGCGACCGCCAGTACCCGTACGCTCGATACCGCCGCCGGATCCATGGTGGCCAGCGCCGACGGTGTGATGACCAGGTGGGTGACCTGCTGCCCCGCTATGAGATCGGTGAGCGCCGCCCCGCCGAAGGTCTCCGGCGGCGCCACCACGGCGGCCGCACCGAATCCGAAGGCCATCAGTGCCTCGAAGGCGGAGGCGTCGAAACTCGGTGAGGCGACCTGAAGAACCCGCGCGTCCTCATCCAGGCCGAGCAATTCCCGCTGGGCCGCGACCAGGTCGGCGATGCCGCGGTGGGATACCGAGACGCCCTTGGGGGTGCCGGTCGATCCGGAGGTGTAGATGAGCCAGGCCGGATGGTCCGGATGCGCGGACCACACCCGCCCACCGCCATCGGCGGACCAGTCCACCGGGGTATCCAGCAGCAGCCAGGTGGTGGCGTCGGGCAGCAGCGGTCGCTGCTCGGTGGTGGTGAGGCCGAGGGCCGCGCCGGAGTCGGCCAGCATATGTTCGATGCGGTCGAGGGGATGGCGGGGGTCTATCGGCAGGAAGGCCGCGCCGGTTTTTGCCACCGCCCAGATGGCGGTGAGCAGCTCCACGCCACGGGAGAGCGCCAGGGCGACAATTCTTTCCGGGCCGATTCCGCGCTCGGCGAGCCGGTCGGCGAGCAGGTCCGAATCGGCATCGAGTTCGGCGTAGGTACGGGTCCGGCCGTCGACGATAGTGGCCGGGCGATCGGGGTACGCGGCGGCAGTGGCCGCGAAAACCTCCGCCAGGGTCATGGTCGCGGTGGAATGCGGTCCGGGCACCGGTACCAGCGCGGCTCGTTCGGTGTCGTCGAGCAGATCGATATCCGCGAGCCGGATATCGGGGTCCGCGACAATCGCGGCGAGGATGCGTCGCCAGCGGGTGGCCAGCCGCGCGGCGGTGGCTTCGTCGAACAGGTCGGTGGCATAGGTGAGCACACCGTCGACCCCGGCCGGTGCGCTGCCCGACACCTGTTCGCGCAGGTCGAGGGTGAGATCGAACTGCGAGACGTCACGGTCGACGGGTTCGACCTCTACCCGCAGATTCGGGAACTCCAGCACCGGTGCGGTGAAGTTCTGCAGTGACAGCGATACCTGGAAAATCGGTGAGTGCGCGGTGGAGCGGGCGGGTTCGAGTACCTGGACGAGGCGCTCGAACGGCACCTGCGCGTGAGCGAAGGCATCGAGATCGGTGCTACGCACGTCGGTGAGGAATTCGCGGAATACGCTGCCGGGATCGACATTCGTGCGCAGTGCCAGGGTATTGACGAACATCCCGACAATGTCATCGAGGGCCTCGTCGCCGCGCCCGGCGACGGCGGTGCCGATCACCACATCCGAGGTTCCGGCCAGCCGCCCGAGCAGGACCGCGAGGGTGGCGTGCAGGACCATGAACAGGCTGGTGTCGGTCGCGGCCGCCAATGCCGTGAGTGCGGCATGGGTTTCGGCGTCGAGTGCGAACGGCAGATCGGCGCTGCGCATGGACTGCACCGCCGGGCGCGGCCGGTCGGCGGGCAGTTCGAGCACGTTGGGCACCCCGGCGAGTCGTTCCCGCCAGAAGCTGATCTGTTGGGCGGCAAGAGAGTGCGGGTCGGATTCGTCGCCCAGCAGTTCGCGCTGCCAGATGGCGTAATCGGCGTACTGGACTCGCAGTGGCGATAGCGCGAAGTCGGTACCGGAGGCGCGCGCCAGATACGCCGCCATCAGATCGGTGGCGAGCGGAGCCATGGATGCCCCGTCCGCGCTGATGTGGTGGACCACGAGCACCACGACATGTGCGGTCGCCGAGATTCGGTACAGCCCCACCCGCAAGGGTGATTCCCGGGTGAGATCGAAACCGGTTCCGGCGAGCTCCGCCATTCGGCTACGCAGTGGCGCACCGTCTTCGGACTCGATCACCCGCAACTCGGGCACGGTGGAATCGACGCCCATTACCACCTGGCGCGGCCCCTCGGCGTCGGCCGGGTAGATGGTGCGCAGTGTTTCGTGCCGGGTCACCACATCCCGCACGGCCCCGCGCAGCGCGTCCACGTCGAGTGCGCCCGTGAGCCGGAGCGGCGCGATGATGTTGTAGGCCGCCGAGTCGGGGTCGAGGCGATTGAGCACCCACATGCGCTGTTGCGCCGGTGACAGGGGCACCCGATCGGGCCGGATTCGCGGTGCCGGCGCCGGTCGCCCCGGTGTGGTGCGGTCGGCCGGGACAATGCGGGTGGACAGCTGCGCCACGGTGGGCGCGTCGAACAGATCACGCAGGGCGACAGTGGATCCGAGCGCAGCATTGACCCGCGCCACCACCTTGGTGGCGCTGAGCGAATTGCCGCCGAGTTCGAAGAAGGATCGGTCGATACCGACCCGATCGGAGCCGAGGACCTCCGCGAAGACCTCGGCCACCGCGGCTTCCACCGGGGTGCGCGGTGCGAGGTAACGCTGCTGCAGAACACTGAAATCCGGTTCCGGCAGTGCATTTCGATCCAGCTTGCCGACGGGGGTCAGCGGCACCTCGTCGAGTTCGATGAGGTAGCTGGGCACCATATAGCCGGGCAGCGCCGCCGCCACCCGCGTGCGCAGGTCCTCGGTATCGAGGTGGTGCCGAACCGCCGCCGTGCTCACCACATAGGAGATGAGTACGGTTTCGCCGCTAGGCCCCGGCAGTCCCACCGTGGCCGCGTATTCCACCTGGTCGTCGGCGGCCAGTACCGCGTCGATCTCACCGAGTTCGATCCGCAAACCGCGAATCTTGACCTGGAAGTCACTGCGCCCCAGGTATTCCAGCTCCAGCGCCACCCCGTCGGCACCCTTGACCTCCACCCAGCGCACCATGTCGCCGGTGCGGTACATCCGAACACCTGGCGCACCATAGGGATTGGCGACGAAACGGGCCGCGGTCAGTGCGAATCGATTGAAGTAACCGCGCGCCAGCTGCGGTCCCGCCAGGTAGAGTTCGCCGGTGATACCGAGCGGGACCGGGCGCAGCCAGGTGTCGAGCACCATGGCTCCGGCTCCCAGCACGGGTGCGCCGATGGTGATCATTTCCCCGGCGCGCAGTTCCCCAGGCCCGGTCGCCCAGATGCTGAATTCGGTGGGGCCGTACAGGTTCACCATGCGTCGGTTCGCCGACCAGGCCGCCACTACCTCGGATCCGACGGCCTCGCCCGCCACCGACAGGCACCGCAGGTCGGGCAGATCGCGCGGGCTCATGGTGGCCAGTACCGAGGGCGTGATCACGGCGTGCGTCACCCGCTCGGTACGCAGCAGTTCCTCCAGGGCGCTGCCGCCGTAGACGTCCGGTGGGGACAGCACCAGGCGGCCGCCCATGCCGTGCGCCATGAGCAATTCGTGGACAGAGGCGTCGAAGCTGGGGGAGGCCACCTGCAGGGCGCTCGCGGTCTCGTCGAGATCGAGTGAGTGCTGCTGGGTGGCAACGAGATTCGCCAGCCCGCGGTGGCTGAGCAGCACCGCCTTGGGCTTGCCGGTGGAGCCGGAGGTGTAGATCAGGTACGCGGTCTGTCCGAGCGTGATGGGTCCACCGCGCTCGGCATCGGTAATAGGCGCGTCGGAGACGGTCATCACCCGGCGAATGGTGTTGAGGTCGTCGAGCAGCAGCCAGTCGATGGTGCCGGGCAGGGTGTCACCGACCTCGCAGACGGTGACGCCGATGGGTGCGCGCGAATCGGTGAGAATATGTTCGATGCGCTCCACCGGATAGTTGGGGTCCAGCGGCAGGAAGGCCGCGCCGGTTTTGGCGAGCGCCCACACCGCCACCACCGATTCCACCGAGCGGGTCAGGGCCAGCACCACGAACACTTCCCGGCCGACGCCCCGGCGCAGCAGTACCCGCGCGAACCGGTTGGACCAGGCGTCGAGATCCCGGTAGGTCATGGTCAGATGCCCCGCGCTCACCGCGATGGCGTCCGGGTCGATGCGCGCGCCTCCGGCGAGGATATCGGGCAGGGTGCGCATGGGTACGGGGTCGCCGCCGCGCACCGGCAGCAGTGCGCGCCGTTCGGTCGGGTCGCAGTGCTGCACGTGCGCGATCCGGCGGTCCGGGTAGTCGGCCAGCTGTTCCAACAGGAGTACGAAGCGGTCGAGTAGTTGCCGGGCCGCCGCCTCGGACAGGTGGTCGGACATGAACTTCACGGCGATGCACAGCGATTCCGAGCCATCGTCTCCGCGCTGCGGAATCACCATGAGATTCAACGGGTATGGGGTGGCGTCCGTACCGGCGACGTCGAGAATGCGCATGCCCGCGATATCCAGTGCCTGCGAGAGAGCTTCCCGGTCGAGTGGGTAGGACTCGAAAACGGTGAGGGTGTCGAATAATTCGGGCATCCCGACGGCCTGATGGATGGCGGCCAGCCCGATATGTTGATGATCCAGCAGCCGAGTCTGTTCGGTCTGCATCCGGGTCAGCAGTCCGGCAACCCTTTCGGCGGGGTCGAGCCGTACCCGCACCGGCAGGGTATTGATGAACAGGCCGATCATTTCCTCGACCCCACCCAGTTGCGGCGGTCGCCCGGAGACGGTGCCGCCGAACACCACATCGGTGCGGCCGGTGAGCATGGACAGCAGCAGCCCCCACGCCGCTTGGACGGCGGTATTGACCGTCGCGTCCGCGCCGCGCGCGGTGGTTTCCAGGCGCGACAGCGCGTCGGCGCTGAAATCCTTTGTCACCATGCCGGATTCGGTGGAGGAGATATCCGCGAGGGTGGGAACGGCGCGGGTCGGCCCGTCCACTCCGGCGAGGGCCTCGGTCCACGCGCCGAGTGCGGCGGCGTCGTCGCGGTCATCGAGCCAGGCCAGGAATTCGCGATAGGAGTGCACCGGCGGCAGGGTGATGGTCTGTCCGGTGACGGCCGCGAGGTATCCGGCGAGCAGTTCCCGCACCAGCAGGGGTGTGGACCAGCCGTCGAGGATGAGGTGGTGGTTGGTCATGAGCAGCGTGTACGCCTCGGTACCGGTGCGAATCAGGCTGAAGCGCAACAGTGGCGGCCGGGCGAGGTCGAAGCGGGTGCCCGCGTCCACGGCAATCAGGCGTTCCAGTTCCCGCTGCCGCTCGGCGGTATTCGCGAAGTGGGTGAGATCGACCTCGTGCCAGGCGATCTCGGCGCCGCCGAGCACCAATTGCCATGGTCCGTCGGATGTTTCGGTGAAGGCCGCGCGCAGCCCGTCGTGCCTGTCCAGTAGTGCCTGTGCGGACGTGCGCAAGACGGTGGCGTCGACCCGACCGGCCAGGGACAGCTTGGTCTGGACCGTGTAACCGTCGGCCGTGTCACTGTCGTAGCGGGCGTGGAAGAGCAGCCCGTATTGCAGCGGGGACAGCGGCCACACATCGCTGAGCTTGGGGTATTCGCGCTCCCACTCCTCGATCTGCGACCCGGACACCGCCACCAGCGCGAAATCCGACGGGGTGTGCCCACCGGAACCGTCCCGCCGGGCGTGGGCGGTCAGGGCGGTCAATGCCCGCGCCCACAGCCCCGCCAGTTCCCGCACCTGAACCTCGGAGAGGATGCGCGAGGCGTAGGCCCACGTCACCTCGAGTCCGGTATCGGTGTGCAGGGCATTGATATCGACGACCGCCGCCAGGGGTGCGCGGTCGTCCTGGGTGGCGGCGAAACGGCGTGGCAGCCAGGGGCCTTCGGTACCAGCACCGGTACGTCCGAGGTAGTTGAAGCTCACCTTCGGAGTGGGGGCATCGGCCAGTGCGGCGGCCGTGTCCGGATTCAGATAGCGCAGCATGCCGAAGCCCACACCCTTATCGGGAATGGCCCGCAGCTGTTCCTTGACCGCCTTCAAGACCGCACCGGCCGCCGGACCGCCGTCGATGGCCTCATCGAGATCGATTCCGGTGAGGTCGAGCGCCACCGGATACACACTGGTGAACCACCCCACGGTGCGGGAGAGATCCGCGCCGGGCAGCACGCTGTCCTCGCGCCCGTGTCCCTCGAGGGTGAACCGGGCTTCGCTGTGACCGCGCCAGTGCGCCGTCGCCAGGGCGAGCGCGGCCAGCAGGGCGTCGTCGGCTCCGCAGTGGAAGCGTGCGGGTATGAGTTCCAGTGCGGCGGACGCTGTCTCGGCGTCGATGCTGGTGCTCACCCGCGCCATGGTTTCCGCGGTATCGACGTCCGGGTCGAGGTCGCGAATGCCGATGTTCGGATCGGGCGTGGCCAGCATGCGCTGCCACACCGGCAGTTCTGTCGTCCGTGCGGCGGCCTGTTCCACCTGCCCGTGCGCCCAGCGCCGGAAGGAGGTGCCGACCTGCGGCAGGGTGCCGCCCGACCATGCGATCGCCAGGTCCGGCAGGAGAATGCGCCAGGAAACCCCGTCCACGACCAGGTGATGCAGGACCACCCACAGCCGTGGTGCGGCCTCCTCGCGTTCCATGAGTACGAATCGGGCCACCATTCCGGCGGCAGGGTCGAGCAGATCGGCGGCGCGTTGCAATTCGGCCTCGCCGTCGGCGTCCGCCGCGAGGGTGACCGTGTCGATCAGCGCCGCCGCTTCCACCAGTCCGGGCGCGCTGACCAGCCACTCCCACTCGGCGGCCGGGGTGGCAGAGTCAGCCGGGGCGGTCGAGGGAGCCGGGGCCGCGGAACCCGCTTCGGCCTTCGGGATGCGGCGAGCGAGCGTGCTGCGCAACAGGTCATGTCGATCCAGCAGCGCCTGCACCGCCGTCACCAGCGCGGCCCGGTCGATATCGGCGGGCAGATCGATGAGGACGGCCTGCGCGAAGCGCGGCCAGGTATCGCCCTGTTCGAGCATGTCGTACACGATCGGGGTGAGCGGCACCGAACCGCTGCCACCACCGGGCAGTTCACGCACCTGCGGTGCGGTCACCTCGGTCGCCACAGCGGCCAGCCCGGCGACCGTCTTGTGCTCGAACACATCTCGCGCCCGCAGTCCGAGTCCGGCCGTCTTGGCCCGGGCCACCAATTGAATGGCGACAATGCTGTCGCCGCCGAGGGCGAAGAAGTTGTCGTCCGCGCCGATCTCGTCGTGGCCCAGGACATCGGCGAAGACCGCCGCCAGCGTCTTCTCCTGCGGGGTGGCGGGTGCCCGCCCGGTGCGGAGGCGGGTGCCGAAATCCGGTGTGGGCAGGGCCCGTCGGTCCACCTTGCCCGCCGGAGTGAGCGGCAGCGTATCCAGAACCAGCACGGCCGATGGCACCATGTAGGCGGGAAGGTGCTGTGCGACGGTCGCTTTCACTGCCTCCGGATCGACGGCCGAACCCGTCGCCGCGAGTACATAGGTCACCAGTGCGGTTGCCCCGGCCGGTGTGGTCGCGCCGACGGTGATCGCCATCTCGACCCCGGGATGCCGCGATATCGCCGCATCCACCTCGCCGAGTTCGATCCGGAACCCGCGCACCTTCACCTGGGTGTCGCCGCGCCCGACGTATTCCAGGTGCTTTCCGCCCCTCCCGCGCCGCCAGCGCACCAGATCGCCGGTGCGGTACATGCGCTCGCCCGCAGCGAACGGATTGGCCACGAAACGTCCCGCGGTGAGCCCGATGCGCTGGTGGTAGCCGCGCGCCAGGCCCGGCCCGCCGAGGTACAGCTCGCCGGTGACCCCGTGCGGCACCGGCCGCAGCCACGGATCCAGGACGACAGCCGTCACCCCGCGCGCGGGTCTGCCGATATCGATCGGATCACCGGGTACGAGTGCTGAACTCAGAGTTGCGGTGACGGTGGTCTCGGTGGGGCCGTAGCCGTTCAGGACGCAGCGTCCGGCCCAGCGTGCGGCCAGTTCGGGCGGGCAGGCCTCACCGCCGACCACCACGGTGCGCAAGCGGGGCAGGGTGCGGGGATCGAGTGAACCGGCCACCGCCGGAGTCACATTCAGGTGCGTGACCTCGAGTGAACGCAGCACTCTGGCCAGGTCCTCGCCCGCGTAGGCGGCGGGCGGCACCACGGCCACGGTCGCACCCGCCCCGAAGGCCACGAGGAGTTCCTCCACGGAGATATCGAAGCTCGGCGATACCGCGTGTGCCATCACCGCGTCCACACCGACCCCGAAGGCCGCCCCGGATCCGGTCACCAGATTCGACAGCCCCCGGTGGGTCACCCCGACGCCCTTGGGCAGACCGGTGGAACCGGAGGTATAGATCAGATACGCGAGCTGGTCGGCGCGCACCGGCGCGCGCCGGTCCGCATCGGTTATCGGAGCGGGATCGCTCGCGTCGAGGGCGTTCTCGGTGTCCGGGGTGTCGAGGACCAGCCACCGCACCCGGTCCGGCAGCGCCGGGCGCGCGGCGGCCACGGTGACGCCGACAACCACGCCGCTATCGGTGATCATGTGCTCGATGCGGTCGGTGGGGTAATCCGGATCGACGGGTACGAACGCGGCACCCGTCCGTGCCACCGCGCACATGGCGAGTACCGACTCCACCGAACGGGGAATCGATAGCGCCACGGTGCGTTCGGGCCCCGCGCCGGCGGCGATCAGCACCCGGGCCAGCCGATGGACGTAGTCACCCGTATCCCGATAGCTGAGGACGGTGCCACGCCCGCGAATGGCCATGGCCGCGGGGTTCTTCGCCGCTCCGGCATCGAGAATCTCGGGCAGGGTGCGCACCCGGGCTCCGGATCGGCCACGCGCCGGAGTGATATCCCGCTCCTCGTCCGCCAGCACGGCCAGCGCCGCCAGCCGTCCCTGCGGCCCCGCGCCCAGGAACGCGTGCAGGAACCGCAGGAATCGCTCGTGCAGTGCGGCCAATTCCTCCTCGCCGTAACGGTTCGGATTGGCCTGGAAATCGATATGGGTGCTCTCGCCGCCCACGCCGGGATAGACATTGACGAACAGATCCTCGATGAGCCCGGAGGTCAGCACATGGAGCCGACCGGTCACGCCACCGAGTCGAATTCGGCTGTCGACCAGCATGAGATTCACGGTCGGCCCGAATGAGCCGACCTCGTCCATGGACCAGCCCAGGTCTCGGACAATATCCTCTTGGCGGTAGCGCTGCCGTCGCAGCGCCGCCGTGAGCTCACCCTGGGTGGCGCGCACCAGATCACCCACGGTCAGCGTCGGTGTCTGCCGCAGGCGCAGCGGCACCACATTGGCCATCATGCCGCCGGAGCGGCGCAGGACGGCGGTGGTGCGGCCCGAAACCGGCAGGCTCAGGACGATCTCCGGCGCACCCGTCATGGCGTTCAGGAAGGCCGCGAAGGCGGCGACGATCAGGGGCGCGGCACTCGATGACAGTTGCGTGGCCATCGTGGCCAGCCGCGCGGCCGTCTCTGCCGGCAGCGACCGGCTCAGCAGCCGCGGATGTGCGTCCACCGCACCGCTGTGTCGGCCCAACTGCACGGGTTCGGCCATTCCGGCGAGATGTTCGCGCCAGTACTCCCGATCGGCCTGCAGCCGTTCCGAATTACGGTATGCCGCATCGGCTTCCACGATTCCGCGCAGATGCTCGGCCTTGCTCGCCGGAATCTCGCGACCATTGACGGCCGCATTGTAGATCTCGGAGGTGCGCCCGAGCATGGTCAGCGCGCCCACGCCGTCGAGGGCGATGTGGTGGAAGCGCGAATACCAGAACCAGCGGTCCTCGCTCACGCGCAGCATGGCGACCGTGCACAGCCGGTCGCGCAGCGGATCCAGCGGCGCGGTGTACTCGGCGTGCATCCAGTCGTGTGCCGCGGCCTCCGGATCGGGTGCGGCGCGCAGGTCGATCGTCTCGATGGGATCGTCGAGTGCCGTATCGACGACCTGATACGGCACGTCGTCGATCTCGATCAATCGCAGATAGCCGGTGCCGAACTCCCGTCCGGCCTGCCGAGCCGCCTCCGCCAGCAGGTGAATATCCACCGCACCGACGAATTCGACATACTGGGCAATCGAGACGGGGGTGTCCCCGGCGAGGTGCTGGGCGAACCAGATGCCGCGTTGCGCGGAGGAGAGCGGAAACGCGGCATCGGATCCGGTGGCGGCGGGGGACAGGGCGGCGGTTGAGCTCGGAAGCATGAACAGTCCTGCGTGCTGGAGATTGACGGCGGGTCAGCTCGCCATCCGCGCCGTCTGTCGTTCCGCGTCGGTAATCGGCGCGTCGGAGCCGGTCAGGTACTGCACCAGCGTGGAACGCTCGTCCAGTACCAGCCAGCGAGTGGCGGTGTCGGCCCGGAGGATCTGGGGCAACCGCTCGCGGCCTTCCTTGGTGGTCACTACGAAATCGGCGCGCGCTATGGTGTCGGTGGAACCGAGCGGGGCCGGGGTAGCGCCGGTTTTGGCAATGGCCGAGCGGGCGACCATAGCCTCGAGCTGCGGGGTCCCCACAATGGCGACCCGGGCGCCGGGGTGGGCCCCGAGCCGCAGCAGCATGCGCGCCATACGGTTCGACCAGCGATCCAGTTCGGCATAGCTCAGCTCGCAGTCGGCGGTGGCCGTCGCAATGGCGGCAGGATCGTTCTGAGCAGCAAGCGGTTCTGCCGCGCTCGGCCGGAGTGCGACAAGAGTGGCAGACGATTCGATCGGCTTGCACATGAGTATCATCCTCGGAAGTGGTGATCTGTGTTGCTGTTCGGGATGTATCCCAGAGTCGTCGCTTCTGGTTCGATCCGACAGCAACCTCAGTGCGGGGGATCACCTCTCCGAGGGTGGGGGTATGCGCACCCCAGGGTTATTGCTCAGGTCAGGGAAGCCCGCAGCTCGGCAATGGTTTGCAAGATCATTTCCTCGGAGTTCCTCGGGCTCAGCGCCACCGCGCGCAGCTGATCGAACATGACGCCGTAGCGCCGAATCTCGTTATGTCCCTCGATGATCTCGTCGCTGGCGATGCCTTCGACGTACACCAGTTCCGGGTCGATGGGATTGCGGAAGTCCAGCAGTACGAACGAACCCGCCATGCCCGGGTGGGCGCCCGCGTCGAAGGGCAGCAGCTGCAGGATGACATTGCGCCGGTCGGCCTCGTCCAGCAGTCGCTGCAACTGCTCGATCATTACCGCCGGGCCACCGACCATGCGCCGGATCACGCACTCGTCCAGCACCACCCAGAGTTCGAGCGGCTCCTCCTTGGTGAGCACCTTGGCGCGCTCGACCCGGGCCTGGACGCGTTGGCCGCGCACATCGTCGGAGAGCTTCGGCATATTCGTCTGCATGATCGCGTCGGCGTACGCCTCGGTCTGTAGCAGTCCGGGAATGTAGCTGGCCTGGAAGAACCGGGCCGAGAGGGCTTCGGCTTCGAAGTTGATGTACGCGCCGTACACCTCGCCCACGGCGGCCTCGAAGGGCCGCGCCATGCCGGGTTTGAGCGCATCCGTCAGCAGCTGCAAGGCGTCTGAACGCTGGGGCTCGCCGATGCCGTAGAGATCCAACATGGCTGTCAGCGTGCGGCGTTGCGGACGCGCCTGGGCGGTCTCGATGCGGTAGAGAGTAGTCACGTTGATTCCGGTCTTACCGCTGACCTCTTCCTTGCTGAGGCCCGAGTGTTCGCGCAGTTCCTGCAGCATGGCTGCGAGTCTGCGCAAACGAACGGTCAACACGGTGCGCTTGCCTGCCATGACAACCCTTTCGCTTAGCGCACTAGTTAGAACGCAGTATTGCGTTCTTGCATTTGTAAGAGCATGATCCAGCTAGCCTAGTTCTAGTTCGACTTCTAGTACGCCGATCCGCTGACCGGTTATAGCTGAAATCCGGAGACCAATCATGTTGGTGCGATTAGAGATCTTGTCGGGAACGTTAGGGGAGCAGCAATGACCATGTCGATAGCCGGTGTGCTGCCGACTGCCCCGCAATTGCTCTGTGCCTTCCAGGGCAGGCGTTTCCAGGACCGAGTGCTGCTCCGGTCCGCGCATGCGCTCGCGGAACTGCACGAACGCCGCGCTCGCGGAGCCGATCCGCTGCTGATGACCGAGATCGACTGTCGGCGTGGTGAACTCGTTGACGATATCAATGATTGGGTGGAACAGGAACTGCCGCAGCATCGCAACGGCGCCGCCCTGCACACCGAGAGTCTGGGAGCGGTGGTGGATCGCATGGCCCGGAGTTGGGTGGAAGCGAACCAGGTCATCGATCACGAGGGCGCTGCCAGCGACAATACCCATAAACACTGGTATCACCTCGCCGAACTCGTGGACGGTTACACTGATCTCGTATTCGACGTGGCCGGAGGCCGACGCCGTTTACCGGAGCAATGACTCAAATGCATTGACACAATTGATGTATTGCCACCGAGCCATTGTGTCGCCTGCGGTGACGTCAACCGAGTTGCGCTATCCGACCAGTAGCTCGCTCGAACCGTAGACGTCGCCCGCCAATAGACGGCGGGCGCAACGGGGCGCCCCGCCCGGCGTGCCGCGTGGTCGACTGGCGCGGCACGCCCGCCTGACAATTTCGTAAAACCAACTCACCATTCTGTTTGTTTTCGAATGGCTCCGGCCGATCGTGAATGGAGTTCGATTGTGAGCGTGGGCGATCCAACAGCCGAACAGCTGTACACACAAGCCGCTGATGGCACCTTCCGAATGGACGGCGACCTCGCCCGCAAGTGCGCCGCAACCTTCCTGCGCTTCGCGGCGGCCCTCGACCCCCAGCTAGCCCGCTCCACCGAACTCCAATCCCTCACCGGCTTCGGCGGTTTCGATTCGGCGCGCCAACTGCGGCGCGGATTCGAGGGGAAGGCCGCCGAACTCACCACGACGCTGCGCGGACTGCGGGAAACTGCAGTCCGCATGGCGGAGGCGTATCTCGTGGCGGGGGGACTGATCGAGGAAGCGGATGCGCTGCACGGTACAGCGGTTCGCGCGGCCGCGGCCGACCTCGACCCGTAGGTCCCCGAAACTCGTCATCCCGGCTTGCTTTGGCCGGGACTCACACCCGTCAGTGGTGAAGTTCGCCTCGGATCGGCTGTCCCTCCAGCCCGCTCGATCGATGCGGCGTTCGTCCCCGGGCGTACGAGAGTGCCTCGGTTCGGTCATGGTCAGCGTGATTGACATCCAAGGTAGTGTGGATGTTATGAGCGCAGCCTACGATGTGGTCCCCTTCAGTGAACTCCTACACAAGCCCGGGGTCACTGCCGGACGCCTCGATCGAGTGCGCGCGCTGCGGCTTCGTCGGCGTGATGCGGGCGATTTGGCGCTCATGCGGGTGGAGCAGCTCGATGCCGAGGGCGCGGTTGTCGACTTCACCTCGCGCATGCTCGCGGGGTTGGTCAGGCGACTCGGAAGCGATGCGGTGCGAGATGTGCTGCCCGACGCGTTGCCCTGGGTAACCTTCCTGCCCGATACCGATGTCGACCGGTTCGTCAGCGAACTCGTCGAGGTGGCACAGGGTGCGGCCGCATTGGAGAACCTGGCTCCCTTCGCGACGCTGCTCACGCAGTGGCGTCACACCGCTGAAATCCACGCTGATCCCGCGTTATTGGAGATGCTCACCCGGGGACCCGAAGGCGATCTGGGTCCGGTTCCGGTACCCGACGAACCCGGAGGTGGTGAGTGAGTCCGAAACGAGGGGATCGCGCCGCGCCGCCATCGGTAGGTACGGAGTTCGAAATTCGTTTCGCCACAACGGAAGCGGTGGCTGGATGGGAGCAGCTCGCCAAACAGGCCGCGGCCAACTTACGCAGAGCGTTCGATGCGATCCGTGCGGATCCCAGATCGGTGACGAACCCGGATCGCCATCACCGGCTCAAAGGAGTGCTCGGATCGGCGCTATGGAAGGGAAACGCACTGGAACGCTGGCAGTACGAGGTGACGAGCGGGGGCCGCATCTGGTATCTCATCGATGACACAGAGCGCACGGCGTGGATCGTCTACGCCGGTACCGGACATCCGAAACTTACGGAGTAGCTCTGCTTTCAGGGTGATGTCAACACTCATCACGACGCTCGGCGGACTGCGGGAAACCGCAGTCCGCATGGCGGAGGCATACCTCGTGGCCGATGGACTGATCGAGGGGGCGGACGCACTGCACGGCAAAGCGGTTCGCGCGGCCGTGGCCGTCGACCCACCCAGCTGAATCGCCTCTCGTGGACAAACTGAGGGCCGGCAGCGTCGGCCAACTGCGGCTGTACGCGGGTAGGGCAGGCGTCACGCGTGCCTGCCCTACCCGCTCCCGCGTCAGATCGAACATGGTCACGGTTGCGGTAGGGCATCCTGGACGGTCTTGTCCTGCACGAAACTCGACATGCACAACGCGCTCGCCAGGCGTACTCGGTCGTTGTTCTTCGCGGGATCGTCGCCGAAGATCGCCAGAATCACGGTCAACTGGGATCCCTTGTCCAACTTCGTGAACTGCGCGCACGTCACGTTCAGTGGGTCGTCCACGTGTACTGGCGCCACGTCCGGTACGGGTGTCGTGGTCGACGCGGTGGTGGTCGCGGTAGCGGAGGACGTTGTCGTCGAGGCGACCGACGGCGTGGCCTCATTCTTCGAGCAGCCCCCCACCACGATCGCCGCGAGACACAACGCGGACAGAGCTATAGCCGAACGTGCTGTTTTCATGCGCCCCATGCTGCCCGAGATCATCTCGCCGTGCGGTGGCGGCTCCGGCTCGTCGGCGGCGCGCGGCCACGTGTCGTAAAGTTCTGTCGGACTTCGAATTGCGGCAGGGGGCTGTCAAATGACTTCACGACCACGATCGCTCGGATGCGCCGAGTCGCTAGCAGAGTGTCCAGGCGGTGTCGCGCGGCCAGGAGCGTCTGCATTTCACTCCGTGTACACAGTGTCGGGCGGTGAGCGGTGTCGCGTGATTTCAGGGGGTAAGTGGTGAGCGAAGAGATCTTTCTCGATCCGGAGCGCACCCAGTCGTTGATCACCTCGCTCAACTCGTCGGCGGACACACTGGCGGGGATCCACGCGAGCGACATGATGGCTCAAACACTGTTGACGTTGACAACGTTGATTCCGGGGACGGCGATCCACTCGGCGTACCTGACCGGTGTGACGAAGGCCGATACGGCGATGGATTCGACCGCCGAACGGGTGCGGGTGCTGGCTGTACGCACCGACAACGGGCGGGCGACCATGACGACGGCGGAGAAGCTGTCCGCCGATAAGTTCGCGCAGGTGATCGGCGGTCGATGAGTGAGGTTCCGATTCCGACCGTGTCGCAGGTGCTGTCCTGGGATGTCGGCGGACTGGCGGCGCAGGGCAGCTTTCTGACCCAGCAGGCAACCAAGTTCAAGACCGAAGTCGATACCGTCACCACCAATGTTGGAAGCTCAGCGGACTTCGTGATCGGCAAGTTCGGCACCGCGCTGCGCGAGCGCGGCACCGACATCGGTAACGACGGCGGCATGATCGTCGGGGCGATCGCGGCGGCCGGGACCGCGATCACCAACGGCACGGAAGGGTTGAGCTTCGCCCAACAGGCCGTCACCACGCTGGTGCGGACGATCACCACCAGTGGTTATCTGTGGGGTGAACACGGTGGGGTGACACTGTCGCTGGCTCAGTTGGCGGACGCGCTGTCCGATCAGAACAACGGGGTGATTCGGATGGCGGTGTTGCAGAGGGAGGCCAACGACTACGCGGCATCACTGCGGTTGGCTTTGGCCGCCGCCGGGGAGGCCGCGCACGTCGTCGCCACTGGCATTACCGAGGGGTTCGGGCAGCTGCCGGAGACCGCCGAGGCCAAGGTCGGCGGCACCGAAGGCCAAGAGCTCGGAGAACAGGTCGGCAAGGACGGCGACATCCCGCCCGAAGTACTGACCGAGGTCGGGCAGATGGATTCAGTTGTTTCATTCACAAACTCAACCGAATCACACTGTGGCCGCTGCCATTCCGGTCAGTGTCACACCCTCACTCACCGCAATCGACCACCACTGGACCCGGCAGCATGATCACGATCTACCGCTGGAGTACTAGGGAATGAACTGTCCGGTTGGGGTCGTGGCTTGGTGGGTGGTCTGGGTAGCGAACCGTGGGAGTTCGTACGCTTGACCTTGACCTGAGGTCAAGGTGCATGCTCATCGCATGACTACTTCTTCGCACTCGAGCAACTCGAACAACTCGGCCTGGACCGGCATGCTGCCGGTGGAAGACACCGCGTTGGCCGTCACCGACACCGGCGGGACAGGTATCCCCGTGGTCTATCTGAACGGTTCCTACGCCAGCCAGAAGCACTGGAAGCAGGTCATCGCCGACCTTGGCCCCGGCTACCGGCACATCAGCTACGACGAGCGGGCCCGCGGCAAATCGAAGCGGTCGGCGGACTACTCCTTCGAGGCCACCGTCCGGGATCTCGACGCCGTCCTGAAAGCCAGGGGGGTGGAGCGGCCGCTTCTGGTGGGCTGGTCCTACGGTGCGCTGCTGGGGGTGCACTGGGGCGACCGGAACCCGGACCGGGTTGCGGGCGTGGTCGGGGTCGACGGCCCGTTCCCGATGGGCTGGACCGACGCGGCCGGCCACGAACGGATCCGCAAACTGTTCCGTCGGGCGCGGTTCGTGCTGCCGCTGATTGCCCCGCTGGGCCTGGCCGCGCGGATGTCCGCCGACCAGCACGCCGAGATCAACATCGAGGGCCACATGCTGCACGCCGCCCTCGTCCCGATCCTCGAGGGTCTGACCGTTCCGGTCCGGTACGTGGTCGCCTCGGGCGACCACACGGGCGACGCGGGTGGTGAGATGGACCAGGCGCGCACGACCATCGAGCCGCTGCTGGTTCGGAACCCGAACCTGACGGTGAGCGCGAGGGTCACCAGCAACCACGAAAAGATCCTGGCCAAGGACTCCCCCGCCGTCGCCGGCGCGGTTCGCGAGCTTGCCGCCGCTCTCGGTCGCGAGGTTGGCTGAGCAGATGATGAACGGTGTCACGATCGGGCAGGCGGCGGCCTTCGTCGGCGTCACGGTGAAGACGGTGCGGCATTACCACAAGCTCGGCCTGGTAGTGGAACCGGAACGCGACAGCTCCGGTTACCGGCGGTACGGGTCGGCCGAGTTGTTGCGGCTGGTGCAGGTCCGGACCCTGGCCGCCGCCGGGGTGCCGCTGGCCGAAATCGGGCCCCTGCTCGACGCCGACACCGCACTGTTCACCATCGCGCTCGCCGACGTCGAGCGGCAGCTCACCGAACGGATCGAGGAGCTTATCGCCCGGCGCGACACGCTGTACCGGCTCGCCGACGGCGACCGGGCGCTGCTGCCCGACCGTGCTGTGGCACTGCTGGAGCGGATACCCGGCCTCGGCTTCACCGCGGACGACGTGGCGACCTACCGGGAGGGCCTGGTGCTGGCCAGGGCACTGGTCCCGGAGAGCTTCGACGACTACCTCACCCATGTCGAGCACGCCCTTGAAGACACCCGGCTGGTCGCCTTGTACAAGCGCGTCGGGGAGGCCACGGCCTGGGAACCGGATGACCCCCGCATCGAGGAACTCGCCACCGCGGCGGCCGACCACTTCCTCGCCAACCCCGCACTGCTGAAGACCGTGACCGGTCTGCAAGCCCGCACCGAGGCCGCAACCCGATACACGCTTATCCGCCAGTACGGCGCAGATCAGACACCGGCCGCGACCCGGCTGTCGGTGCTGTTCGAGACCAAGCTCCGCTCCGCCGGCATCGATATCCCCGGACCAAGCTCGAACTGACCGAGAAGATCTCCGCCAACGTCCAACTGCCCGGGCTCGCATCGGGATCCAGCAGCTCACCGGCTGGGTCTGCTGACCCCACCGCCCCGATTCACACCGAATCCCATTTCTCCCACTGAAGGAGTACAGCCATGCCCACATTCCAGACCCCGGAGCCGATCGCCATCACCGTCGACGTGCTTTCCGGTGGCGTCACGGTGATCGCCTCGGACCGTGCCGATACCGTCGTCGAGGTCCGGCCGGCGGATGTATCGAAGAAGGACAGCGTGCGCGCTGCCGAGCAGACCCGGATCGATTTCGTCGCCGGCACCCTGACTGTGAAAACGCCGAGGGATTGGCGGTCCTACACCCCGTTCGCCGGCGACCCGTCGATCGAGGTGACCATCGAGGTACCCACCGGCTCCCGGCTCAAAGCCACCACCAGTCTGGGGCGGCTGCTGGGTGCCGGTGAACTCGGCGAGTGCGACCTGGAGATATCGGCCGGTGACATCACCGTCGAGCGCCCGCTTGGTTCGGTGACCGCGAAAACCGTCAAAGGCAACATCCGCATCGGCGAAGCCTCGCGCGGCGAGCTCCGGCTCGAGACATCCATGGGCGAGCTGGAGGTAGGTATCCGCGCGGGCACCGCGGCACGGGTGGAAACAAACACCCAGTACGGGACCGTGCAGAACCTGATACAACCGGTCGACCGGCCACAGGGAAACGAGGACACCGTGCACGTGTACGCACACAACTCGTACGGCAACATCATCATCCGGCACGCCACCACCGCCTGACACACCCCGGCTCCGCCCACACCAGCACCAGCGGCAGCAAACCCGGGCCAGCCGCACCAGCCCCGGCAGTTGCCCACGGACACCGCTCAGCGGCTGGACCTGGGGATTCGGCACCCTAGACGGTCGGGCAGACCATCGTCACGAACGCGAATGGTGACTTCAGCAACCTGGCCGAGAATCTCATCAATGTTCTGTCCGCCGAGTTCTACCCGGCTGGGTGGGCACTTTCCGATTCATTTCACGCACCCATTCACGAACAGTTCGAGGTACCCCTTGTCATGCGCGCCTGTGAAGACACTCGACCGAACGGAATCGTCGCCCGGCTGCTGGGCGGCCGCCACTCCCTGCCGCTGTCGGTCGCATTGCATCTTGTCCCCGGCGCCCTGATCGTCGCCGTCTACCTGCTCATCGGTGAACCATTCGTCGAGGCCATCGGTTATCCGACCTTCGCGGGCTGGGCGATCGCCCTGTGCGTGGTTCTGGTACCGGTCCAGTTGGGGCTGCTGTGGCTGGGCCGCCAGCACAACGGCCGCTTCTCGCTGCGCGGCGTGTTGCACTACACCGACAAACCGGTCCCGCGGGGAAAGCTGGTGGCGATGGTCATCGGGCTCATCGTGTGGATGGTGGTGCTGGGGTTCGCGACGACACCGGTGAACACCTTCTTCTTCGAGAACTTCTTCACCTGGGTCCCGTACGCGAACCCAGGCGGCAGCGGCAACAACACATACCTCAACGGATACTCGCACTCGATCACACTCACCACGATGGTGATATGCCTGCCGCTGACCGGAATCTCCCTCCCGCTCATCGAGGAGCTGTACTTCCGCGGTTTCCTGCTGCCTCGAATCGCCCACCTGGGCGGCTGGGCGCCGGTGCTCAGCACGGTCTTGTTCTCGCTGTACCACTTCTGGTCGCCGTGGGGGTTCGTGTCGCGGGTGATCTTCACGTTCCCGGGTTTCTGGTTCGCTTGGCGGAACAAGGACATCCGGCTGTCGATCGGAATGCACGTCGGCGCGACCTCGATCCTGGCGACACTCGGCACCATCGCCCTCGCGCTGAACCTCATCTAAATTTAAGTGCCGGGCATGTATTTGCGGAAGACGCAACGGCGACGGCGACGGCGGCGTCGTGCGGTGCCTGCAGTTGGCCAACAATCACACCCCGGTGGTTGGATCACCCACCTGATCGGCAGATAAAATGCCTCGGAACAGGCGTTGACCACGTCAACACCTGGCCGTACGTTAATGGCCTCCTCACTGCATGCAGTGCGGGTACCGATAACTCACCATCGACTATCTCTCCCCCGGAGCCGGATCACTACGTCGTACCGGAGCCGATTCGGCAGGCTACCGTCGTGTGGTCGGCTGAGCCCGGCATCGAGCTCGAGGGGTGGCAGGCTACGTTGATCCGTGCTGCGACCGAGTCGATATTGATCACCGATAAATTCGGGTTGTCAGCCGCGTATCCGGGATTCAAAGCAGCGCTCACTTCCCAGGCGCGAAACATAATTTCTCCGCCGGGTACCGACGATGACGACGAAACGCGTGAAATGCGTTATGCCCTAGTTGATCCGATTGTGGGCACATTCAGGTACCACATCGTGGCAACCGTCGATGACGGCAAGCAGTTGAGCGGCTATGTCTGCGCGCAGCAGTCCGGAACTGCGGACACCGGATCCGATGGAAAATACGTCAGGCACTTGCTCAAGCCTGGCGGAGGTCTCCCCGTCCCACTCCAGCGACTCAGTGAAACCCCTTTAGCGCCCTCCCTTACTCTCGAGGCAGACGCCACCGGCAATCCTCGAGGGCTGTCGGATACGAGTGAATGGTCTGCGCCAACAGAAGACGTGTTCACCGGCTGGCAGGTTCAGTTCGAGACATCCTTCAACGATCCGTTCGAAGAAAATCTCGACGAGCTTTATGGAAAATGTGCCGCGTGGGAGAATGCTGTTTATCCCGGTATTCCATCCACGATCTCCGAACGGATTATCGAGGATTCGCCACCTGAGACCCTCCCGTCGTACCCCGGTTGGTGACCCGAGCAGTCCCTAGGCTGAAACCGCACTTGGTAGGAGTCATATGAATTCGCCCCAACCGGGTACCCCCGAGCCATTGAGTACGAGGATGGGTCGGCTTGCCGGTGCCATGAACTCCGGTCACGCTGTCCTGCAAGAGCGGGGTGTGGTCGTCGATGTCCAAGCCAACGGCCGTGTTGCCTCCGTGCGTGTCGACGAGTACAGCTTCCCCGGTGGTAGCGAACTCGGCCCGCTGATCGCCGATCTGATCAACCGTGCCCGCGCCCAAGCCCAGGCCGAGGTGGAACACCTCATCCGTGATGTCGAGGCGGATCCCCGTCTCACCGACCTCGTCGAGCAGATCGGCGACGCACCCCAACGATCACTGCCGACAGTCGTGGCAGCGCCGGAACTGGACGACGATGAGGACTTTTATCACCGCGGTAGGTCGCGGATCCTCGCCCCTGACGACTGGTGAGCGGGAATCAGCCTGTGGGCCGGTCGAATTCGCCGTCCTTCACACCTGCTGAGAACGCGTCCCACTCTCCTGGGGTGAATACCAGCGCTGGGCCGGTCGGGTTCTTAGTGTCGCGAACACCGACTCCACTGGGTATGAAGGCGATCTCGACGCATTCACTTCCTGCGGAGCTGTAACTGGATTTGAACCAGCGCGCGCCAGTTAGGTCATCGCTCACTGTCATAGTCTCTTGCTAACTCTCTCATCAGGTCTCGGCTGGGTCGGTCATCCAGCGTCGCGGCCAGAAGCGTATGGAATGCCTGCTGACAGCGGTGTACATCATTCCGCTCTTCCAGGTAGACGTCTCCAGCGAAGCTCTCCGCGAACACTATCGTCGGTTCTACCGGCTTTATCTTGCCGTCGTTGGGGAACGTCATGACGATGAACTGCGACACCACGCTCCCGGTGGGGAATCCCGCACGGAAAGGCAGGATTCGAACTCCGACATTGTCACGGGTACTCAGGTCCGCGATGCGTCGCAGCTGTGCCGCCATGATGCGTGGCCCGCCGACGGTGGTCCGCAACACGGACTCGTGCAGCACGACCGATAGGCGAACTGGCTGCCTCTGACGCGCGACGAGGTGCTGACGCTGTATCCGGAGCGCGACGCGTCGTTCCAGATCCTCATCCGAATCGTCTCGAAAGTACTGTCTATCCAGAGTTCTGGCGTAGTCCGCGGTTTGGAGCAGTCCCGGAACGATCAGCGGTTGGAAGATCGCCAATTCACTCGCGCCTGCCTCGAGCCCGACATAGGTGTTGAACTTGGCCGCGATCACGTCGCTGTAGCTTCGCCACCAGGTACGGCCTGGGGCCTGTTCCGCCAACTCTCTTGCTGCCGCGGACTTCTCCTCATCGAGGCCGTAATTCTCGCAAAGCGCTAGTACGTCGCGGATTCTGACCTTCTCGGTGAGTCCGCGTTCCATACGACTGAGGGTGGATTTGTTCCACTCCATAAGCGCCGCTGCGCGTTCCAGGGTGAGCCCGACTCCCTCGCGCGCTTCCTTCAGGAACCGCCCGAGTTGACGCCGCGGCAAGGTGCTGCCCGTGTGCTCCCAATCGTCGACACCGGTCATACCTCCCCCTCGGGTTGCGCTTCGGTGCCACTGCTTGTTGCAGAATGCGCCGATTATATCTGTTTTTGCACAACGCCTTCAGGGGTTTTGGAGGAATCTCCGCAGGTTGACGCTCCGTCGCGCACGGGGCACAGCCCTGGCCCACGCTGTGTACGCACCCGCCGGGCGCATACGCATCACCGGAACTCGGATACCTCGGAGCGGAATCCATGATCACCAGCGACGAAGACGACCTCCAGCAGATCGAGATCCATGTCCTCCAGGACGTCATCGAAACCATCGACACAGCCCTGCGTAGCGCCGAACAGCGAGGGCTGCGCCTGACCGCGCCCCGCTCACACATCTACGCCACAGTCCTGTACGCCGTAGTCGACAGCGCCCGGAAGCGCTGCTTCCGCGCGACTCTGGACGGCGCGGACATCCTCGACTCCATCCTCGATGGCGTCGAATCTCTCGACGCCGACGGCGATTTCGTGAATCCCGTCGAGTCAGCCGTCAGCACCCACACCGCGCCGGTGCAGTAGGACCGGAGGCCACCATGACCGCATCCTGGGTGCTCTACCTTCTCGGCCTAGCTACCGGCGCTGCCTTGACCTTCCTCGCTTCCGCCCTCGCCTCGGCCGCCGACAACCACAGCGGCGAAGCCTGGACTGTTGCCGCGATTGTTTCCCGCCTGGAAAGCGAACGGGGCACCGCGAATCGTGAGGCAAGGCCTGGGGCAGGGCGGCACCGGAGTGGGTTCGCGGACTTATCGCGCCCAGGCCACTTGACGCGGCTACTAGCGTCCGCAAGTTGACGGTGAGGTCAGGGAGAACTCGCACGCCCTTGGCGGAGGTGCGGATCGGCGGGGTGGTTCCCTCCGATGAACGGTGCCGCTCAGCCAGTTTCGGACACGTATCCGACGACGGTCGTCGGCTCCTTGTCGTATTGCCGTGGGGTGCACACCATCAGCAGCGCCGACGGTACGACAATGAGGGTGGTGTACGCGCAGCGCTCCCGCCCCTCCTCGACCGGTTGGGCTGTTGCCGGTGTTCCGTCGTCGCGGTTCCATGACCGCACGTGCAGCAGGGAACCGCCGATGGACCCGTCACGGATCGGCGCGGCAATTTCGGCTCCGAGGAACACGACCGAGTCCCGCCGTGTCCGGTCAATATTTACGTTCGCGACCGTGTAGGCCGGATCGTCGCTGTCTGCGTCGCCAACCGCCACGAGATCGACTGATCAGCCTCCATGGTCGGCTGCGGGGAAGTATTGGGCCGCTCGGAAGCTGGGACTGGGGTCAGCGCGCGCTAGCCCGGCGTTGGGGTTTGTACCGCGGTGTCGAGCAGGGCCTCCGTGAGGCCCTCGAGTAGTAGCTTTCTCGCCCACTCGCGCGCCGCTGCGGCGTTCGGGAATTGGTGCGGATCCGCTGATTGCTGGATCTGGGTGCGGATGCGCGCCACCGCGTCTCGCCATTGCGGAGTATCGGCGAGCGGGGCCAAAGCCTGGCGAATGGCCTCGGTCACCTGCTCGGTGGGGACCGCGCCAGCGAGTTGGTTGCGTAGCGCCGCCACTGCGGCGTCGGTGGCGGGGAGCGAGGTCAGCGATGTGGTGAAGCGAGTGCTGCGTTGGCCGTGGACGAGCTGGTTGAGGGCCTGATTGGTCGCACGGGACGCCGCGAGGAGGGGTTCGAGGGAGGGCGCGGTCAACGCTAGGGAGGACTCGGGCACCCCGGCCTGGGTGATGAAGTGGGTGACCAGCGCTGAGCCGTTGTCGACGGGTGCGCCGTAGCGGTGGGCGTAGGGTCGCAGCGCGGTGGCGATCTCGTCGACGGGGGTGTTGTTCAGCAAGGCGTCACGGACGACCGAGGCCAGGTGTCCGCCATCGGTGCGGGCGGCGGCAAGGTCGGCGATAGTGCGCACGGGCGTGGTGACGGGCAGCCCGTCGACCAGCATCCACTCCACTGCTGTCAATACGCCACGATGGAAGCGGACATCGGGGTTGCGCGTGCCGCGTCGGGTCGGCACGGTGAATTCGATGTAGTCGGCATCGAGGTCGCCGAGGCCGTGCAGGTCGGCCGCGGAGCGGTGCGAGACAACCCCGAGGGGCGCGTTGTCGCCGATCCGGTCGCCGGCGGTGCGGGCGGGCTCGAGCGCGAGCCATTCCGCCCGGATCGGCTCCGTCGGCGAATCAGGAACCCCGGCCAGCCGGTAGACGCCGTAGCGGAGCCGGGACAACATGGCTTGGTCGGTGAGACGCTGGAGTTGCTTGGTATCGACCCCGATAGCGGCGGCCTGAGCGGTAGTGAGCAGGCCCCATTGCGACTCGGCCAGTTCGGCGAGCCTCACGCGGGCATCTGAAGCGCTACTCATGCATCAAAAATACCATACTTAACGACAAAAAAGACGCTCAGAAGGTCCTTTTTAACGCACGAGGTGTCTATTTTGTAGGCTAGTGCGGTACGACGATAGCCCTGGCTACACGCTGAAAGGACAGTTCTACTCTTCCTGCCGCCTGCGAACGCGCTCGCGCAAGTCGTCGAAGTAGGAGTCGTTCGCCGGTGCCGCAGGGGGTGACGTGGCCCCTTCCACGATCAGATTCCGGAGGCCAACCCGGTCGTGGTCTCTACGGATCAACTCACGAACGTACTCACTACTGGTGCCGTATCCGCGCTCGGCGACTCGCTGCTCGACGAAGGTCTTCAGTGAATCCGGCAGGGAGATGCTCATGGCGCCCATGAAGTCAGACTAGGTGGAAGAAGCGGCCGGCGACCGTGGAATTCGTGGCGGCTCATCGCAGGGCCGCTCGACCGCGTAGCCGTCCCAGTACGACCAGTGCGATCAGGGTGACCAAGACCAGCAGGGTTGTACTAGCGGCGGCATCGAACACCTCGCCGCGGTCGGTGGCGGCGAAAATGCTGACCGGCAGGGTTTTCCAGGTGGCCGGGTAGACCATGATGGTCGCGCCGAGTTCACCCATGGAGAGGGCGACCGACAGGCCCGCGGCGGCGCCGAGGGCGGGGAGTAGGAGCGGCAGGGTGATGTGGCAGAGCACGCGGATCGGGCCCGCGCCCAGGGATTCGGCGGCTTGCCGGTAGCCGGGGTCGAGGCGGTCCAGGGCGGCGGAGACGCCGCTGAAGGCGTAGGCCAGCACCAGCACCGTATGGGCCAGAATGACAATCCATTTGGTGCCGCCGAGGAGCAACGGGCGTTCGTTGAAGGCGATGAGTACGCCGAGACCGATGGCCACCGACGGGACCGCTACCGGGACGTGGAAGACCGCGTCGGTCATGCGGCGGACCCATTCGGGGGCTTCGCGGGCGGCGAGTGCGGCCCAGGTGCCGAGGACGAGGGCGAGGGCTCCGGCGAGCAGCGCGGTTTGCAGGCTCACCGAGAGACTGGCGGCCTGCTCACCGGAGAGTGCCTCGCCGAAATTGGCGAAGCCGAGGTCCGAGGGCAGCGGTCCGGTCCAGCTGCCGGCGAGACCGGCCGCCAGCACGGTGGCGATGGGAGCCACGAAAACCACGGTGACAATCAGCGCGAAGACAGCCAGGACGGCGACTCGGCCGCGTCGGGTCCACACCAGCATGGTCAGCTCTCCTTCCGAGATCCGGTGAGCCGGGCGAAGATCAGCCGGTAGCCGAGGTACAGGGTCAGTGACAGCAGGACCTGCACGGTGGCCAGGACTGCCGCGCCGGGCAGGTCGAAGGTGACGATGCCGCGGGTGTAGATGAGGGCGGGCAGCGTAATGACGCCCTTGGCTCCGGTGAAGAGCACGATGCCGAATTCATTGAGCGTCAACAGCAGTACCAGGCTGCCGCCCGCGGCCAGCGCGGGCCAGGCCTCGGGCATGACCACCTGGCGCAATACCCGCCACGGCGAACCACCGAGGCTGGCGGCCACATCGAGCTGTTCGCGCGGCAGTTGTGCGAAGGCCGCGAGCAGCGGACGCACCACGAACGGGGTGAAGAAGGTGATCTCGGCGAGGATGACGCCGGTGGGTGTGGTGAGGAAGTTCAGCGCCGGTTCCCCGCTGCCGGTGATCTCACCGATGAGCGCGTTGACCGCGCCCGCCGTGCCGTAGAGGAAGGTGAAGGCCAGGGTCACCAGGAACGACGGCAACGTGAGCACGGTGTCGATGAGCCGACCCACCAGCCCCGATCCCGGGAACGGTACGAAGGCCAGCACGATGGCGAGAAAGGTGCCCAGCACCAGACAGCCGAGGGTGGAGCTGACCGCGATGGAGATGGTGCGCCACAGCGCGTTTCGGAAAGACTGCTCGCTCAGTACCGAGGTCCAGGTCTCGGTACCGCGACCCTGCGCGGTCTTGGTCGACTCCAGCAGTACCCGGGTGATCGGGTAGACGGCGATGAACAACACCATCAGGACGGGCGGCAGGGTCCACAGAATCGGCTTCCACGAGCGGGCAGGCTCATTGGACCGTGGGGCGGAAGGGGCCGAGGGGGATTCGAGTAGCGCGGTCACGACCGCCCCCGGTTCCGGGTGGCTCCGAGGGCAGCGCCGAGTTCGGAGAAGGGCTCCGGTCCGGCGGTTCTGCGGGCGGCTACCGAGTACGAAGGGACGGCGTCGCCACTGTCACCACCATTCCGGTACGACGGTGTGGTGTCGGCATTCTCCCCGTTCCCCCGGCATTCTTGTGGCCGGGATCCACTACCGTGGGGTGTGGATTCCGGCCAAGAACACGCCGGAATGACGGAGGCAGTGGGGTGACTTCGTGATCGTAGGCCCAATAGTTCTTCGGTCGGTGAGACGAGGTCTTCGTCGCCTACCTCACCCGCGTCACCTCTGCGGGGCGCACGTCTGGGTAGTGGCGAGCTGCTCATGCGCGGACCTCGGATTCTGCTGCGGCGGACTCGGTTCCGATACCCGGCGGAATGAGTACACCGGCCGGATCGGGGAAGCGCACACCCACGAACGAGCCGACCGCCATTTCCGTGTGACCGGGCACATCGGCGATGATTTCGCCCGGCAGTCCGGCGACCTCGAGGTGCAGCCGGGTTGACGCACCCCGCCAGACGACGGAGGTCACGGTGCCGCGCAGGGCATCTCGTTCGGTCAGCGCGCAGACGCCCACGGTATGCGGCCGAACACACAGTTGCGCTTCGGCATTCGCGACCCAGTCCGGACGACCCACGCCGGGTGCGGGCGCTTCCGCTCGTAGCGTGTGCTCGCCGACACTGACCAGCGCCGCCGTACCCGATACCCGATTCACGATGCAGGGCAGCAGGTTCGCGCCGCCGATGAAGGCGGCGGTGAAATCGGTCGACGGCCGCTGCCAGAGATTGCGGGCGGTATCGATATCGACCAGCCGGGCATCCCGCATCACGGCGATCCGGTCGGCGAGTGCGAGCGCTTCGGCCTGGTCATGGGTGACATACAGCATGGCGGTGTCCGGCAGGGCTTTTCGCAGCTGCTGTAGCTCGCCGAGCATGGACTGCCGCAACTGCGCGTCCAGCGCTGCCAGAGGCTCGTCGAGCAGCAGCACCCTGGGGCGGATGGCCAGCGCTCGCGCGATCGCCACCCGCTGCTGCTGTCCGCCGGACAGCTCGCGAGGCAGCCGCTCGGCGTAGGCCGCCATACCGACCATTTCGAGTGCCTCGGTGACGCGATCAGCGATCTCATTGCGCGGCACGTGATGTGACTTCAATCCGAAGGCCACATTGTCACGCACCCGCATATGCGGGAACAGCGCGTAGGACTGCACCACCACCCCGATGCCGCGCTTGGCGGGGGACAGGTTGGTGACGTCGCGGCCCGACAGTCGCACCACGCCCATGGTCGGCCGGACGAATCCGGCCAGGGCCTTGAGCGCGGTGGACTTACCGGAGCCGCTGGGCCCGAGCAGCGCAACCGTTTCCCCCGCGGCGACGCGCAGGTTGAAATCGGCCAGTGCGACAGTGGTTTTACGGCCGCGACCGTAGGTGACACCGACTCTGTCGAACACGATCGCCGGTTCGACGGCGGTACTGGCCGCCTCGGTCGATGTCGTCAACGCGTTGGTCATGATTGCGCTCCTCGGATGTCGAGCGGACTACTACTGGCCGGTCGCCTGCTGGTAGGCGGCAAGGTCGGCGTCGAGTTCCTCGAGCACCGCCGACCAATCCGGGTACAGCACCTCGACGTTCTGCAGGAGCATCGCCGGGTTGATGCCGCCGCTGGCGGTGGCGGTGACGCCGCGCAGTTCCGTGCGCGCCGGAACAGCGAAGGAATCCGGCAGCGACTGCTGTGCCTCGGCGGACAGCAGGAACTCCATCAGCTGCTTACCGGCTTCCTGGTGCGGCGCGCCCTTGGCCAGGCCCATCAGGTACGGCACCGGCACGGTGCTGGACTTACCCTCGGCGTTCGCGGGGAAGAAGACGGTGAACTTGGAGCCCGTCTCCTTGATATTGGCCATATTCATCTGAATGTCGCCATTGGCGATCAGCAGCTCACCCTTGTCCACCTTGGCCTGCAGCTTGCCGGTGGAGGACGACGGCCCGACATTGTTCTCCTGGAGCTTGGCCAGGTAGTCGAGTGCGCCCTGCTTGCCGTAGAGCTGCTGCAGCAGGATCAGGACGGCGGTGCCGTCACCGGCCTGGCCGGGGGTGGAGTACTGGATCTTGCCCTTGTACTCCGGCCGCAGCAGATCGTCCCAGGTGGTGCCCGCGACCTTGACCGACGGATTGGCGATGAAGCACAGGTAATTGCCCGCCATCATGACGTACTTGCCGTTCGGATCCTTATCGGATGCGGCGACAGCGCTGGTATCGATCCCGCTGGGCTCGAGCAGACCGGACTTGTCGGCCTTCTGCATGAACGGCGGCAGGGTGACCAGGACGTCGGCCTGCGGGTTGGACTGTTCCTTGTCTACCCGGTTGACGACCTCGCCGGAACCGGCTTCCACCAGGTTGACCGCGATGCCGGTCTGCTCCTTGAACTTCTCGAACTGGGTCTTGTACCAGGCGCCGACTCCATCGGCGGAATAGACGGTCACCGTCTTGCCGTCGGCGGAATCGGTGCCGGTGCCGCCGCACGCGGTGAGGCTGAAGGCGACGGCGGTGGCGGAGGTGAGAATGAGCGCCGTACGGGCGATGGTGCGTGCGAGGCGGGTATTCGATTTACGCACGGTGACTGCAACTTTCGGTTCGCGGGACAGAGGAATCGAAGGGATGGGAAGGGGCCGCCGCCGCGCGCCCCCCTCAGAGCGGCGCGACGGCGGGGTCTCAGGCGCGCTCGATGGTTTCGGAGCGTTCGGCCAACAGGATTCGCGCGAATTCGGTGACCGACGCCACCACGTGGGTGGCACCGGCCGCGCGCAGCTGGTCCTCGTCGTGCGCGCCGGTCAGGGTGCCCGCGACGATGCGCGCCCCGGCGGCGAGGCCGGTCGCGATATCGCTGGCCGTATCGCCCAGTACCGCAACACGATCCACGGCGTCGATATCCAGCCGCAGCAGTGCGGTGAGCACCATGTCCGGGTAGGGCCGCCCACGTCCGGCATCCGACGGGGCCAGGGTGAGATCGGCGAGATCCTCCCAACCCAGCGCCTTCAGCAGCTTGTCCTGGGTGCCGCGGCTGAAACCGGTGGTGAGCGCCACCTTGATACCCGCCGCGCGCAGGGCCGTAATCGCCTCGGCCGCACCGGGAATCGGGGCCGCGGCGGTGGCGGCGAACTCGTCGTAGGCGGCCTCGAAGGCGCGGTTGGCGTGCTGGGCCCTGTCCTCGTCGCCGAGCAGGGCGCGAAAGACGACAATCTTGGACTGGCCCATGGTGTCGACCACGTACTGCCGGGCGGCCTCGCGCTCCAGGCCCTCGGCGGGGATTCCGGCGGCGGTGGCGGCCGCTTCGAAAGCGCGCAGCACCAGGCCGCCGTCGGCCACGGTGGTACCCGCCATATCGAGGACGGCGAGGTCGATCTGTTTATCGGACATGGGGATTCCCTTACAGATTCAGAAGGTCGGCGGTTTCTTCGCCGATGGCAGGGCCGAGGGTCATACCGCGGCCGCCGGGGCCGGTGATCACCCAGACGTGGTCGTCGGCTCGCGCGCGGGTGACGATGGTGCCGGGGTCGATGGACTGGCTGTAGACGCCCGCCCAGCGCCGCACCACCTGTGGGAGTTTGCGGCCGAGCAGTTCTTCCACCACGCCGGTGAGGTACTCGTACGGCGCCTCGTCCACGTCGAAGTTGAACGGTTCGGTGTATTCGTGGGTGTCGCCGATGGTGAGGCCGCCGTGCAGGCGCTGCACACACAGCATCTGCATTTTGTGCTGTGCGGCGACAAACGATTGCGCCTGTTCACTATTGAGGCGATCGAGCTCCGGGCCCGCGAAGCCCGGGTAGTAGCGGAAGCTGTCGCCGTCGGCGATGGCGGTGGTGAGATCCTCGCCGAGCGGTGCGGTCTGCATCATTTGCAGGCGAACCTTGCGAACTCCGATGTCGCCCACCAGTTCTCGGGTGAGGCCGGTGTGGGCCGCGCCCGGGCAGACCAGGACGAGGTCGCCCTCGTGGCTGCGGCCGCGGTCGTCGACCACGGTGGATCCGGCGATGGTGCGCGCTTCGGTTCCGGCGAAGAACTGGTAGCGACCGGTGGCCTCCATATAGCGGCGCAGCGCGGGGAGCGCCTGTCGTGACTCCACGGCGGCATCGCGCGAGCAGTGCAGTCCGCCGAGGAATTTGCCGCGCAGCGCCGGATTGAGCGCGCGTACCCGATCGGCGTCGAGCAGCTCGAACCCGCGCTCTTCGGAGGCGTTCCGGACGGCGGCCTCGGCCACCGCGAGTTCGTGATCGGTGCGCACCAGGGTGAGCGACCCGGCGGCCCGGAACCCGACGCCGGGCACCTTCCCGCCGATCTCCTCCCACAGTCGGCGCGACCGCAGCGTGATGTCCAGTTCATTGGCACTGCGCCCCGAAACCCACACCAGCCCGAAATTCCGGACCGTCGCACCGCGCGCCTCGACCTCGCGTTCCAGGTGAATCACCGCATGGCCGCGCCCGATAGCGGCCAGGGCGTGGGCGGTCCCGAGGATCCCGCCGCCGATAATGACCAATCGCATGCCCACATGGTGGCCAATGGTCTAGACCTATGAGTGTTTCGTACGCAAACGCTGGGTTAACAATTGGTATAGACCAATCGTGTGTACTCTCGAATCATGGAGACAACCGACGCGGCGGGGGCGGGTGCCCGCTCGACCCGGGCCCGCGCACGCGGTGAACCCCCATCTCCGGCAACACTTCCGGACGGCGGTGCACGACTCCCCAAGGCCTACCGGGTGCGCACGCAGATCGACACCATCCTCGCCGACCTCAATGAGGGCGATCCGGTTCCCTCGGAGCGCGATCTAGCCATTCGCTTCGGCGTAGCCCGCGAAACAGTCCGCCAAGCCTTGCGAGACCTCCTGGTGGAGGGCCGAGTTCGACGCAAGGGGCGCGGCACCGTGGTCTCCCGCCCCAAAATGGTCCAACCCCTCTCGCTGCGCTCCTATACCGAAGGCGCGATCAGCTTCGGTCGCACCCCCGGCCGCGTTCTCGTCGACTGGACCGATATTCCCGCCGACGAGGACACCGCCCGCGACCTCGGCCTGGAGATCGGCACCCCCGTCATGCACCTGGAACGGGTCCTGCTCGCCGACGGCGAACGCATCGGCCTCGAAACCACCTATCTCCCCCTGGAGCGTTTCGCCGACCTCCGCCACAGCTATGACCCCGCCACCTCGCTCTACGCGGCGGTCCGAGCCACCGGCGTCGTCTACGCCGCGGCCATCGAACGCATCGAAACCGTCCTCGCCTCCCCGCGCGAGGCAACCCTGCTCGAATGCACCACGGCCCTACCGATGTTGCTGCTCCACCGCCGCAGCGCCGACCCCGACGGCGTACCCATCGAACGCGTTCGCTCGCTGTACCGAGGTGATCGCATCGCGTTCGAGGCGAATCTGCGCGAATAGCCGAACCTCGGAGTGCCGCGAGCTGTGCGGAGGTCGCCAACGGCCCCCGTGGTGCTACTCATCCGACAGCTCGGGTTCCTATCCGGCCGACGCCGCCCAGCATGGAGACAGCCTCCTTGCGCGGATGCGGGCGCCAACCTTCGGGGCGCCAGGTGGTCACCGAGGTGATTCCGGGGGCGACGAGGTCGAATCCGGTGAAGAAGCGGGAGAATTCGGCGGTGGAGCGAAGCTGGAAGGGAACGCCGCTGCGTTGGTTGGCGGCGCTGGTTTCCGCGCGATCCTCTATGTCGAGGTAGTCGTCGGTGCCGTGCGACATCACCAGGTAGCTGCCGGGCGGCAAGGCATCGCACAACCGCCGGACCAGGTCGTGGGGGTGATCGTCGTCGGTGAGGAAGTGCACGATGGCGACGAGCATGAGGGCTACCGGCTTGGAAAGATCCAGGGTGGCAAGCAGGTTCGGGTGGGTGAGGATGCGCTCGGGGTCTCGGACATCGGCGTCGAGATAGGCGGTGGCGCCCTGGGCGGAGCTGTCGAGCAAGGTGCGGGCGTGAGCCAGCACGATTGGATCGTTGTCGACGTAGACGATCCGTGCGGCCGGAGTGATGTCCTGGGCGATTTCATGCACATTGCCCGCGGTGGGCAGACCGGCGCCGATATCGAGGAACTGGCTGATCCCGGCCTCGGCGGCCAGGTAGGTCACCACCCGCCGCAGGAAGCTGCGGTTCTCCAGCGCGGCCAGGTGAATCGTCGGAAAGGCTTCGGCCACCGCATCCGCGGAGGCCCTATCCGCCTCGTAGTTGACGCTGCCCCCTAGCCAGTAGTCGTAACGGCGCGCTGGATGCGGCTTGGTGACGTCGATCTGGGCAGATGATTCCGAGTTCATCAATGCCTCAATTCCTTTCGACTACGGTCAGCATGTCGGTTCTTGTTCTACACCGGTCGCGATGGTGAGTCGCACCGTCCGGGGAAGGCTTCTCCATGCAGTTGCAATACAGCCCATACGATTTCGCTGTCCATGAGGACCCCTACCCGTATTACGCCAGGTTGCGCACCGAGGCACCGGTCTTCCGCAACGACACCGACGACTTCTGGGCACTGTCGCGTCATGCGGATGTACAGGCGGTGCTGCGGGATTCACAGCGTTTCTCCAGTGCGAACGGGTTACGCATGGAGCCCGCGTTCTGGGGGCCGCAGGCGGAGCGGTTCTTCTCCTTCGTCGCCATGGATCCGCCCAAGCACACCCGGGTCCGCGGTCTGGTCGCGCAGGCCTTCACGGCACATCGCGTGCAGGGCCTGGCTCCGCGGCTGCGCACCATTGCCCACGGGCTGCTGCAACCGTTGCTGGAACGCGGAAGTTTCGACCTGATGGCCGATTTCGCGGGCCCGTTCCCCACCGAGGTGATTTCCGAACTGGTCGGCGTCCCCACCGCTGACCGCGATATGGTCCGCAAACTCGGTATGGAAATCATGTACACCGATTCCGAATCCGCCGATTTGCGGCCCGAGGCCATGCAGGCCATCGGGGAGCTCGTCGGCTACTACACCGAGCTGACCATCGAGCGGAGCCGGGTCCGCGCCGACGATCTGCTCTCCGGGCTGCTCGACGCGGCCGAGGGGGACGACCGGCTCACGCCGGAGGAGATCGTCGGCGTTTTGATCCTGCTGATCGGCGCCGGTATCGAGACCAGCATGCTGACCTTCGGCAACGCCTGGTACGCGGCCTGGCAGCACCCAGAACAGCGACAGCGGGCCTTCGACGGCCGAATCGACGACTGGATCGCCGAGGCCATGCGCTACGACCCGTCCACCCAGACCGCGCTGCGCACCAGCACCGAACCGGTCGAGCTGCACGGCGTGAAAATCCCTGCCGGAGAGCGGATTCTGCTGATCACAGGTTCGGCGAACCGAGATCCGGAGGTATTCGCCGATCCGGATACCTTCGATTTGGACCGCGACACCAGCGCCTCACTGGTCTTCGGCAGTGGCCGCCACCGCTGCCTCGGCTCGAACCTGGCACTGTTGGAGCTGCGGGTGGCCTTGCGCGAAATAGTCACGGCGGTATCCGATTACGACATCGACACCGACGGGGCTCACCGCATCCACTCCTCCAACAACCGCGGATTCGCCGCGCTACCCACCACGGTCCAGGTGCGCTGACCACACGGACGGCCCGCGAGTCTCTCGATGCGAGCGTGCGACGCGGCCGCGGGGCCGCGTCGCACCTGATGGCAACTGCGCAGCAGGCACCTGCGCGGCTCCGGCACGACCACATCCCACAGTTGGGCCCGCGGTCCCGCATCCGAATGCCGCTTCCCGCCGCGCCCCGTCGCATACGCTGCATGCGGCGCTGTCTGATCGAAGGGTTGTGCCATGAGTTTTGTAGTCCTCGCCCTACCGGCTGCCGCGAATCCACCTCACGTGGAGCTGGCGGTCATTGCCGCGATGGCGGTTCCCGTTGTCGGAGCCGTACTTTCGTCGCCGGGACTGCGAACGAAAGGTCGGGTCGCGAATGGCGATTCGCGCCGCACCGCCCTGGTCTCCCAACTCCTGGCCGGATTGGCGGCCGTCGTCTTCGCCGCCGCGGTGCTGCTCGGCGTCTTCGCCGAAGAGGCACAAACGGAAGTGATCTTCACCGGGTTGGCCGGGGGCACGCTCGGCGCGGTAGCGCTGCTCGTCGGCCGCCGGGTGTCGGCAACCCGGCACGCGCCGGGCGACGCCGCGACGGTGCGCGACGACGCCACCGCCCGTTTCGCATTGATCACCAATCTGGTCGACGGTATTCACGACCGCGCCATGCAGGATCAGGTGCGCGCGGACGCCACTCGACAACTGGTCGGCGCGCTCGCGAATGAGCGGGCGAGTGCAGAGGCGAAACCGACGGCCGCGGGGTCTCCGGTAACCGTGCGCAAGGAAGCGGATCCGCCGCAGTCATAGCCCGGCAGGCCTGACGACAGGTCATCCGCAACGGTGCTGCGGACCGGGCGATCACTCGCGGTGACGGGAATCCCGGCGCGGCAACGCGATTCACCGCACCTGCGGAGCGACCTTCTCGCCCAGCAGTTCGATATTGCGCAGCACCTTCTCGTGCGGCAGGGTGCCGACGCTGGTGTGCAGCATGAAGCGGTCCAAGCCGAGGGTGTCGCGGACATTCGCGATCTTCTCGGCCACATAGTCGGGGGTGCCGACGAAGAGTGAACCGCTCTGCGAGCGCAGGCTGTCGAATTGCTCGCGGGTCATGGGGCCCCAGCCGCGTTCGCGGCCGATATTGCTCATGGCCACGGCGTAGGGAGCGTAGAAGTCGTTCACCGCTTGGGAATCGGTGTCGGCGATATAGCCGTGCGCGTGGACCGCGACGGGCTGCTGCTCGTGGCCGCCTTCTTCGAGGGCGCGGTGGTAGAGGTCCACCAGCGGCTTGAAGCGGGCGGGCTGGCCGCCGATGATGGCGATGGCCAGGGGCAGGCCGAGCAGTCCGGCGCGGGCTACGGATTCGGGAGTACCGCCGACAGCGATCCAGACCGGTAGGGGGCGTTCGGTGCGCGGATAGATGACGGCGTCGGTCAGCGGGGCGCGGAACCGGCCGGACCAGCTCACCGGACCCTCCTCGCGAATCTTCAGCAGCAGCGCCAACTTCTCGGTGAACAGTTCGTCGTAATCGGCGAGGTCGTAGCCGAAGAGCGGGAAGGATTCGATGAACGACCCGCGCCCGGCCATCAATTCGGCGCGACCGTTCGAGATCAGGTCCAGGGTCGCGAAGTCCTGGTAGGTGCGGACCGGGTCTGCGGAGCTCAGCACGGTGACCGCGCTGGTCAATTGAATCCGCTCGGTGCGCGCGGCAATGGCCGACAGCACCATGGCGGGGGAGGAGGCGGCGAAATCGGAGCGGTGGTGTTCGCCGACGCCGTACACGTCCAGACCCGCCCGCTCGGTGGCGACGGCCTCCTCGACCACCTCGCACAGCCGCTGGCCGGCGCTCGGTGCGGGCGCATCCCCGACGGCGATCATTTCGGCGAATGTCGTCAGTCCCAGTTCCACGGCTCACGCCTCTCCAGTAGTTCCCATGTCAACTAAAAGGCTAAACGGACCGTGGTCCGGAAGTATTCCGGGTGCGGACCTCGCATTGCGGGCAGATAGTCTTGATCCATGTCAGTGCGCACCCGCAAACCTCTCGTTCCCGGCATCCAATCGTCCATTCGCGAGGTGCCGAAATCCATCGAGCGGCCGGAGTACGTCTGGAAGAAGACCGCCAAGGAGGGCAACGAGCCCTGGGTGCAGACGCCGGAAACCATCGACAAGATGCGCATCGCCAGCAAGATCGCGGCGCAGGCCCTGGCGGAGGCGGGCAAGGCCGTCGCCCCGGGCGTTACCACCGACCGGCTCGACGCCATCGCCCACGAGTACATGCTCGATCACGGTGCGTACCCATCGACGCTGGGCTACAAGGGTTTTCCCAAGTCCTGCTGCACCTCGCTCAATGAGGTCATCTGCCACGGCATTCCGGACTCGACCGTGATCGAGGACGGCGACATCGTCAATATCGATGTCACCGCCTTCATCCACGGCGTACACGGCGATACCAATGCCACCTTCCTCGCCGGAGATGTGGACGAGGAGGTGCGACTGCTGGTCGAGCGCACCGAAGAGGCCACCATGCGCGCCATCAAGGCGGTGCGACCGGGCCGCGCGCTCAATGTGATCGGCCGCGTCATCGAGGCCTACGCCAATCGCTTCGGCTACGGCGTGGTGCGCGACTTCACCGGCCACGGCGTCGGCCCCACCTTCCACAGCGGCTTGGTGATCCTGCATTACGACCAGCCCGCCGTCGAGGCCGAGATCGAGGTCGGCATGACCTTCACCATCGAGCCCATGATCAATCTGGGCGGAATCGACTACGAGATCTGGGACGACGGCTGGACCGTGGTCACCAAGGACCGCAAGTGGACCGCGCAGTTCGAGCACACCCTCGTGGTCAACGAGGACGGGGCCGAGATCCTCACCCTGCCGTGAGCGGTGCCCGCGTAGCCGCCCGCGCTCCGCACGTAACCGCGGGCGGTGTAGGTGCCATCCCGTCTGTCATTCGACCCGCCCCCGTCACTACACCCGTCGCCGCCCCCGTCACTCCGGCGTGCTTTTGGCCGGAATCCATTCCCCTGGGTACCGGTGCCTGCGGATGTGGATCCCGGCCAACAACACGCCGGGATGGCGAGGGGGATGCCCCACGCTGGGATGGCGAGGGTGACGGCGCACGCCGGGATGACGGGGGGGATGCCCCACGCCGGGACGAAGAGTGTGACGGCGCGCGCCGGGGTCCTGAGCGGATTGCGGCGTGAAAGGTGCACTGCTCGTCGCTGGCACCACCTCCGATGCCGGCAAAAGCGTTGTGGTGGCTGGCCTTTGCCGCATGCTCGCCCGGCAGGGTGTGAAAGTCGCGCCCTTCAAGGCGCAGAACATGTCCAATAACTCGGTCGTAACCCTCGATGGCGGGGAGATCGGCCGGGCACAGGCCCTGCAGGCGCGGGCGTGCGGGCTGGAGCCGAGCGTGCGGTTCAATCCGGTGCTGCTCAAGCCGGGCAGTGACCGGCGCTCGCAGCTGGTGGTGCGCGGCCACGCCGTCGATACCGTCGGCGCGAAGGACTATTTCCAGCATCGGCAACATCTGCGGCAGGTGGTCGCCGATGAATTGGCCTCGCTGCGTGCGGAATTCGATGTGGTGATCTGTGAGGGCGCGGGTTCGCCCGCCGAGATCAACCTGCGCGCGACCGATCTGGCGAATATGGGCCTGGCGCGCGCGGCCGACCTGCCGGTACTGCTGGTCGGCGATATCGACCGCGGCGGCGTACTCGCCCACCTCTTCGGCACCGTCGCCATTCTGGAACCCGAAGACCAGCAACTCATCTCGGGCTACATCATCAATAAGTTCCGTGGCGATGTGGACCTGCTGCGCCCCGGAATCGACCAGCTGACCGAACTCACCGGCCGTCCCACCCTCGGCGTGATCCCCTTCGCCGAGGATCTCTGGATCGACGCCGAGGATTCGCTGAGCACCGTCGCGGATGCCCCGGTCGGCCGCTCGCTCCCGCCGCGCGGTCGGGAATGGCTCACGGTCGCGGCCATCCGCCTGCCGCGCATCTCCAACTCGACCGATGTCGAAGCCGTGGCCTGCGAACCGGGCGTCTCCGTGCGCTGGGTTGATGATCCCGCCCGCCTGGCCGGAGCCGATCTGGTCATACTGCCCGGCAGTAAAGCCACCGTCAGCGACCTGGAGTGGTTGCGCCGCACCGGAATTGCCGACGCTCTGGCTGCTCGCGCGCGGACCGCCGGTCCGATTCTCGGTATCTGCGGCGGCTATCAGATGCTCGCCCGCACCATCACCGACCGCGTCGAATCATCGGCGGGCATCGTCGAGGGCCTGGGCCTTCTCGATCTCGACATCGAATTCGACAACCCGAAGGTGCTGCGCCGCTCCAGTGGCCGGGGCGGCGCCAGCGCTCTCCCTGTAGACGGCTATGAGATTCATCATGGTCGCGTACGCCACAGCTCCGACGCCCCATGGCTGTACCTCGACGGCGCACCGGAAGGCAGTGTGCGCGGCTCGATCTGGGGCACCCATCTGCACGGCGTACTGGAGAACGACGCTTTCCGCCGCACCTGGCTGCGCGAGGTCGCCACTCACGCGGGACGGTCGGACTTCGTTGTCGCCGAAGATGTTTCGGTCGCAGGCGTACGTTCCGCGCAACTGGATCTGCTCGCCGATGTCATGGAGAAGCATCTCGACTTCGCCACCTTGGAGAGCCTGATCACCACGGGCGCACCGGCTGACCTGCCGGTGCTGCGAACAACCCGCTGATCTCGGTGCAAAATCACAGCGACACACGGTCGCGGCTTTCCAGCGGCGTGTACCGTCAATTCACATGGAAACTCGGCAGGTCACGGTTGGTGACACCACGTGGACGGTGCGAGTCGGGGGACCGCAATCCCGGCACAGCGTGCTGCTGCTGCCCAATGCGGGCGACCCGGCCGATATCTACGACCGTGTGAGCGGTCGACTGCACAATTCGGATCTGCGCACCATTGCCGTCGAATCGGTGGACGGACTCGACACCGCGGCGGTCCTCGGCATTCTCGACAGCTTGCAGGTGCCCTACACCAACCTGGTGGGCTGCGGTACCGGCGCGGATCTCGCCTGGCAGCTGTCCGCGCGCGGATTCGGTAGGTTCATGAGCCTGGTCGTGGCCGGTCGCGGCCATCCCGCCGTCGCGGGCTCGACCGGTTCGGCCGTCGACCCGACCTGCCCGGCGGTGGAGATACCCACCACCCTGCTGGCCACCAAGGAGCTGCCCCGGCCGATCGCCGAGGCCTCCGGCCGCCACGTCTACGGCGAATTCCGCCTGGTCACCGTCGATGTCGCCGATGTGGCGGCCGAGGCCGACCACGAATTGGCCACCGAGATCGTGCTACGCACCAGCTTCTGGTGAATTGGCCAGCCACTCCAGCCACGAATCGAGCTCCGCGAGGGCTTCCTCGCGAGGCCGCTCGGCGGACAGGAAGACGTCGTGGCGCGCGCCCTCGATCGGCACGATATTGGTGCGCGTGCCCAGGCAGCCCGACCAGCGCTGAATCTGGCGCACATCGAGGACCACATCGGAGATATCGGCGGCCGGACCGTACTTGCGCATGAACTTGGTCACCTTCGACCGCAGGATCAGCGCCGGGACACCGATATCGAGGCCCTGGTGCAGTCGGGCGTGGCCACGCCGGATGGCGCGCAGCCACCCCGCGTGAACAGGGAAGCCGGTCAACGGTTTCCAGTCCAGGTCGTAATCCCATTCACCGGAGACGGTGTGGTGCAGGCTGTCTCCGTAGGTGCTGAACTCGGGCAGCGGAATCTTCGTCATGGCGCGGACGCGGCCCAGACCGTGCAGGATCGCCGTACCGACCGACCGGTAGTAGGCGGGTCCCTGCAGGTCGAACCAGGGGCTGTTGAGCATCAATCCGGTAATGCCCTGCGCACGCACGCCACCGTTGCGGTTCAGCCGATTCAGCCACAGCGAGGTGATCAGCCCACCGGTCGAATGCGCCATGATCAGCACCGGCAGGCCGGTCTGCTCGCGAATGACCCGCAGGGCCCGATTCAACTCGGCGTCGTAGAGCGCCAGCTCGCTGACATAGTGCGCGGTCTGCCCGGGCTGCAGCGCGCGCCCGCATTTACGCAGGTCGAGGGCGAAGAAGCGATAGCCGCGCCCGGCCAGGTGCTCGGCCAGATGTTTCTGGAAGAAGTAGTCGGTAAACCCGTGGACATACAGCACAGCATGGGTCGCGGTCGGCGCCTCGTCGGGCGAATGCCGCACCAGCACCGCCTCGACATCGCCCTGGCCATCCGGATCGGCGCCGAGCGGAATGGTCAGCCGCTCGTAACCCATGCCCAGCACATCCGGCTGCCAGCCGGACCCGGTATCGGAGTTCGGGGAGGTAGCGGTGGCGGAGGTCGTATCGGAGCTCACGTCTCCAATCTATCCGTCGCCCCCGTGGTGTCCACCCGCGAGGCATCGCTCACATTCGGCGTATCCGTTTCGGGATCTGAGCGTGTGGAGGGGCACAATCGAATTTAGGTGAACGACCGGTAACCTAAGCGCCGCTAGGTTGCCGCAGGACTGACAAGGAAGTCGATCTACCCGTGCCGAACGCTGCGAAGATTGAGAAAACCGATGTAGTACTCATCGGTGCAGGCATTATGAGTGCCACCCTGGGCGCACTGCTTCGCCAGGTGCAGCCGGACTGGTCCATCACTGTCTTCGAGCGCCTCGATGCCGCCGCCGCCGAGAGCTCCGACCCGTGGAACAACGCGGGTACCGGCCACTCAGCCCTGTGCGAGCTGAACTACACGCCGCGCAATGCCGACGGTTCCGTGGAGATCACCAAGGCCGTCGATATCAACGAGCGCTTCCAGGTGTCGCGCCAGTTCTGGTCGTACGCCGTGGAATCCGGCATCCTCGCCGAGCCGTCGAACTTCATCAACCCGATTCCGCACGTGAGCTTCACCCACGGTGCGGACGGCGTGGAGTACCTGCGCAAGCGCCACGCGGCGCTCGCGAAGCATCCGCTGTTCGAGGGTATGGAGTTCATCGACGACGCCGCCGAGTTCAGCACGCGGCTGCCGCTCATGGCCAAGGGCCGCGACTTCTCCGAGCCGGTCGCGCTGAACTGGACCGACTACGGCACCGATATCGACTTCGGTGAGCTCACCAAGGAACTGCTCGCCTACCTGGGTGCCAGCGGTGCGGATATCGCCTTCGGGCACGAGGTCCGCAATCTGACCAAGCAGTCGGATGGCTCCTGGCTGGTGAAGGTGCGCAATACCCGCACCCGTCAGACCCGCGTCATCAATGCCAAGTTCGTCTTCGTCGGCGCGGGTGGCGGGGCGCTGCCGCTACTGCAGAAGGCGGGCATCAAGGAGATCGCCGGCTTCGGTGGTTTCCCGGTGAGCGGCCTGTTCCTGCGCTGCACCAACCCCGATCTGATCGCCCAGCACGAGGCCAAGGTGTACGGCCAGGCCTCGGTCGGCGCGCCGCCGATGTCGGTGCCGCACTTGGACACTCGCGTCATCAACGGTGATCGTGGGCTGCTGTTCGGCCCGTACGCGGGCTGGACGCCGAAGTTCCTCAAGGACGGCAAGTACACCGACCTGTTCAAGTCGGTGAAGCCGAACAACCTGTTCTCCATGCTCGGTGTGGGTGTGACCGAGATGGGTCTGGTCAAGTACCTGGTCTCCGAGCTGGCCAAGTCGCAGGCCGGTCGGGTCGATGCCATGGACGAGTTCATCCCGCGCGCCGACGGCAAGGACTGGGATCTGATCATCGCCGGTCAGCGCGTGCAGGTGATTCGCCGCAAGGGCGCGGGCGGTGTGCTCGAACTCGGCACCGCGGTCGTCGCGGCCGAGGACGGCACCATTGCCGGTCTGCTCGGCGCTTCGCCGGGTGCGTCGACCTGTGTGAGCGCCATGATGGACGTCATGAAGAAGTGCTTCCCCGGCGAATTCGGTTCGTGGGAGCCGAAACTCAAGGAAATGGTGCCGTCGCTCGGCAGCCGGCTGTCGGAGAATCAGGCGCTGTACCGCGAGGTGTGGGACTGGTCCAATAAGGCGCTACGTCTCGAATCGAACACGCCGACCGCCAGTGGGGTCGCATCGCACGCTCTGGTGTGATAGCAAGACTCGATGATGTCAACGGTTGCTCTGAAACGGTCGTGGGCCCAGGATCTGGACACCGAGACCCTGTACAAGCTGTTGAAACTTCGGGTCGAAGTGTTCGTCGTCGAACAGAAATGCGCGTACCCGGAACTCGACGGTCTCGACCTGCTCCCGGAAACCCGCCATTTCTGGCTCGATGACGAGGGCGAGGTCATCTGCACCCTCCGCCTGCTCGAGGAGCACAACGACGGTGTGAAGTCCTTCCGCGTCGGCCGCCTGTGCACTTCGGTTCCGGCGCGGGGCCACGGCTACACCACCCGCGTCCTGCAGGCGGCCCTGGCCGAAGCAGGTTCGGCCACAGTGCGTCTCAACGCCCAGACCTACCTGGTCGATATGTACACCAAGCACGGCTTCAAGCCCGACGGCGCGGAGTACATCGAAGACGGTATCCCGCATATCCCGATGCGCCGCGGCTGATCCGGTCCGTTCGCACCGGAACTTCACCTGGCCCCGCGTCCGATAAGGGTGCGGGGCTACGTGTTTCGCGCCCTGGTGCACGGGGCACGCGTTCTGTCGGCGGCGCACCCGCTGCGATCCGGGCGCCGCGTTCAGCACCTGTGAGGCGGCCCCGGGCTTCCGCAAGCCTCAGAGCGCGGGAAGCGGTTCACCGTCGCGGGGTTCACGGCGTTCCTGCAGCCAGAACAGGTAGCCGCGCAGGTACTGCTCGAGTGGACCACGCAGGTCTGCGGAATAGCCGAGCAGTGCGGGAAGCTCGTCCAGCGGGTCATATTCGGGGCGGAGGTGCGGCTGCGTATGAGTGGCGAGCTCGCGGTCGAGCCACTCCTGGACTCGGGCGCGGTCGGCCCACCAGGCGCGGACGGTCTCGGGCGTCCAGCGGTCGTCCCCGTCGCAGGCGTAGCCACCGAAAGGATCCTCCGCCGCGGCGTTCATCATGTCGCGCACGTCGGTAGGCGTCGTCGGCTGCCGGTAGATGATCTCGCCGTAGTCGGGGCCCATCATGACCAGGTGTCGTGCGTTGGCAGGGCCGGTCAGACAGGTGTCCGTCATCCCGGTATAGAACGGCCCCGGCACGGTGGCCCAACTCTTGTCCGCCCAGCTGCCGGAGCCAATGGACAGCTCGCGCACGATCTTCCGTCGCCACTGCGACTCGACTTCGAGCGCAGCTGGCAACGGGTTCCAGTACGCGAGTCCGGCACCCGGATTCTCATTCCCCACGACCGGCAGCGTATCCGTCCTGGTCGATCGATCACCATGAACTCGGGGCGGCACTGTGCGAAACGACCCCGCCACCGGGTCCTGGTCGACGCGGTTTCGCATTCGGCGGTGGCGAGGCTCGGTGACGGTTGGGGCGGCCACACCCCGACCGGTTCGGGTGGGTGCGAGGTGTGGCTGAATCTCGGGCGGGCCGGGGTCGGCGAGAGGGACGTGGGTGGCGCGCATAGAGTTGGGTTGTGTCTGTTTCCCGTGTGGCCGCGCATCCTGAATCCGTCCTTGTGGGCGGGTCGTCCGTTGCGGAAGAGGCTGGGTTCCCGTTTTCCGCTGTGGTGGGGCAGGAACGGTTGCAGCTCGCCTTGATTCTCTGTGCGGTGCATCCGAGTATCGGTGGGGTGCTGGTGCGCGGGGAGAAGGGGACCGCCAAGTCGACGGTGGTGCGGGCGCTGGCGCAGTTGCTGCCGCCGATTGTGGATGAGAGCGGGGCCCGGCCCGCGCGGTTGGTGGAGTTGCCGGTGGGGGCGACCGAGGACCGGGTGGTCGGGTCGCTGGATTTGGAGCGGGTGCTGCGCGATGGGGAGCAGGCGTTTCGGCCGGGGCTCCTCGCCGCCGCGCATCACGGGGTGCTGTACGTCGATGAAGTGAATCTGCTGCACGACCATCTGGTCGACGTGCTGTTGGACGCGGCGGCCATGGGGCGGGTGCATATCGAGCGCGATGGGGTGTCGCATTCGCATCCGGCGCGGTTCGTACTGGTGGGGACCATGAACCCGGAGGAGGGGGAGCTGCGGCCGCAGCTGCTCGACCGGTTCGGGCTCACCGTCGACGTGGTCGCCTCGCGGAATGTGGATGTGCGCATGGCCGTCGTGCGGCGACGGCTGGACTACGAGGCGGATCCGGCGGGATTCGCGGCGCGGTACGCCGGGGACGATCGCGAGGTGGCCGACCGGATTCTCGCGGCGCGCGACCGGCTCGCCGATATCGCCCTCGACAATGTGGAATTGCGCCGAATCGCCGCGCTGTGCGCGTCTTTCGATGTGGACGGCATGCGCGCCGATCTGGTGGTGGCGCGCACCGCGACCGCGCATGCGGCCTGGCGGGGGAGCCGGGTCGTCACCGAGGACGATGTGCGGATCGCCGCGGAACTCGCGCTACCGCATCGGCGACGGCGCGATCCGTTCGATGAGCCCGGAATCAGCGAGGACCAGCTCGACGAGGCCATGCGGCAGGCGGGCGAACAGGCGGACCGGCCCGAATCCGATGACGACACAATGGAATTCGACGACGCCGGTGGTGACAATTCGGGAAAAGCGACGCGGTCCCGCACGATGACACTGCGGGACCGCTGAACGAATCCACCGACGGGCAGCCCGACGGCCCGGATACCCCTGGCGGCGGGCCGGATTCGCCTGAAGTGGACCCACCGAGCTTCGATTCGCCGCATCAGGATTCCGACGAACCCGCGCCTGAAAACGCGAATGCGCCTGGTAGCGAACCGAACTCGCCCGGTGGTTCCGCCGCGCGCGAGGGTAGCGCCAGCCTGCCCGCGCAGTCGGTGACCAAGCCCCCGCGCTGGGAAGTCCCCGGTATCGGCGAGGGCGCACCCGGACGCCGCTCCCGCGCCCGCACCCGGCACGGCCGCGTCGTCCGCGCCACTCCCGAAACCACCGGCGGCCTACACCTACTCGGCACCATCTTCGCCGCGATCCCGCACCAGCGCTCGCGTGGTCGGCTCTCCGGCCCCTTGGAGTTGCTGTCCGACGACCTGCGTGGCGCGTATCGCGAAGGCCGCGAAGGCAATCTGGTCGTCTTCGTGGTCGACGCCTCCGGTTCCATGGCCGCCCGCGACCGCCTCTCCGCCGTCACCGGCGCGGTGGTCGCCCTGCTCCGCGACGCCTACCAGCGTCGCGACAAGGTCGCCGTCATTACCGTCCGAGGCCAGGACGCCGAACTCGTCCTCCCGCCCACCTCCTCGGTCGATATCGCCGTCCGCCGCCTCGCCGGAATCCGCACCGGCGGCAAGACACCGCTGGCCCGGGGACTCCTGAAAGCCCGCGAAGTCCTGGCCCGCGAACGAGTCCGCGACCCCCAGCGCCGCCCCCTCGTCGTCCTGCTCACCGACGGCCGAGCCACCGGCGGCACCGACCCCGTCCCCCGCGCCCGCACCGCCGCCCGCCTCCTCGCGGGCGACGGCGTCACCGCCATGGTCGTCGACTGCGAACGCGGCATGATCCGCCTCGGCCTCGCCAGGGAGCTCGCCCGCGACCTGCGGGCGGGGTATCTACAGCTGGGCGAGCTCACCGGTGATTCGGTGGCGGGCATCGTCCGCGCCGGTGTGCGCGTCGCCTGAGGTGCCCCTGCCTGGCCTATGACGGATCCGCCGCCTGCGGGAATAGCGTCTCATCCCCGGGCGTACGCGGCCGCGACGTCGAGGATCCAGGTGACGCCGAAGCGATCACGCAGCATCCCGAACCCGGGCGCCCACTGCGCCGGGCCGAATTCCTCGATGACGCTCGCCCCGTCCGCGAGGCGTTCCCACAGCGTGCCGACCTCCTCGACAGTCTCGCCGCGGACGGAGAAGAAGAATGGTTCCGTGGTGTGGGTGGTGCCGTTCTCGCGGCGGGTGGTGGGCGCGCCCGAGGCGACCGGTGCGTGCGTACCTGGCACGTCGTAGGCCATGACCCGGAAGCCGTTATCGGCGATGACCTCGCCGAACACCACCTTGGTGGCGTCGGGCGACTCGGCGGGCATCCCGAAATCGCCGTAGGTGGCGATGGTGGTCTGCCCGCCGAATACCGACTGGTAGAACTCCAGGGCCGCACGGGCCTGACCGCGGAAGTTCAAGTGGACGACAGCGTTTACCGACATGGTGATCGGGTCCCTTCGGAAGTGATTTCGCCGCCGGAGGTTCCGGCGACAAGGCCACCCTGTCAGCAGTACCGGTCAGGGAACGTCCGCTATTTATGGCAGCCTGGTTCGCATGCCGACCGCGTCTTCGACGGTGACCTCCCGCCGCCTGCTCTCGCTGCTGTCGTTGCTGCAGGTCCGCCGTGACTGGCCGGGAATGCTGCTCGCCCAGCGGTTGGCTGTGAGTGAACGCACGGTTCGCCGCGATGTCGATCGGCTGCGCGAGCTCGGTTACCCCGTCCAGGCGATCAAGGGACCCACGGGTGGTTATCGGCTCGAGGCGGGCAGCGAACTGCCGCCGCTGCTGTTCGATGACGAACAGGCGGTCGCACTCGCGGTGGCCTTGCGGATCGCGGTCGGGACGGGAGCGGGTATCGAAGAGTCCGCCGCCCGCGCTTTGGCCACCGTGCGGCAGGTCCTGCCGTCCCGCCTGCGGCAGCGCGTCGATGCCCTCGACGTGACCGCGGTCGAATCGGCCGGGCGCGGCGCCGATCCGCAGGTCGACACCGCCGTTCTGCTCGCGTTGAGTGCCGCCGTCCGGTCCGCTGAAGAGGTGCGCTTCGACTACCGGTCGGCGTCGGGGCCGCAGGATCCCGGATTGCGGCCGGCGCGGCGGGTGCAGCCGCACCACCTCGTGGTCCGGGGTGGACGCTGGTTCCTGATCGGATGGGATCGCGAGCGGCGGGATTGGCGGATTTATCGTGCCGATCGGATGACGCTGCGCGTCCCCAACGGGCCGCGCTTCACGCCCCGGCAGGTGCCGGGCGGCGACGTCGCCGCCTTCGTGTCCGCCCGGTTCAAAGGCTCCGACGGTGCGAACAGTTGGCCCTGTCGCGGTGAGGTGGTCCTCGACCTCCCCGTCGCGCGGGTGGCCCCGTTCGTCGGCGACGGAATCGTCAAGGAACTCGGCCCCGCCCGAACCAGACTGCTGACCGGTTCCTGGTCCTGGGCCGCACTCGCCGCGACGCTGGCGCGTTTCGACACCGAGATCGAAGTCATCGGCCCGGACTCATTGCGTGCGGCCTTCGCCGCTCTGTCCCGACGTGCCGCACGCGCCGCAGGGGCATAGCCCGCAGACCGGCCATCCAGTAGGGCGTCCGACCCCTACATCAGCTATTGCACACACCTGTCGTGATCTACGACGGTACTTCACGAAAGCTGCTGAGCTGCAATAATTTTCTCGGATCCGGATATCAATGCTCCCGGACCCCTTCGAATTGCCGTCGAATAGGTATGAGATCTTCAGCGAGCAATGGCGTGTCGGATACATGGCTTCGAGTCGGGGTGTCTGCAGCGGGAACCAATTCTTCAATCTGTACGTCGAGTAGGTATGGGGATCTTTCGCCGTCGGAACCGGAAATCGCAGCGTCGGGACAAGTCGGCCGGTATCGGTACCGATCTCGCGGGTGAGGCCGTGGTGGGCATGGTCGAGGTCGCTGGGCCCGGGCTCTTCCGGCTTGTCGCCGGTGGGCTCGGGCGGCTGGTGTCGACGATCGTGCATGCCGTCCACTGATCCAGCCCGCACCGCGTACTGCCGGTCCAGGGGCTTTCCGGTCCGGTCCTGCGCCCTGGCACTCCGACGACGCTGAACCCAGTGGATGGGTCGCGCCCGGCGGCAGCGGCCTCCGGTGCATATGGCACCGTTGGGGGCGAGTGGCCAGGGGAAGGTCGCGCCTGAGAGGAGCTTGTTTCGATGCCCAAGGGTGTTCCGCTGCCGGAGAGCATTCCCGATGACGGATTGACGACGCGGCAGCGGCGCAATCAGGCGGTGCTCGCGGTGCATACCGGCACCGGTAAGGGGAAGTCGACCGCCGCGTTCGGGATGGCGTTGCGGGCGTGGAATCAGGGCTTCGATATCGCCGTCTTCCAATTCGTGAAGAGCGCCAAATGGAAGGTCGGCGAGGAAGCCGCCTTCCGCACCCTCGGCAGCCTGCACGAGGAGACCGGTGCGGGCGGCGCGGTGGAATGGCACAAAATGGGCGAGGGCTGGTCGTGGACCCGCAAATCCGGCTCCGATGAGGACCATGCCGCCGCCGCGCTCGCGGGCTGGCAGGAGATCGCCCGCCGCCTCGCCGCCGAACAGCACCGCTTCTACGTGCTCGACGAATTCACCTACCCCCTGAAGTGGGGTTGGGTCGATATCGACGAGGTAGTGGACACCCTGCGCAACCGTCCCGGCAACCAGCATGTGGTGATCACCGGCCGCGACGCCCCGCAGGCGCTGATCGATGTGGCGGATCTGGTCACCGATATGACCAAGGTGAAACACCCCATGGACGCGGGCCGTAAGGGCCAGCGGGGCATCGAATGGTGATGCCGCCGCGTGCATTCGGTGTGGCCGCGGCGAGTCCGGCCACGTGCGCACCCCGCCGGTGGAGTTGTGAGGTCGAGCTGTGAGCACGCCCGCCGTGGTGATTGCCGCACCCGCGTCGGGTAGCGGTAAGACGACGGTTGCGACCGGTCTGATCGGTGCGCTGCGGCGGGCTGGGCATCGCGTGGCGCCGTTCAAGGTTGGGCCGGACTACATCGATCCCGGCTATCACGGGCTGGCGGCCGGTCGGCCCGGTCGCAACCTCGATCCGGTGCTGGTGGGCGCGGAACGTGTGGTGCCGCTGTACCAGTACGGCAGCCGCGACTGCGACCTCGCTGTCGTCGAGGGTGTCATGGGGTTGTTCGACGGCCGCATCGACGACAACAACACCGCGCCCGTCGCGGAGGGTTCGACCGCCCAGATCGCCGGCATGCTGTCCGCTCCGGTGATCCTGGTGGTGGACGCGCGCGGCCACAGCCAGAGCCTGGCCGCCCTCCTGCACGGCTTCGCCACCTTCGACACCGGAATCCGGCTCGGCGGAGTGATTCTCAACCGGGTCGGCAGTGAGCGTCACGAGCAGGTATTGCGGGACGCCTGCGCCCGAGTCGGGCTGCCGGTGCTCGGCGCACTACCCCGTATGGCCGAATTGGTAGTCCCCTCACGGCATCTCGGCCTCATCCCCGCTGTCGAGCACGGCTCGGCGGCACAGGCGGCGGTCGACGCCATGACGGATCTCGTTGCCGCACATATCGACCTGGCTGCGGTGGTGGCGCTCGCCGCCTCCGATGTACGAGGGCCGATCTGGGACCCTGTCGACGAATTACGCGCCGCGACCGCGGCGGACCGCATCGAGGCACCGTCGCAGCGCGAACCAGCGGCCTCCGGCCCGGCCGCGCCCGCGGCGTCCGGTGGCGGCACCCGTGCCGACAATGGGGATAGCGTTCCCCTGGGCTCGACGTTCCCTGCCGGATTCGCCAGTACTGCTGCGGAATTCACCGAGACCGGGCGGGTGCTGTCGGTAGCCGACGGCGCGGCCTTCGCCGAATCCGGCCCGGT
>NZ_BDCE01000063.1 GCF_001613345.1 Nocardia uniformis NBRC 13702 | reverse complement strand
CATCGCCGTAGCCGGTGGCCCGGCATTCACCTTCGGCTACGCCGAGCATCGTGAGCTGCTGGAGGCCGCTGGCGCACGGGTGGTCATCTTCGACCCGCTGCGCGAGGAATTGCCGGTCGGCACGGCGGGATTGGTATTGCCGGGTGGCTTCCCCGAGGAGCACGCCGCCGAACTCTCCGCCAATGCCACCCTGCGGACAGCCGTGGCCGAACAGGCGCGACGCGGTATGCCCATCCACGCCGAATGCGCGGGCCTGCTCTACCTCACCCGCTCCCTGGACGGCCACCTCATGGCCGGAGTGATCGACGCCGACGCCGAATTCGGCCCCCGCCTCACCCTCGGCTACCGAGACGCGGTCGCCCTCACCGACTCCCCGCTCTGGTCAGCCGGAGAACGGGTGCGCGGCCACGAATTTCACCGTACCCGCCTCACCGCCATCGGCGCGGACCCCCTCGCGTGGGGCTGGCGCTCGCCATCCGGTGAAACCGTCCGCGAAGGTGCGCTCGTCCACCGGGTCCACGCCTCCTACCTGCACACCCACCCCGCCGGAAACCCGGCCGCGATAGCCCGCTTCGTCGCCGCCGCGGCGGAATTCGCGGAGAGCCGCGCCCTTGCGTGAGGTGGGCGCGTGCGCTGCCGCAGTGACCCGCTCGGGAACGTGGCGGGGTGATCCGTCGCTCGGCCATGGATTCGATGCCGCGCGGCAACTGCACCAACGGCGGGCGCGGCCTCGCCCTCATCACGCCCGGCGCCCTGTTCCCCTCGGGAGCAGGCACTCTCGCGTCGTCCCGGCGCTGGCCGCACCCTGTCATTCCGGCGTGCATTCGGCCGGAATCCACACGCGTGCAGCAATGGGTCCCGGCCAGAAGCACGCCGGGACGACGGGATATGCCGACACCGTGGCTTCGACCTCGATAGGTTTTCATCGCCCGAGGTGGCCCGCCTCGGGAGGCGGGTCGGTCCAGCTGATGACAACGCGCGACACATTGCCGTCGGGATTGGCCCACGCCCAGCCGCGGCGGTGTACGGAGGGTCGGTTCAACTCATGATTCGGGTGAGGTCGCGGTTGGTGTCGGCCTGCGACCGAATGCGGTGGCCGGCGGAGAAACGGTGGCGACAATGAGCGCGGGTGGGGCGGGTGGGGTGGCCGTCGGTGTCGGTATGCGCCCGGGCGCGGAGTCGGCGGGTGTCCTCGCCGCGGTGCGGATTGTGGTGGGGGAGATGGCGATCGGGTGTTTGGCGACTGTCGATCGGCGGGCGGGGGAGCCGGGACTGATTGCGGCGGCTGCCGAACTGGGGGTGCCGATAGTCGCTTTCACCGCTGAGCAGTTGGCGGCGGCGGTGGTGCCCAACCCCTCGTTCCGCACCGCCGAGGCGATCGGGACCGCGAGTGTGGCGGAGGCCGCCGCGCTACTTGCCGCCGGGACCGACCGGCTGGCGGTCGACAAGTGTGTGGTGGGGGGAATTACGGTGGCGGCCGCGGTAATCGAGGGCTGACTGAGCGAGCTTCCCCGGTGGTTCGGGGGTGGCCGGAGGGTGCTGCCCTGGTGGCTCACCGGTGGCGGGAGCTTCCCCGTGGCCGCGGAGTCGCGCTGGCTGGCGGTCGCGATGATTGGTATGCAATCGGTTGACCCTCCCGAGGGTGCTCGGTGGGCCGCCGGGGGGATCCCGCGCCTGGAGACGCGGGATCCCGTGGAACCGTGGCGTAGAAGTCTTCGTAGCCAGCGGGCCGATCGGATTGCCCGACCGCTCGGAACGGTCGGGCAATCCGCGGGATCTCGACTGCTATGGGGCTACCGAGCCCCAGTCGGCGAAGCCGGTGGGGTCGTGGCGGCCGAGGCTGCCGTGTTCGAACAGGCCCCAGCCTTCGGCGTCACCGCAGCGGGCCTTGCCGACGTGGTCGATGACGCCGAAGGGGATGCGGCCCGCGATGGCGGGGTCGGTGAGGTCGTACAACCGGCTTTCGGACCAGCCGCGGCCCTTCCACTGGCCGTGTAGCCAGTCGGGGTCGCCGCCGTAACCGCAGCCGACGTTCAAGGCGATGAAGGTGCCCGCCTGCACCTCGACTTCGAGGGGCTTGCCGTCGGGGGTGGTCAGTTCCAGCCTGAGCGACACCGGGATTCGGGTGCCGGACCGGTAGGTGAGGTGGACGCGCGGCCAACCCAGCTGCTCGACACGGCCGTCGTTCCAGATGCGGGTGGCATCGTTGAGGGTGCGGAAACCATTGGGCTCCTCCTGCACGATGACGACAATGGAGAAGTCGTCGAACCGCAGCGGCACGTACAGCCACCAGAAGCCCTCCGACGGTTCATCGGCCACGCGTCCCGGCGGATCGGATTCGCCGACGGGGCGGATACCCCAGGAGCGGTCGCGGGTACCGGTCCAGACGTCCGGATCGACGGTGAAGTCGGTGCCGTCGACAGACAGTGTGCCGGACCAGGATCCGACCTGGGCGAAGCGCTGCGCGTCGATGATGGGCCGGTTCAATCCGGTGATAATGGTGTGCGGCTGCTCCTGGACGACCGGGAACGCGCCCTCCCAGGTCATATCGGCGGAGAGGTCGTCGTGCTCGCAGATCATGCGGATCTTCCGCAATGGCTCGATCACCTCGAGCCGGTACCCGCCGACCTCGGGTGCGATACCGCGTTCGACGAGGGCGTCGGAAAACCGCACCGCGCGTTGATGATCCCCGCGCCGCACGGTCATGAAGGCGTCCGTCACACCGAGATTCGGATACACCCCGAACCCGGTGACCAGGAATGTCCCACCATCGCGGTCGGAGGCGTTGAAATAGCTGCGGTCGTAGAAGTTTCGATCACTGGTGGCCACGCGCGCGATGGGCAGCGGGGCCTGATGGATCGGGTATTCGTCCAATGGACCGATCATGGCGTTATCTCTCAATCCCAGGTGTAGGTGCCGTCGAGCAGGGCTTCCAGCAGCGGACGGTGCATGACGTAGTCGTCGCGGTCGGCGGTATCGGTGTCCTCGCCGAAGTGGATCATTCGGCGCTTGATGCGGCCCATGACAATGCCGTGCCGCAGCGCGGCGTACATGAGGTACCAGTCCAGATCACGGACCTTGTGCCCGGTGAATTCCTGGTAGAACCGTTCGACATCGCTGCGCCGCATGTAATCCGGCAGTCCCGGCTGGTCGAAGCGGGTGGCGATATCTTGGAAGAACCGGTGAATGAGCACCGTCCACGCCACATCGAGTTCGCGCGGCCCGAGTGCCGCCATCTCCCAGTCCAGCACCGCGACCGGTTCGAAGCCGTCGAACATGATATTGCCGGGCCGGGCGTCACCCCAGCCGAGCACATCCGGTCCCGGATCGGTGGGCCAGTTCGCCTCCAACCAGTCGAAGGCGCGTTCCAGAATCGGAATCCGGAAACCGTCATCGGCGAGCGCCCAGTTGTACCAGGCCTTCTGGCCCTCCACATGCCGCCGCAGGGCGGAGCCTTCACCGTCCAGCGTTGGAAACCGCTCCGCCGGATTGTCGATGGCGTGGATCTTCGCGATGACCTCGATGGTGTTGCGGGTCAACCGCAATCGTTCCTCAGGGGTGGCGTCGAAGAGCCAGCCCAGGAAGACGTACGGCGGATTGTCCTCGGGTACCCGCCCGTCCACCCGCCGCATGACGAAGAACGGCGAACCGAACAGCGTCGGATCGTTCTCCAACCAGGCCAGCGGCGGCACCGGCACATCGGTGGCCTCCGCGACCCCGGCCATTACGGCGAACTGGGTTGCCAGGTCGTATTTCTCGAAGACCGGGAAGGAACTCGCCTCCGGTGCGAGCCGGGCGACGAACGACCCGCCCGCGGATTGTCCCTGTTCACGCCACTGGGCGTCGAACAGCAGCGTGGTGCTCGACATACCGCCCGCCGTGGGGCGGGTGATCGAGGTGACCTCGGGCGGTGCGTCGGCGTCGACCTTGGTGGCCAGCCATTGCGCCAGGTCGGTAGCGAGCACATCGAGGTCGCGTTCGCTGGTGGTGAGTTGCCGCCGCTGGTTGTGATCGGCGTCAGCCGAGGTCATGGGTCCTCCTGACACAGTGGGACTGCGGACGTGTCAACCGAATACGGCGGGTGCGGGCGGGTGAGCCCGGCTCGGTAGCCCGGGTGGCACGGTCGTTGGAATGTAACGCGTTCTAGTTATCGTGGTCACGGAATCGACGGATCGACTTGACCAGTACCGGTGACTGGGATAAGCGCTTGTCCTGGGCAAACCGGCCACACTCGTGCTGGCACGTACTCCTCTGGAGGTATTTCCGTACGGATGTACTCGGGGTGGAAGTCAGGGGGTTACCGGAAGCGCTGCGGGCGTGAGGTTTTCTACCGTCAGAACTTGCCGTTCGGCAGTGGTCACGTGCGTAGAGAGGGGACGCCATGAGTGTCGGGACGGTCGCCGTCGAGACCGGCCTGGAGCCACCGGTAGTCGAGCGCGAGGCGCGGTGGAATCCACTGACCCGCATCCTGTTCCGGTTCAGCTTCATCTACTTCAGCCTGTTCTGCGTGCTCTTCCCGCAGATACTCATCTCCTTCGCGGTGCCCCTGCACCGGTGGATCCCCGAAGACGCGGTCATGCGGTGGGGGGAGTTCCCGAGCCCGGTCGTCGAATGGGTCGGGCGCACGGTCTTCGACGCCGAGGCGGTTCTACGCACCGATTCCGGCAGCGGGGACCAGGTCTTCTTCTTCGTACTGGTGTTCTGCCTGCTCGTCTTCTCGGTGGTGGTCACCGCTGTATGGATGGTGCTGGATCGCCGCCGCCCCGAATATCGCCGTCTCGCGGGCTGGTTCCTGCTCTTCATCCGGTTGTGCCTGGCATCGCAGATGCTGCTCTACGGTTTCGCGAAGGCGATTCCGACGCAGATGTCGGAGCCGTCGCTGGTCGCCCTGCTCCAGCCCTACGGCAATTTCACCCCGATGGCGGTGCTGTGGAGCCAGGTCGGTTCGTCCCCGGCATACGAGATTCTGCTCGGTATCGCCGAGATAGTGGGTGGGCTGCTGCTGCTCCTGCCACGCACCGCCCTCGCTGGCGTGCTATTGAGTCTGGTGAGCATGGCGCAGGTGTGGGTGCTGAATATGACCTACGACGTGCCGGTGAAGCTGCTGTCGTTCCACCTCCTGCTGCTGTGCCTGGTGCTATTGGCCCCGGAGGCACGGAGGCTGACCGCGGTGCTGACGGGAGGTGCGGCCGGACCGTCCACCGCGCCGCAGCCTTTCCATGGCCGGGCCGCCACCATCGCCGCCGTCGTGCAGGTGGCGCTGGCGGTCTGGTTGGCGGTCGGCTTCGCGATGTCCGGCGTGAAGAGCTGGAACGAATGGGGTCCGGGTCGACCGCAATCGGAGCTCTACGGCATTTGGACCGTCGACGAATTCACCCGTGACGGCCAGCCCGTACCACCGCTGACTACCGATGAGACCCGTTGGCGGCGAGTGGTGTTCGAGGATCCGAACGCGATCTATATCCAGCGGATGGACGACTCTCTCGAGCCGATGCCCGTCATCGTCGACGGGTCCGAGCGAACCGTCACCCTGCTGACCGGAGAAGCCGCGGAGCCGTCCGGAAACTTCACCTTCGAACGGCCTGCGCCGGATCGACTGCTGCTCACCGGTGTTCTGGACGGGCAACCGGTGATGATGTCGCTATCGCTGATGGATGCCGATGGTTTCCCGCTGCGCCAGGGCGGATTCCGCCTCGTACAGGACTATCCGAATGTGAGTGGTGGCGTCAATTGATCGTGCCGATTCACGGCGGCGCGGATCGGCATGGCCGCGCTTTCCGGCAAAGCAACCTCGTAGCAACGGTTCTGCTCGGCGTGGCGGGAATGGGCGGTGACCCGCGCCGGTTGGCAGCGAAGGTGACTGTCTCCCTGTCTGATGAATTGAAGAAGTACATCGACGAGTCGAAGGTCTACGCCACCGTGGCGACCATCGGCGCCAACGGCCAACCGCATCTGACCGTCGTCTGGCTCGACCGCGATGGTGACGAACTCATCTACTCCACGACGGTATCGCGGCAGCAGTACCGCAATGTGGTCCGCGACCCGCGGGTAACCGTAATGATCAATCCGCCGGAGCAGCCGTTCCGCTACGCCGAGGTGCGTGGGACGGTGACCGTGGCACCCGATCCCGAGCGCGCCCTGCCCGACACGATGTCGCTGAAGTTCACGGGCCTGCCGTATCGGGAGTTCAATCCCCAATCGGTCGATGACACCGAGCGGGTCATCATCCGGATCACGCCGACCAAGGTGCTCGGCCGCTTCTGACCCCGATGAACAACCCTGATCCGGTGAGCTGTCTATCGGTTACCGAACGGACGCGAGGCGATTGTCGTGTTCGCGCGCCCACGCCGTAGGCTCGAGCACTGTGCAGAAGACGTCAGCCGCATCCGATGACCACACGGGATCGGATTCCGCCCCCCGTCCAGACGGCGACCCGAATTACCTGGTCGGCCTGGATCTGAACGATCGCCGCGTCGTCGTGGTGGGCGGCGGGTCCGTCGCGCAGCGGCGGCTCGGACTGCTCATCGCCTCCGGCGCGGACGTCCATGTGATCAGTCGCGCGGTCACCCCGGCCGTCGAGGGTATGGCTACCTCCGGGCAGATCACCGTCACCCTGCGCGACTACGCGGATGGCGATCTGGACGGCGCCTGGTACGCCATGGCCTGCACCAATGAACCCGATACCAATGCGGCCGTGGTCGCGGAGGCCGAGCGGCGGCGCGTCTTCTGTGTGCGCGCCGACAATGCCCGCCTCGGCACCGCGGTCACCCCGGCCACCGCCCGCTTCGACGGACTGACCCTCGGAGTCCTCGCCGGTGGACAGCACCGTCGTTCCGCCGCGGTCCGCAACGCCCTGCTCGAAGCGCTGCAATCCGGGGTGGTCACCGACGATTCGGCCCCCATGGCCCCCGGTGTCGCGCTCATCGGCGGCGGCCCCGGCGACCCGGACCTCATTACGGTGCGCGGTCGCCGACTGCTGGCGCGCGCCAATGTCGTTGTCGCCGACCGGCTCGCGCCGCCGGAACTGCTCGCCGAACTCGGCCCCGACGTCGAGGTGATCGATGCCGCCAAGATCCCGTACGGCCGGGCCATGGCGCAGGAGGCCATCAATAGCGCCCTCGTCGACGGTGCGAAGGCGGGCAAATTCGTGGTGCGGCTCAAGGGCGGTGACCCGTACGTCTTCGGTCGCGGCTACGAGGAACTCGAGGCCTGCGTGTCGGCGGGCGTCCCGGTGACGGTCGTTCCCGGCGTCACCAGCGCCATCTCGGTACCCGCCCTGGCCGGTATTCCGGTCACCCACCGCGGCGTCACCCACGAATTCGTCGTCGTGAGCGGCCATGTGGCCCCCGACCACCCGGACTCGCTGGTCGACTGGCCCGCCCTGGCCCGCCTGCGCGGCACCATCGTGCTGCTCATGGCGGTCGAACGCATCGAACAGTTCGCCACCGCGCTGCTGGAGGGTGGGCGTGCCGCCGACACCCCGGTCACCATCGTGCAGGAGGGCAGTCTGCGTACCCAGCGCGTCGTGCGCGCCGACCTGTCCACGGTGGCCGAACGAGTCCGCGCCGAGGCCATCCGCCCGCCCGCGATCATCGTGATCGGCCCCACTGCGGGTTTCACCGCCGGTGCACCGGATATCGAGCCCTCCGAGGCCGGCGCGCGCTAACCACGGGCCGCTCGGTTCGGGGCGTGCGTCGGCCCACCGCGCGACGGCACCCACCGGCTGAGCCGCTTCCAGCGGTGGCGGCTGCGATCCCGTGCACGAACCCCGCAGTAGGTGTCGGGCTTGCGCGACCGATCAGCCGGCTCCGGGTGATCACCCGGTGGCAGGCCCTGACGCAGGGTCCTGCCCGAGCCTCATCGACACGAGCTCGGTGAATCCGGCGCGTCTGGCGAAGCGCACCTTTCTACGCTTGTACTCGGTGAAGCCGAGCTTGGTGTAGACGCCGAGAGCAGATGTGTTGGTGTCCTTGATGTCCTCGAGCACGTATTCGCGATACCCGGGCTGCGCCAGCAGGTGACGCAGCAACGCGGTCGCGACGCCGCGACCCCGAAAATCGGGCTCGGTGGCGACGAATCCGATCTCGGCGAGACCGGGCCGGGCGTCATCGGAGGCGGCCATGAACCATCTCCGGATCACCAGATAGCAGAGCAGCCCGCGCGCGAACCCGAGGTGACGCCGGATCTCCCGCCAGCGCGGCGCGAACAGCGTCTGGTCACCTTCGGTGAGCGAGGCGAGGCCGGCGGGCTCCCCGTCCACCAGCGCGACGTAGAACCGGTCGAGCAGCAGCATGTGTTCGAACGCGTCGGCCAACTTGCCGGTGTCGCGCGAGAATGCGATGAAGTCCGCCGCGAAGCTGCGCACATATACCTCGGTGATGCGGCGCCGGTATCGCTCGCCGAGCTCGTCGCCCCGCTCGACCACGACCCTGGTCTCGACCATCCTCGGCCACCTCGCTCATCCCGTGCCCGTCCGCGTACGACCATATCCCGGGGTGCTCCTTAGGCTGGTCCGATGCCGGGGGATAGTGAACGCGCACCGTATGTCGCGATTGTGCTGTACGAAACGTCCAGTGACGCGGCCGATTACGAGCCGCTCTACCGCGAGGACATCGTCGTGGTCTACGCCGAGTCGGCGGCGGCGGCTCGGGAGCGGGCAATGGCGCGGGCCCGGGCCGAGGAGGGCGGCTATGCCAATGCGGCCGGTGAGGTCATCACCTGGCGGCTGAAACATCTGGTCGACGTCACTCGCGCACTCGACGATGACCTCGGTCGTGATACCGATCTCTACGCCAGGCACTTCCGCGACTATGACGCCTACCGCGCCTTCGAGCCCCTGCTCTGACCCGTTGACCGCCCCACGAGTTCGGTTCGGCGCGGTAGGGATCGGGTACGGTGGCTTGCTGTGCTCGATAAACCCGCTGCGACTATGCAGTATCCGGTAACCCAGCGGGCGTTCGGCCTCGCGATTCTCGTGCTGAGCGGGCTGCAATTGATGGTGGTGCTCGACGGCACCGTCATGATTCTGGCGCTACCGCGGCTGCAGGAGGAGATGGGCCTATCCAGTTCGGGTAGCGCCTGGACGGTCACCGCCTACGGTCTGCCGTTCGCGGGACTCATGCTGCTGGGTGGACGGCTCGGCGACTCCTTCGGTCGCAAGCGCATGCTCATTCTCGGCGTCGCCTTCTTCACCTTCGCCTCGGCGCTGTGTGGCATGGCGACCAATGAGGCCATGCTCATCGGCGCGCGCGCCCTGCAGGGCACCGGAGCGGCCATTGCCGCACCCACCGCATTCGCTCTGGTGGCAAGCACTTTCGCGCCCGGACCGGCACGTAATCAGGCCATTGCCATCTTCGGTTCGATGGTCGGTATCGGCTCGGTCGGGGGTCTGGTGATCGGCGGCGCGCTCACCGAACTCAACTGGCGTTGGATCTTCTGGATCAATGTGCCGATCGGCATTCTCATTGTGCTCGGCGCGATGCGTGAGCTGCGCGATACCGAACACCAGCGCATCACTCTCGATGTGCGCGGTGCGATCCTCGGCACCGCCGCGATCGCGTCGATCGTCTTCGCCGCCACCGAGGGTCCGGTATACGGCTGGACCAGCCCGGTCATCCTGACCGCGCTACTGGGCGGAGCGGCCCTGCTGATCGTGTTCGTCTTCGCCGAACGCTGGGTGCCGAATCCGCTGCTGCCGTGGTCGCTGTTCGACAGCCGCGATCGCGTGATCTCGTTCGCGGCGATCTTCCTGGCCTCGGGCGTCCTGGGCGCGACCACGTTCTTCGTGGCGTTGTTCCTGCAGAACGTGCTCGGCTACAGCCCGCTGATGGCGGGTCTGGGAAGTATCCCGTTCACGGTCGGGGCGGGCGTGGGCACCGCGGTCGCGTCCAAGGCGGCGATGATGGTGTCGCCGCGCTGGCTGCTGTTCAGTGCCGCGATCCTGCTGTCGTCCGGACTCCTGTTCGGATCGACGCTGGACCAGACTGCCGAGTACTTCCCGACCCTGCTGATCCTGCTCTCGGTGGTCGGTTTCGCGGTGGGCACCACCATCGTCATCCTGCCGCTGTGCGTCCTCGTCGGCGTCGATATGGCCAATATCGGCCCGCTGTCGGCCATCGGTCAGATGTTCATGAATATGGGCACTCCGGTCGCGGTCGGCGTACTCAGTCCCGTCGCCGCGTCGCGCACCCTGTCCCTCGGCGGCAGCACCGGCAAGGCCGCCGATATGGACACCGCTCAGATCGCCGCTCTCGGCAGCGGTTACACGCTGGTGCTGTTGGTCTGCGCCATCGGCACGGCCATCATGGGCCTGCTCGCCCTGACTCTGCGCTACACACCGAGCCAGCTCGCCCAGGCCCAGCACACCCAGGAAGAAGCCGAAAGGTCCTGAAACCGCGGGCAGGTCGGAGGGCAGTGTCGAAAAGCACCGTGCGCGAAGGCGGCTGGTTCGGCACACTTCGGTGATGAGTACCGACGCGAAGCTGTTGCAGCGGTGGGCGGCGCTGGCCGGACCGGGGGCGCGGGCGGTGGGGGAGGACCTCGTCCGTCGATATCGGGAAGCGCATCGGCGCTATCACACGGTGGAGCATCTGGCCGCCATGCTGGCGGTTGTCGATGACCTCGCCGTGGATGCCGATGACATCGATGCGGTGCGGTACGCGGCGTTCTTTCACGACGCCGTCTACGCGCTGGACCGCAATGACAATGAGGAGCGCAGTGCCCGGCTCGCGGAGGCGACGCTGCCCGAGCTGGGGGTATCCGCCGCGACCGTGGCCGAGGTGGCGCGGCTGGTGCGGTTGACGGCCGGGCACGCGCCCGAACCGGAGGACCGCAATGGCGCGGTGCTGTGCGATGCCGATCTGGCCGTGCTCGCGTCGGACGAATCCGGCTACGCGGCATACACTTCCGCTGTTCGCGCCGAGTACGCGCAGGTGCCCGATGAGCAGTTTCGGGCTGGTCGCCGCGCGGTCCTGGCGGGTTTGACGCAGCTACCGCAGCTGTTTCGAACGGATACGGCACGTGCCAGATATGAGGCGGCGGCGCGCGCGAATCTCGCGAATGAGCTTGCGGCGCTGGTGGATTAGCGGGTGCCCCACTTGTAGGTCTGCTTGCGCAGTTTCAGATAGACCATGATCTCCGCGTGCCGCACCCCGGCCAGCGCCCGTATCCGGGTCGAGACGAGTTCCAGCAGCGCCTCGTCATCCGGGCACACCACCTCGGCCAGAATGTCGTACCGGCCCGCGCACACCACCACATAGCTGACCTCGTCGATGGCGGCCAGGGCGTCGGCCACCGGCTGCACCTGCCCGTCCACGGTGAGCCCGATCATGGCCTGCCGAAACATTCCCACCTGGAGCGGGTCGGTCACCGCGACGATCTGGATGACCCCGGTATCGGACAGCTTCTGCACCCGCTGCCGCACCGCGGCCTCCGACAGCCCCACGGCCTTGCCGATGGCGGCGTAGGGCCGCCGCCCATCCTCTTGGAGCTGGGCGATGATGCGTTTGGAGATGTCGTCGAGCACCGGGGTGGTGCGTCCGGAAGTCGGGTCGCTCACAGTAGTCATCCTTCCCGACGCGCAGCGATCCGACGAACTGCCGGTGAGCGGCGCGCCGTCTTCATACCGCGAGCGGTGTCGGAGCGGCCATGCGATGACGCGGCGGGTCGTAGGTTCGCCACGCCGCTGCCAACCGCTGTACCGCTCGGCGCAGCTCTTCTGGGGCGGCGACGAAGCTGATCCGCAGCATATCGGTACTGCCGCCGGTCGGATCTAGGCCGGCGCCCGGGAGTACGGCGACACCGTGGCGCAGGGCGCGCTGGGCGAAGGATGTGCCGTCGCCGTGAGGCAGACGCACCCACAGGGTTTGCCCGCCCGCGACCTCGGGTGCCTGCCAGCCCGGGAGGTGAGCCGCCAGTTCGGTGCGCAGTGTGTCATGACTCTTCTTGCGCTCGAGCGCGATTCGGCAGCGAATGGCGTCGAGCGCAGGGAAGAGTTGCGCGGCTGCCAGTTGGGCGGGGATATTGCCGCCGAGATCGTGGACGGCGCGCAGCCGGGCCAAACGGGTGATGACCGCACCGGCGGCGCGAATCCAGCCGATACGGAGTCCGCCCCACACGACTTTGCTCAGCGATCCGACGGAGATGACCTCGTCGCCGAAGGCCGCCAGCGGCGGTGCGGTCTCGGTGCCGGGGAAGAGCAGGTCGGCGAGCACCTCGTCGTCGACGAGTGGGACGTCCATCGCGGCAGCGGATTCGACCAATCGTCGGCGGGCCAGGGTGGAAAGGACTGTGCCCGTGGGATTGTGGCAGGTGGGAATGGTGTACGCGAGAGCGGCCGGCGTCACTGCGCCGAGCCCGATCGGGCCGGCGTGCGGTACCGCCGCCATCTCCCGGAAAGTCTCCAGAGCGCCTGGATAGGTCGGCGTTTCGACCAATACGCGATCGCCGGGACGCAGTAGAGCCCGTGCGATCAGTGACAGGGCGTGCTGGCCGCCGCCGGTAACGAGGATCTGATCGGGATCGGTGGGTACCCCCCGCTGCCGGTAGCGTTCGGCAATCATCGTGCGTAGCGCGAGGTGTCCGGTGGGGTGGTATCCCATATCGGATTCCAGCGCGGTCAGCTGCGGCACGATGCGGTCGTAGGCGTCGGCGACTTCCGGCGGCGGTGCGGTGGGCGCTGCGCAGGCGAGGGCGATGACATTCGCGCTCGGTTCCAGCAGTTGCAGGAACATTGGCGCGCTCGTGGTGTCTGGAGGTTCGGACGGCAGCCCGGCGACCCGGGTGCCGCTGCCTTGGCGGCGTACGATTCGCTGCTCGGCATTGAGCAGGTCGTAGGCGGCCACAACCGTATTTCGACCTACCGATAGCGCTTTGGCCAGTGCCCGATCGGGTGGTAGCCGAGTGCCCGGTGTGAGCTCGCGGTCATCGATCAGTGTGCGTAGGCGACCCGCCAGCAGCAGATACAGCGGTCCTCGGCCTGCGGACCAGCGGCCCAGCCGGTCGGCGAGTTCGATTGGCTCCATTTGCGAACCAATTGTGCCCGATTGGCTCTGGGTTCGGGGCAGTGGTCCCTCGACCATGGAGGCTATGAACAAGGTTTCGATCACCGACGCCATCGCTGCGCTGCCGGATCCCTGGCAGCCGCGCGATCTCGCGGTCGCCAACGACACAGTTGTGCGTATCGCCCGGTTCCACGGCGAGTTCCCGTGGCATCACCATGACGAGGACGAGCTGTTTCTCTGCTGGGAGGGGAGCTTCCGCATCGAGCTCGAAGGGCATGCGGCGGTCACGCTGACGGCGGGTGAAATATTTGTTGTGCCACGAGGAGTCGAGCATCGGCCGGTGGCGAGCGAACCGGCTTACGGGGTGATGATCGAGCGGCCCGAGACTCGACAGTATGGCAACTGAGGCGGGGTTTCCTCACTCGAGATATCCGTCGGCGACCGTCAACGCCTGATCGAGCAGCGCCAGACCCTCCTTGGCCTCGGCCTCGGTGATGGTGCAGGGCGGAACCACATGCAGGCGATTGAAATTCACGAACAGCAGCAGACCTGCCGCCTTGGCCGCCGCCACCGTATCGATCATTGCCTGGGAGGTACCGCCGTACGGGGCGAGGGGTTCGCGGGTCTCGCGGTCGCGCACCAATTCCAGCGCCCAGAACACCCCGAGTCCGCGCACGTCGCCAATACTGGGATGGCGTTCGGCCAGCTCACGCAGACCGGGCCCCAGTACGGTCGCGCCGATCTGCGCGGCATTCTCGACAATCCGCTCCTCGGCCATCGCGGTGATGGTCGCCGCCGCCGCGGCCGTCGCGAGCGGATGCCCGGAGTAGGTGAGCCCACCGGGGTAGGCGCGGTCATCGAAGGTCGCCGCGATCCGCGGGCTGATGGCCACGCCGCCGAGCGGCACGTATCCGGAGTTCACGCCCTTGGCGAAACTGATGAGGTCCGGCACCACGCCCGCGAAATTCTCGATGGCGAACCACTTTCCGGTCCGGCCGAACCCGCACATCACCTCATCGGCGATGAAGACGATCCCGTACCTGTCGCACAGTTCACGCACGCCCGCCAGATATCCCGGTGGGGGAACCATGATTCCGGCGGTACCGGGCACCGATTCGAGAATGATGGCCGCGATGGTGCTGGGTCCCTCGAATATGATCGTCTGTTCCAGGTGTTCGAGGGCGCGCTCGCATTCCTGCGCCTCGTCGCTGGCGTGGAACCTGCTGCGGTACAGGAACGGTCCGAAGAAGTGCACGATCCCGGCCGTGCCGTGGTCATTGGGCCAGCGCCGGGGATCGCCGGTCAGATTGACCGCCGTATCGGTGCCGCCGTGGTAGGAGCGATAACGCGCCAGCACCTTGGGCCTGCCGGTGTGCAGCCGCGCCATTCGCACCGCGTGCTCCACGGCGTCCGCGCCGCCATTGGTGAAGAAGATCCGGTCCAGGTCGCCGGGGGTGCGTTCGGCAATGAGCCGCGCCGCCTCGGAACGGGCGGCAGTGGCGTGCGCCGGTGCGACGGTGCACAGCTGGGCGGCTTGGGCTTGAATGGCGGCAACGACTTTCGGATGCTGATGCCCGATATTGGTATTCACCATCTGCGAGGAGAAATCCAGCAGCCGGTTACCGTCACCATCCCACAGATAGCAGCCCTGGGCGGCGGTGACGACCATGGGTTTCAGCGCCGCCTGCGCCGACCACGAGTGGAAGACGTGTTTGCGGTCCAATTCGTAGGTGCGGGCGGCTTGTTCGCGGGCCGCCTCCGGGGTCGAGCCTTGCGGAAGTGTCATTGTCGTCCTCGGGTGTGCTTCGGGCTCAGTGGTTCTGCGGGAAGCCGAGATTCAGGCCGCCGTGGCTGGGGTCGAGCCAGCGGGTGGTGACGGCCTTGGTGCGCGTGAAGAAGTGCACGCCATCGATACCGTGCGCATGGGAATCACCGAACAGCGAATTCTTCCAGCCGCCGAAACTGTAATAGGCCATGGGCACGGGAATGGGGACATTGATGCCGACCATGCCGACCTCGACCTCATTGTGGAATCGTCGCGCCGCGCCACCGTCATTGGTGAACAGGGCGGTGCCATTGCCGTAGGGGTTGGCGTTGACGAGTGCGAGCGCGTCATCGTAGGAGTCCACCCGCAGCACCGACAGCACCGGGCCGAAGATCTCATCGGTGTAGGCGCTCATCTCGGGGCCGACATTGTCGAGAATGGTGGGCCCGAGCCAGAATCCATCGGCATCACCCTCGGCCGCGACCGTACGGCCGTCGAGAACCACTGTCGCGCCGGCGGATTCACCGGCGTCGATATAGGAGGCGACCCTATCGCGATGCGCCCTGGTGACCAGGGGTCCCATCTCCGCGCCCCTGGTGCCGTCGCCGGTACGAATGGTCTTGGCGCGCTCGGCGATCCGAGACACCAGCTCATCGGCGATCGGGCCGACCGCGACCAGCGCGCTGATGGCCATGCAGCGCTCGCCGGCCGAACCGAAGCCCGCGTTCACGGCGGCATCTGCGGCCAGATCCAGATCGGCGTCCGGCAGCACCACCATATGGTTCTTGGCCCCGCCGAGCGCCTGCACCCGCTTACCGGCGGCGGTACCGCGCTGATACACATATCGCGCGATCGGCGTCGAGCCGACGAACGACACCGACTTGATCGCAGGATTGTCGAGGAGTTCGTCCACGGCGACCTTATCGCCCTGCACCACATTGAAGACGCCGTCGGGCAGTCCGGCCTCCTGCCACAGCGCCGCCATCCACAGCGATGCCGACGGATCCTTCTCACTCGGCTTGAGCACCACGGTATTTCCGGCCGCGATCGCCACCGGGAAGAACCACATGGGCACCATGGCCGGGAAATTGAACGGTGAGATGACCGCCACCGGGCCCAGCGGCTGGCGCACGGAGAAGATATCGACCTTGGTGGAGGCGTTCTCGGTATAGCCGCCCTTGAGCAGATGCGGTATCCCGCAGGCGAATTCGATAATCTCCAGACCGCGCTGCACCTCGCCCAGCGCATCGCTGAGCACCTTGCCGTGTTCTGCGGTAATCAGCGCCGCCAGTTCTTCCTTGCGCGCGTTGAGCAGTTCCCGGTACCGGAACAGCACCTGGGTGCGCTTGGCGAGGGAGGCGTCGCGCCAGGCCGGGAAGGCCGCGGCGGCCGCGTTCACCACCGCCCGCACATCGGCTTGATTGGCGAGCGTGACCTGTCCGGTGACGACACCCGTCGCGGGGTTCGTCACCGGCGCGGTGCTCTCGCTGGTTCCGGCGAAGGGTTTGCCGTCGAGCCAGTGCGCGATGGTCTGCATGGGTCCTCGATTCGGTGCGTACCGGATGAAATTCGGCGAGCCGGCCATAGGAGTGGGGCCCACCCGGTCACCGGCATGACGAGGCGGGCTGCCCGGCTCCCACTCTGCGCCATCAATCCTGCGCTGGCCGCCGACGATCTGTACACGATTTCGGAGTTCGTATTACGATTCGTCGGTGCGGCTCTCCATCGCGGATGTCTTGGCGATGCCGGTGGTGCGTGCCGGAGAACCCGAGGTCGTCGGCGGTGGCTCCCTGGATCGGCCGGTGCGCTGGGTGCACGTCAGTGAATTGCCCGAGGTGGCCGAACTACTCGTCGGTCGCGAACTGATTCTCACCACCGGGCAGGCGCTCACCCACGGCGATACCGCCACCGTCGACTATCTGAAATCCCTCGCCGCCGCCGGTATTTCGGGCCTGGTCGTGGAACTCGGCACCTACGTCGACGAATTGCCGCCGCTGATCGCCGCCACGGCCGACGCATACGACCTGCCGGTGATAGCGCTGCGCCGCGTCGTGCGGTTCGTGGAGATCACCGAGGCGGTGCACCGGGTGATCGTGGCCGACCAGTACGCGGAACTGGAATTCGCGCGCACCGCGCACGAAACCTTCACCGCGCTCAGTGTGCGCCGCGCCTCCCTCGCCGAAATCGTGAAGACCGCCGCCACCATGCTCGATGCCTCGGTGGTGTTGGAGGACCTCACCCACCGCGTACTGGCGCTCACCGCCAGGCACGCCGCGACCTCGGCGATTCTGGAGCACTGGGAGACCACCTCGCGACTGCTGCCCGACAGCGATGACAGCGTGGTGCCCGTCGGACCGCACCCGCAACGCTGGGGGCGACTCATCCTGCGCTCCCAGCGCGTGCCCACCGCTCGCGCGCGCATGGTGCTCGAACGTGCGGCACAGACCCTCACCCTGCATCGGATGATCGAGCGGGACCGGTTCGGTCTGCATCGGCAGGCGCAGACCGGGCTCATCGACGACCTGATCAATGGGCGGATCAGCGATGAACGCGATGCGCTCGCACTGGCCGCCACCCTGGGATTGGCGCGGCGCGCCCGCTATGTGCCCCTGGCCATCGACGTCGCGGCCGTCATCGAATCCGATCCGGTGGGCCATCAGCGCCGAACCGCCGCCATGATCGACGCCGCCATGCACGGGGTGGCGCTGGGTAAAGCGACCGCTCTGGCCGCCCCCGATCACGGCAACCGGGTCAACCTCATCCTCGCCATCGGACGCGGCGCCGACCTCGACGGGAGCCTGACCGCGGTCTGCACCGCTGTCACCGCCGAGGTGCGTCGGGTCGCGGGCGTGGACCGCGCGGTCATCGGCGTCGGCGCGGAGTCGGAGTCACTGCTGGACACCGCTCGCGAACTGGCTCAGGCCGCGCACATCGCGGAAGTGGCGCTGTCACTGGAAACCTCGGTTCCGCGCGCGTTCTACCGCAGCGGTGATGTGCGGCTGCGCGGGTTGCTGTCGCTGATCCGCGATGAACCCGGAGTGCAGCGTTTCGCCGAAACCGAACTCAGTGCACTACTGCGCCACGATATTCGGCACGGCACCGAACTCATTCGCACGCTGCGGCAGTTCCTGGATCTGGCGGGCAATAAGACCGAGCTGGCCAAGCGGCTTAATATCAGCCGCCCTACGCTGTACGACCGGCTGGCCCGTATCGAACGGATTCTCGATATCGACCTCGACAATGGTGAGACCCGCACGTCACTGCATACGGCGCTGCTCATTCGCGACCTGACCAGTGCCGTCGATCCGTAGGGTTCGTCGGCTGCCATGACAACCGCATCGGGGTTATTCGGCCGTGACGACCCGGCCGCGGGTGGTGCTGATCTCGGTGCGCAGCGATGCGAGCTCATCGCGCAGCGCGGTTATCTCGTCCAGGAGAACGCCGACCTCTCGGTCGGTGCGGTCGGTGGTCTCCTCGACGGATTTGAGCTGGTCGATGACCCAGCTGGTGGTCGTGCCGATCGCGAAGCTGATGAGGCCGATGCCGAAGGTCATGAGCACCAACGCGACCAGACGCCCCCCGACTGTGACCGGGTAGTAGTCGCCGTAGCCGACCGTGGTCACCGATACCAGCGACCACCACATGGCGTCGCCGAAGTTCTGCACATTGCCGTCCTCGGCACCGTATTCGGCGTCGAACATGGCCAGGCTGCACAGGTACAGGATGAGTACGGAAGCACCGCCCACGAATACCGACATCCGCGCCCGAGTGCGGGTGTGCCGGTTGAGGGTGTTCAGCACGATCATGGCGGCGCGCAGCAGGCGTAGCGGCCGGAACGGAGGCAGCAGCACGATCAGCAGGTCCACCGGGTGGGTGCGCACGAAATCCCAACGGTGCGGCGATAACCAGCACCGAATGATGAAATCCGCGGCGAACACCACCCACACCGCCACATCCACGATGGTGAGCCAGGTATCCAGCCGCGGCGAGGCCCCCGTGTCGAGAACATGCCAGCTGTAGGCGATCAGGAACACCGCGGCCAGCGTGGTCAGCGGGTAATCGGTGGCACGTTCCCACTTGGTGAGCCGACTGAGATCGGCCGAGACACTTGTCTCGGCGGTGGCGGACGGGGACGTGGGCGTGGGCATAGCGCTACCTGGGTCGATCGGTAGACGGTCCGGGAGATGTCGACACCGTCGGATCGTCGGGTTGCGCCGAGACTACCGTGCGGCCGTGGGTTGCCCACATGGCCTCCGGCTATCGCACCACATGTCAAACTGCTGGGTATGTCCGACGGCCTACGGTTCGTTTCCACTGTCGAGGATCTCGATGCGCTACCCCTGCTCGCGGTCATCATGGCCGCCAAGCCCTCGCGCTCGGTCTTCCAGAAATGGCTCGATCAACAAGACCGCACCCCGAAATGGGTCCGCACCATGAGCAACGATCGCTACACCTCCGAGGAACTGGCCGTCGGCCCTTTCCCCCTGTCGGCTCCGCAGCAGTTCCAGTTCGTGGTGCTCTACGACCCCTCGGTCCACGGGCATCCGAACGAATGGGACCTCACCTAGCCGTTCGGCTGCTGCGCGGCCGGAGCCCAGCGGTTGGCGGTGAGGGTGAAGCCGGGGAGCGCGTCGAGGGATGTGGTGGATTCGTAGATGCGCTGGTAACCGGTGTGTTCGATGAGCCAGCGGTCGTTTTCGCGCCGGTAGCGGTCCTGGTAGTAGGCGGCCCCGCGAATCTGCACGCCGTACTCCGGGACGATGACCGTATCCTCCAGACACCAACTGCCGGTGGCGGTATCGCCGTCGACCTCGATATCCGGGTGGGTGCAGACGTGCACGGTGATGATATTGCCGCTCAGCGCCTTGCGCATGTAGCCGACGATCTCGTCGCGACCGGTGAATTCCAAAGGTCCACCGCCGGAGGGGGATCCGTAGGAGCCGGTCGCGTCCGCGGTGAAGGTAGCGGCGAAATCGTCCCACTGCTTCAGGTCCAGGGCGCGTAGGTAGCGGTATTTCAGGGTGCGGATGCCCTCGATGGCGATCAGATCCATACCGGACACCATGACACGGGTCACACCGCTGTGGCTTGTTGAGCGTTCGACAAGTTCGGCGAGTGAGACTGTCGCCATGTTCAAGAAGTTGTTGGCGGCCGTCGGCGTCGGTGGGGTCGAGGTCGAAACCGAACTGCACACGCCCGGAGTACAACCCGGCGGGACGGTGCACGGTGTCATCCGCCTGCGTGGCGGTGGCGTCGCGCAGGACATCGATCGCATCGCACTGGAACTGGTCACCCGCGTCGAATTCGAGCACGGGGACGGGGAATCCGAGGGCTACCGCGGTTTCCACCTGATCGATGTGCACGGCCCGTTCACGTTGACTGCCAACGCTTCCGACGAATTTCCGTTCGCGCTGTCGGTGCCGTTCGAAACTCCCATCACGTTCTACAACGGACGGCATCTGCCCGGTACGGAGATTCTCGTCCGCACGGTGGTGGAGATCAGCGGAGCGGTGGACGCGGGCGACCGCGACCCGCTCGGTATCGGCGCGCTGCCCGCCCAGCACGTCATCCTCGCCGCGCTCGAACAACTCGGCTTCCCGCTGCACCGGGCCGATGTCGAATGGGGACGGCTGCGTGGGGTTCAGCAGCAGCTGCCGTTCTACCAGGAGATCGAATTCGGTCGCTCGCACCGCTATCCACGCCTGCGGCAACTCGAGGTCACCTTCGTGGCCCGGCCCGAGGGTATGGATGTGGTCCTCGAGGGCGATAAGAAGAGCGGTTGGATCAGCGAGAGCCGTGACGTCTTCGATGTCCTGCGGGTGGACTACCAATCCCTCGACCGCGCCGATTGGGCCGCGCTGCTGCATCAGCGCCTGGAGCGAATGTCCAGTGGGCACTGACCGTCAATCAGTACTCGGGGTCGCTGACCTGCCGGTTTACTCACCGGATCGCGCAAAACTGAAACGTGTTCTCGAAACCGACCCGAGTGGGACCAAGCAATTGCTACCCTCCCGGGATGATCGCCACCCTGGTCTGGGGCACCGGCAATGTCGGCCGGGCCGCCATCCGCGCCGTCGCCGCGCATCCAGCTCTCACGCTCTCCGGTGTCCTGGTCCACGACCCGAAGAAGGTCGGTAGGGATGCGGGCGAATTGGCCGGGCTCGACACCGAATTGGGGGTCGCGGCCAGCGACAATATCGAGGCCGCGCTGGCCGCCGGGCCCCGCGCGGTGGTCTACGCCGCCTCCGGCGATATCCGGCCCTTCGAGGCATTCACCGATATCGTGCGCGCCCTCCGCGCCGGAGCCGTCGTGGTCACGCCCGCGCTCTACGCCTTCTACGACCACCGCAGCGCCCCAACGGATTTGCGCGACCAGGTACTCGAAGCCATTACCGAGGGCGGCGGCTCACTGTTCGTCTCCGGTATCGATCCGGGCTGGGGCAATGATGTGCTGCCGCTGCTCATGACCGGCCTCGCCAGCAGCGTGGATGTGGTGCGCTGCCAGGAGATCTTCGACTACACCACCTACGACCAGCCCGATTCGGTGCGCTACCTGGTCGGTATGGGGCAACCCATGGACTATCAGCCACCCATGATCGCGCCCGGGGTGCCGACCATGGTGTGGGGCGGGCAGATTCGGCTCATGGCGCGGGCGCTCGGCGCGGAACTCGACGAGATACGCGAAACCCTGGACCGGCGCGCACTCGACAGCACGGTCGGCACCGAACGGATGGGGGAGTTCGAGGCGGGCACGCAGGGCGCGGTGCGGTTCGAGGTGCAGGGCATTATCGGCGGCGAACCCCGCATTGTCATCGAACATGTCACCCGCATCCACGCCTCCTGCGCCCCCGACTGGCCGACACCGCCCACCGGCGACGGCGCGCACCGCGTCATTATCGAGGGCCGACCCCGTATCGAGGTCAGTATCGAGGCCACCGATGAGGACGGCAACCGCTCCGCGGGCGGAAATGCCACGGCCGTAGGCAGATTGGTCGGCGCGATCGACTGGCTGGCCGCCGCCGATCCCGGCCTCTACGACGCTCTCGACATCCCCCTGCGACCCGCCGTCGGCATTCTCGGAAAGGCATAACCATGATCATCGACATTCCGGAGGGCAAGGACCCGATCGGCTACGTCTGGGGTGAGATGGTCCCGGGCATCGGCACCGCGGCAGCGGGGTTCTCCCTCGCCGTCTACGAGCACACCACCCTCGGCCTGCGTGAATTCGAAGCCGCCCGACTGCGTATCGCACAGATCAACGGCTGCCTGTTCTGCCAGGACTGGCGCACCGAGAAGGACGGCCAGAAGGTCGAAGACGCCTTCGCCGACGCCGTAACCCAATGGCGCACCACCGATTCCCTCGACGACCGCGCCCGCCTCGCCGCCGAATACGCCGAACGCTACGCCCTCGACCACCACAACCTCGACGACGAGTTCTTCACCCGCATGTTCGCGCACTACTCGCAGGTCGAGGTCGTGGAACTGAGTATGTGCATCGGCTCCTGGCTCGCCTTCGGCCGCCTCAACCGCGTACTGGGGCTGGACGCGGTGTGCGTCCTGCCCAGCCACCTGTCCGCGCAATAGCCTCCGGCCACGCCGGCCGATGCCGACTGCTCGGCGCGGTACCGGCGTCAGGTAATAACGAGAAGCTCTGTCGGCGAGGCGATCTCGATCCTAAGCCCCGCCTTCTCAGCCACCTTGGCCAAGCCGTTGAGATCCGTCGGCTCGGCGCGGGTCAGCACCAGCGCCCGCGCCAGTAGCCCCTTGTGGTGTTTATTGAAGTGGCTCACCACCGTTCGCTTCCCATCGGGCCGTTCGGTGAGCACGGTGGCGGTCACCGCCCCGGGTACCCGGCCCAGCTGTTGATAGGTGCCCGACCGCAGATCCACCACCAGATCGCCCGCGGTCTCCTCGCGCAAGGCGTTGGGCAGCACCTCTTTCCACACCGATTGCAGCGTCGGCAGACCCGGCAGCTTCGAACCACCCGAGAGCCGGTACGCGGGAATCGGATCCCCGGCGCGCACCACACCGAACAGTGCCGAGCCGATGCCCAGCCGCGCCTGCGCCTTGGCGCGCTGCGCCTTGGTGAACGAGGGCGCGTCGAGGGCGTCGTAGAGCACCCCGGTGTAGCGGTCCAGCGCGGGCCGGGTGGGGGAGCAGTGCAGCGCGGCATTGCGCGCGATCTCCGCGTCAGCCCCCTTACCGAGGCCCAGCGCCGACCTCGACGCGTCCGGATCGGCGGCCAGCTGCGCCAGCTCGCGGCACAACTTCTCACGCACCTTCGTGAGCTGCGGCAACGCGAGCGCGTCCAGATCCAACGGAGCACCCGAACCGCCATCGGACTTGGTTTCGGAGGGAGGCAGCAGCACCAGCACGAGCGCTCACGGTACCGGTGCGGGCGGTCAGGGCGCGGAGGCGGTAGCTTGCGTAACCATGGAGCGCCCCCGCCCGCACCGCATTAGGCGAATGCCTTGTGAACAGCCCGGCGGCAGCGGCTACTCTCTAGAGCCGTGATCACCCGCCTCTCACACCTGTTCCTGCGTACCCTGCGCGACGACCCCGCCGACGCCGAGGTACCCAGCCACAAGCTGCTGGTCCGCGCCGGATACGTGCGCCGTATCGCGCCCGGTGTCTACTCGTGGCTGCCGCTCGGCCTGCGCGTCCTGCGCAAGGTCGAGGATGTGGTCCGGGAGGAAATGAACGCCATCGGCGCTCAGGAGATCTCGCTGCCCGCGCTGCTGCCGCGCGAACCGTATGAGGCCACCAATCGCTGGACCGAGTACGGCGACACCCTCTTCCGCCTCAAGGACCGCAAGGGCGCGGACTACCTGCTCGGCCCCACCCACGAGGAACTGTTCGCGCTCACCGTGAAGGGCGAATACAACTCCTACAAGGACCTGCCCGTCGTGCTGTACCAGGTCCAGACCAAGTACCGCGACGAAGGCCGTCCGCGCGCGGGTATCCTGCGCGGGCGCGAATTCATCATGAAGGACTCCTACTCGTTCGACCTCGACGATGATGGTCTGAAGAAGAGCTACAACGCCCACCGTGAGGCGTACCAGCGCATCTTCGAGCGGCTCGACGTCAAGTACGTCATCGTCGCCGCCACCGCCGGCGCCATGGGCGGTTCGGCCTCCGAGGAATTCCTCGCCGACAGTGTTGTGGGTGAGGACACCTACGTGATCTGCCGGGAGTCCGGCTACGCCGCCAATGTCGAGGCCGTCGTCACCGCGGCGCCCCCGGAGATTCCCCTCGAGGGTCTGGCCGAAGCGGTCGTGCACGATACCCCCGACACCCCCACCATCGCCACCCTGGTCGACTGGGCCAACGGCGCGGGTATCGCCGAGCAGCTGGGCCGCCCGGTCACCGCGGCGGACACCTTGAAGAACGTCATGGTCAAGCTGCGCTACCCCGACGGCAAGACCGAGATCCTCGGCGTCGGCGTACCGGGCGACCGCGAGGTCGACGACAAGCGTCTCGGCGCTTCGGTCGAACCAGCCGAGGTGGAGATGCTCACCGATGGGGACTTCAAGGCAAACCCCTGGCTGGTCAAGGGCTATATCGGTCCGAAGGCCCTACAGGCCAACGGTATTCGCTACCTGGTTGACCCGCGTGTGGTCACCGGCACTGCCTGGATCACCGGTGCGGACGCCCCCGGCCAGCACTACGTCGGCCTGGTCGCGGGCCGCGACTTCACGCCCGACGGCACCATCGAGGCCGCCGAAGTTCGCGACGGCGACCCCTCACCCGACGGCCGTGGCGTCCTGGAAGCCGCCCGTGGCATCGAAATCGGCCATATCTTCCAGCTCGGCCAGAAGTACACCGACGCCTTCGAGGTCGACGTACTCGGCGAGAACGGCAAGCCCGTCCGCCTCACCATGGGCTCCTACGGCCTCGGCGTCTCGCGCATGGTCGCCGTCATCGCCGAGCAGATGCACGACGAGAAGGGGCTGCGCTGGCCCCGCGAGGTCGCGCCGTACGACGTACACGTCGTCATCGCCAACAAGGACGCGGGTGCCCGCGAGGGCGCGGAACAGGTTGCCGCGGAACTGAACTCGGCCGGGCTCGATGTCCTCTTCGACGACCGCACCGCATCGCCGGGCGTGAAGTTCAAGGATGCCGAACTCCTCGGCATGCCTCTGGTCGTCGTCGTGGGCCGCGGCTGGGCCGACGGCAAGGTGGAGCTGCGCGACCGCTTCGCGGGCACCAGCGACGAGATCCCGGCCGACACCGCCGTGGACGCCGTCGTCGCCAAGGTGCGCGGCTGACCCTCGGTTCGAACGCGAACGGCAGTGGGCCGCACACTGTTCGGTGCACCGCCCACCCCCC
>NZ_BDCE01000062.1 GCF_001613345.1 Nocardia uniformis NBRC 13702 | reverse complement strand
GGCCAAAAGCGTGCCGGGTTGACGGGGCTGGGTTGCCGGGTTGACGGGGCCGGGCTGCCGGGTTGACGGGGCCGAGCTGCCAGGATGACGGGGCCGGGCCGGGACAACGGGGCTGCGCCGACCTGCGCTGTCGACCTCCGTTCGACTCAGTTGTAGGACTCGGCAACCCCGTCGAGCAGCCGCTCGAGGGTTTCATAGCTCGGCATATCGACCACATCGATGAGCTGCGGCGTGACCGGCACTCGGTACTCGTCCGCGATCTGGGTGAACCGCGCCGGATCGGTGGTTCGGAACCCGTACTCGGCCGCGAGCTGCTGCAACTCCGGGTCGGTGGACAGCACTGCGCCGAGGCGATCGCCGTCACCGTTCAACGGCACAACGGTGTGCTGCGACATCACCGTCGGCGACGGGTACAGCAGCACCATGTCCGGCCGCAGCTGTCCGTGCACGGCGGCATCCACGAACTGGGATTCGTAGATCCAGACCAGGGGAGTGGTGCCCATACCGGTGGCCAGATACTCCTGGAACGGGCCATCGGAGCTGTTCTCGGTGTAACCCTGGCGGGTGAACAGCCGCGAAACCCGGGACAGGGCATGGTTTTCGGCCGCGGTGCCGCGCACAATCGAATTCTCGTTCGCCACATGGGCCGCCACCGACAGATACATGGCCGCCGAATTCGAGGTGCGCGGATCGGTGGTGGAGATCAGCACATGCTTGCGGACCGGGTACACGGAATTGTCCGGCAGCTCATCCCATTGCGTTCCGCGCTCCACCATATCGAGGTACTTCCCCATATCGAGGATCGGCGTCGGGCCGGGCGTAACCACCCCCGCCGCGACCAATAGATCCACAATCGGCTGGAACGTCGCGATAGCCATCGGCGAGGAGAACGGCGTGTACTTCCCACTCACGCCGCTCTGCCGCTGAATCCTTTCCGCCGCAGCCGCACTCGACGGGAACGCGAAGTCGTAGCGCGTGAGATCCACGGAGGTGGCGATCTGCCGCGACCCCGCCGGATCCACCACCACCTGCAACCCGTGCCCATCCAATGCCGCCACCACTCGCGGATCCGCGAAGAACGCCGTCTTCTCCGACCCCACGACGCCCCGCACGGCCGTCACCTCGGCGGGAGCCGCGGTCACCGCCCCCGGCTCCGACCCACCCGACCCGACGGCGACAGCGCCACCGACAACCACCACAACGGTAGCGGCAACCCCCGCCAACACCCGCCTATCCCGAACAGCCGCCCGCCAGCCCCCACCCCGAACCGGCTCCGTCACCCGCCGGGAAGCGTCAGCGAACCCACCCTGAGCCGAATCTCCCTTGCTACCGGTGGATTCCACCCCACTCTCACCGACGGCGAACTCCCGATCGCCCGCGGCGGTCTTCGCGCCGGACTTCACCTCGCCCCGAGTCTCCAACTCCCGCCGCACAATCCGCTCGACCAGGATCGGCACGAACTCCCGAATCCGATGCCCGTCGAACCGCTTGCGAACCGCCCCCACCACCGCCTCGACCCGCTCCGCCGAATGCGCCTCCCCGTACGCATCCACCAACCGCTCCCGAACCTGCCTCAGCGCTTTCTCCTCGCGCCCGGTATCAACAGCCACCACCATCTCCTCAACCATGCGTCGGATCGACTGCGCGGCAGCAAACCGCTCTACCGACGCGCCCCCCAGCTGTCTATCCCCACCGTCGAAACATCAAGCATCCAAAGGGTGTTCGGCGGTTGAACGGGGCGCGAGGACTGCTGGTCACTACCGGGAACCGAGGCCGAGATGCCATCAGCCATCAGCCGCCGTCACCCTTCGTCATTCCGGCGTGCTTTTGGCCGGAATCCACACCCGCGCAGTAGTGGATCCCAGCCAAAGCGCGCCGGGATGAGGGGGAGGCAGGCGACATCGCGGGAGAACTTCGGTAGTCGCGGGTCTGCCGTCAGGGCTGTCCCGGGAAGGCGACGGTCACCGGATCGGTGCCGAGAATGGCCTGCCAGTTCGCCAGGCGCAGAGCGGATTCGGTGAGGGCTTCGATGCCCGTCAGACGGATATCGGGGGAGTCGGCGCGTTCGACGACCGAGCGCCAGGCATTGGCCGCGTCGGTCTCGACCGCCACGGCGAGTTTCGCGGCCGGGATGGGGTCGTTCACGACGAACGGCGGCTGATAGGCGGCTTCGGGGGCCGGGGCGGCGGCATTGCGGGATTCGAGCAGATCGATGGTGGCGTCGCGGCGGGCGCGATGGGCGGCGGCGTATTCCGAAACCAGTTTCAGGCGTTCCGGATTGGCGTAGGCGGTAATCACTCCGTAGGCGTAGACAGCGGCGTACTCGGCGCTCAACGCGGCGGTGAGCGCCTGATTATCGGCATTGGTCATGTAAGGAGGACTCCCACGTGGGTGGCGCAGGCGGCGCTGATGGAGGCCAGCAGGGCGGCGCGGTAGCCGGACAGGGTGGTCGCCAGATCGGCGGCGGACTTCTGGGAATTGGTCAGACCGGTGCGCAACTCGCCCACCGAGGGCGGTGTGGCGGGGGCGGCGGGGGTGACCGGCGCGACCCGGTTGCTCGGTGTGGTGCCGTCACCGTAAACGCCTATGACGCGGTCGATTTCGGTGCGCAGGGTGTCGGCGTGCGCGGTCCGCTGGGTGGCGATGGTCCGCAGCGCCGCGGCGCGGTCGGGGGCCGCGGCAATGGCGGCGGTGGCCACGAGCGCGTCCGAGCGGGCCGACAATTCCTGGGCGACAAGCGGATCGGGGGTGGCCGGGGCATCCTCGGCGCAACCGGCGACCGCACCCAGCGCGACGACGGCGAGCGCGCCACCACCGGCGAAGCGCAGCATCGCACGACGGTCGAGGGCGGGCGTCGGTGAGCTGGACCACGACACCGGGAGGTCCGGTGCGACCGTGACTTCGGCCGCATGACGGCTAGGACTGCTGGGCACGGATACATGGTGCCAGTCCACCGAGCCACTTCGCCGAACCAGTCCCCTCCGATAGGGTGTGATCTCGGTCGATATCCGCCACCACCGGGCGCGTCGCACTGGACACGCCGACAGTGCGGCTCGGCCAACCAGGCGAAAGCCGAGGCCGTTCGCTGGTCCTTTACACTCTTTCAGCGCGTTACGCTAGACCTTTGACAGGTATTTCGCCGTGGCCGCCGCCGCCAGCACCGATACCTACAACTCAACCCGTCACAACTGAACCAGGAGCCGCCCCACCATGCCGATGCCGACCGAGGAAAGGGTGAGCCAGCTAGTTGCTGGGCTCGTCGAACGCCGGGGGTTCGACCTAGAAGGCGTCGCGATCGCGGCCGCGGGTACCGAGTCCAAGGTGAAGGTGGTCGTCGACAGCGACGGCAGCACCGACCTCGACGCCGTCGCCGACCTGAGTTCGGATATCTCGGAAGCCCTCGACGCGGCCGGCGACTTCGGCGAGACCCCGTACGTCCTGGAGGTCACCACCCCCGGTATCGATCGCCCCCTCACCACACTGCGCCACTGGCGTCGCGCCCAGGGCCGCAAGGTGAAGATCATGCTCCGCGACGGCGCCGAAGCACCGGAGGGCAAACCCAAGTTCGAGGCTCGCGTCGGCGCCAGCACCGACACCGAGGTGGCCCTGGTACTCGGCGGCAAACACAAACCGCACCGGGTGACGGTACCGCTCGCCGATATCGAAACGGCCGTCGTCCAAGTGGAATTCAGCCCACCCGGCGCGGCCGAGCTGGAACTGGCCGGGGGAGTAGCACCGGGCCGTCCCAAGCCAGGTGCTCGGGAGGAATCCGAAGCAGAAGCAGCAGCAGTTTCGTCGACCGAAGGGATCGTGGAATGAACATCGAAATCGAAGCCCTGCGCGCGATTGTCGCGGATAAGGGAATCTCGATGGAGACCGTGATCTCCGCGATCGAGTCCGCACTACTGACCGCGTACCGCCACACCGACGGCCACCAGGCCAATGCCCGCATCGACATCAACCCCAAGACCGGTGTGGTCCGGGTGATGGCCCGCGAGCTGGACGCCGACGGCAATGTCATCTCCGAATGGGACGACACCCCAGAGGGTTTCGGCCGCATCGCCGCCACCACTGCCCGCCAGGTGGTGCTGCAGCGGCTGCGTGACGCCGAGAACGAGAAGTCCTTCGGCGATTTCTCCACCCATGAGGGCGAGATCGTCGGCGGCGTCGTCCAGCGCGACGCCCGGATGAACTCCCGCGGCACCATCGTGGTCCGCATCGGCAGCGACGCGCACGGCACGGAGGGGCTCATTCCGCCCGCCGAGCAGGTGCCGGGCGAAACGTATGAGCATGGCGACCGCGTCAAGTGCTACGTGGTCGGCGTCTCCCGCGGCCCGCGTGGCCCGCAGATCACCCTCTCGCGCACCCACCCGAACCTGGTGCGCCGCCTGTTCGCGCTCGAGGTTCCCGAAATCGCCGACGGTTCGGTCGAAATCGTGGCCGTGGCCCGCGAGGCCGGACACCGCTCCAAGATCGCCGTCAAATCCACCGTGCAGGGCGTCAACGCCAAGGGCGCGTGCATCGGCCCCATGGGTCAGCGCGTGCGCAATGTGATGAGCGAACTGGCGGGCGAGAAGATCGACATCATCGACTACGCCGAGGATCCGGCCACCTTCGTCGGGAATGCCCTGTCCCCGTCCAAGGTTGTCTCGGTGACCGTCGTGGATCCCGAGGCGCGGGCCGCCCGGGTGGTGGTGCCGGACTTCCAGCTGTCCCTCGCCATCGGCAAGGAGGGCCAGAACGCCCGGCTGGCCGCCCGTCTCACCGGCTGGCGCATCGATATCCGCAGCGATGCCGCACCGGACGTGGCGAGCGGCACACGGTCGGAGGCACAGCGCAGCTGACCGTCGGCGACAGGGCACTGCCCCGAGGCCGCTGATCGACCGGAGAAAACCGTTCGACCAGGAACGTAATTCGTTCGACACCCACACCGGTCTGCGGTAGACCGGTGTGGTCGGCACGGGTGGAACAGCGCCTCGGATGACATGTTGGTAACTTCCGAGGGGGACGGATGCGGAGATCGGGACACCACGGAGGTAGAGTTGACGCAGGCTCAGCGCGAGTCTTCGACTTCCTTGCGCTCGGCGGGTGTGCGGAACGAAGCAAACGCACCCGTGCGGACGTGCGTCGGATGTCGCAGACGAGGGCTGGCCGCCGACCTGTTGCGGGTCGTGGCGCAGAAAGCTGAAGATGAGCAGCCAGCTGCGGTTGTTCCTGATCCGCAGCGCAGACTTCCCGGACGGGGTGCCTGGTTGCACCCCGTTGCGGCATGTCTGAGCACAGCGGTTCGGCGCCGAGCATTCGGCAGAGCACTACGAGTGTCCGGAAATCTGGATATCTCAGCCCTGGAGCATTACGTAGAGAACAGGCACGAGCACTCATGAGCACACAGTGAAATCCCAACGATGATCGACCATCGGAAATAATCTGAGGTCGTGCGGGCTCCCCGTCACCTAACGACGGACGGAATGTCACGCTCGGCCTCTCAGTAGAGGAGAGCAGTGGCAGGCAAGGCCCGCGTGCACGAGTTGGCGAAAGAACTCGGTGTAACGAGCAAGGAACTACTCGCAAAGCTCAAGGAGCAGGGCGAGTTCGTGAAGTCGGCGTCCTCGACGGTGGAAGCACCCGTCGCACGCCGTCTGCGCGAATCGGTCGCGGCGAAGAGCGCCCCGGCAAATGGGACCGCGAGCAAGGACGGCGCGAAGCCCGCTGCCGGCCAGGGCCCGCGCCCGGGCACCAAACCGGCCGCCGGTGGACCGCGTCCCGGCCCCCG
>NZ_BDCE01000061.1 GCF_001613345.1 Nocardia uniformis NBRC 13702 | reverse complement strand
TTCGTGGTCAAGTGGAAAGAACACGACATGGCCGACCACGACATCGCCGCACGAACGATGTCGATCGAGTACTGGTTCGGAAACAACGCACCCAACATCAGCGAATCGAACTCCGACACCATCACGATGAACCAAATGCGTTGCGACACGACAATCAAGAACAACCAAGGCAACTGGCAGCAGGGATGTGTCGTCGCCAGTCATACACCCACCTTCGCTATCGGCGCTGACGTCGCCGAACAGACCGGTCACATCCAGGCCGCGATCGGTTCAGGGCTGCCCGGTGTCGCCGGTCGGCCGCTTCACCGGCAGGCCGACCGCAACAGCATCGACATCAACCGGCAAACCGCCTGTCCCAAGCGCGGTCCGGTGTCGGATGCCCGCAAGGTCGACGGCCGCAGCTGCGATGAGTATCCATTCGCGTCCAGCACCGAAGGAGCCGCGACCTCCGGCGGCCCGGGACGAACCTTCAACCCCGAGTGCCATGTGCCCGACCTGGGTTCCAGCAGCGATCAGCGCGGCTACAGCGTGTGCATGATCAACCACGACCAGAACATCACCAGCGGACGTAAACTCGGCACCTTTTACGCACTGATGCGAGTCATCAACCAGGATCCCTACGCCATCGATGCCCGAGGAGGCACTCTGCCGCCTCCCCCGTGATCGAGGGACGGCGTACCGTGAACACCAGCGTGCCTGAAGTTAGCCAGGCGGGAGGGCGGATGACCACAATGAAGAAATACCTGGTCGCGGGGACCGCCGCCGCAGCGTTCGTACTCGTCGGTCTCGGCGTGTTCGTCGCGTCGAGCCAATCCTCGTCGACACCGTCGACCGCCGACCGACACGGCGCACAGACCAACAGGAGCGAAATGGTGCAGCACCCACAGGATGACCCCGACCACGACTGGGAAGCCGACCCGATCGTGCCGGACGGCAAACCCACCACACCACACGAGTTCGCAGAAGACGCCCAGGCAGGCCAAGCCCCGGGCGAAGTCCCCACCCAGGGTCCGGTCGGCGTCACATCCCAACGCGACGATTTCGCCATTCTGCCGCCACACGGCACCGGAGAACGCTGACCAGGCGCTGCGACACCGCGTAGCCACATGAATTCGTGATAGCTGGCCGCCACCGGAATCTCGGTGGCGGCCAGTTCCGTTCTCGGCTCTTACCGTGGCCCGCGCCATGCCTCACGGCGGGTCCGGCCTGAATCCGGTCTCCTAGGCCCGGCACACCTCACCGACCGGGCCGCGGCGCTGGTGCGGATCGGTGAACACCGCAAGGCCCTGGGTCTGCTGACCGCGGAGAACATCGGCGGACCCGAATGGGTGAAGTACCAGACCCTGCTGCGGCAAGTCGTTGCCGAACTACTCGACCACGACCGTCGCACCCCCTTGCGCGAACTCGCCCACCGCGCCGGAGTTCGGGCCTGAATCGGCGACTGTGGTGCTTCACGCGGCGGGAGCCCCGGCCACAGTTCCGGAGCCCCCGCCCCATCGACCAGGTCCGAAGGGGACCAGACACCGGCCTCACCCGATGATGCTGCCACCGCCCACCGACACCGTTACTCGTCGTCGTGGGCATCAGGATCGCGTAGCGGCCGGTACTTTCCGCCGAGATCGGCAAGGTGGAAGGCGTAGTGGCCGTCGATGCCGATGTGAGTGCGGATGAACGCCGACAGCCGCGCCGCGTCGGCGTCGAGCACCGGATAGCCTTGGGCGCGTAGCTGTTCCAGGGCACGGTTGGTGTAGAACGTATTCCACAACACCGTGCAGTTGAGCACCAATCCGAGCGCGTTGAGCTGATCTTCCATGCCCTCGTAATAGGTGCGGGTCATCTCCCCCTTCTTGCCGTGGTAGATCCGCCGCGCCAGATCGTGGCGGCCCTCTCCCAGATTGGCTTGGGCCTTGCCTTCGCGCCGATACGGTTCGTCATCGGCCAGGCGCAGGATGTGCAGGGTTTTGAAGATCCGCCCGTAGTGCGCGATCCCCTGGCCCAACGGGGTGGGGTTCCCGTCGCGGGAGATCATGCGTGTGACGTCGTGCGCGGAGACCTCACACGCGTTGATCGACACCGCGACCCGGCACATGTCCTCCCAGTGCGCGGTGATCTTGTCGGTGTCGATGCGTCCCCGCGCGGCCTGATCCAGCGGGCCGTAGTCCGCGCGGGTATCGAACCGCCACAACCGCTGATCGGGCAGATTCGCCAACTGCGGCCGATACTGCTTGCCGATCAAATGCACCAGACCGAACACGATGTCGGAATAGGAGCCGGTGTCGGTGATGATCGCTTCGGGGACCTTCCCGCCCTGCTGGAGCTGCACGACGTCGATGAAGTTCAGCGAGTCGCGCGGCGTCCCGAACACCACCTTGGCCGACAGGCCGGCGGACTGGTCGTTGAGCATGTTCAACCAGGTGATGCCCCGCTTACGGCCGAAATATTTCGAGTTCGGTCGCGCGTGGATCGTGCGGACCGGCACCACGAACCGCATGCCGTCGACCGACGCGAGGAGTCCACCACCCCACAGCTGCGCCAACTCGATCCAGGCTTGGGCCTTGATCAGCTCGACATTGGCCCCGGTCAACGTTTCCGAACGCACGTAGTTCTGGTCGACATGGTGCAGCCGGTCACGGGTCAGCGCGTCCACACCGGGGCTGGTCACCGGTTTGAAACCCACGTTCATCGCGTTGGCGCACAGCACCGCGGCGACCGACAATCCCAGATCGGCGACACGGGCACCGTTGCCGGACACGTGGGTGAACGACTCGGTGAATCCGGGCACCCAGGACATGACTTCCAAAACCAGTTCGGGCAGGTCGATCTCGGGCACCATCGCCTCGACTCGGCGCCGCAGATCCACCAGTGACGGCGGGTCCGGCTCGGCCTTCAACGCGGCCAGGTGCAGGCGGCCGTCCTCATCGACGCTCGCCGGACCGTCACTGTCCAACCGCGCGGCGACCTCCCGGTAGGCGGTATCGACCGCGGCGGCATGCTCGGCGAGCAATGCTCCCGGATCCTCGGGCAGGTTCAACGCGTTCATCCCGGCCTCGCGTGATTGTTCCCACGCGGGCCCGGCCAACAGCTGGGCGCGCGGATCGCGCCACCGCGTCGACTGCGGGGCAAAGATGTTGCGGTGCTTGAGATGCCGGTGGAACTGCTCGAGCAGGCACAGCGTGTACGCGGCGCGGTCCACCGTCTCGGGCGGGCGGCCTTCCCGGTAGACCAGACGCTTCCACCCACCGCCGATGAGGTCGTGATCGACCTGGCGGGCATCGAGCCAGCTCGCGGGCAGTTTCGACTTCGTCGACATCAGCTCGCCCAGGGTCTTCATCGCCACCAACACCGGCGCACCGTCCGCCGTGGCCCCGAACACCACGGTCCGCATCAGCCGGGGCAGGAACACCCGCACCGTGGCCAGGCGACCGGCCAGCTCTTCGAGGCGCTGCTCGTTGAGTTCGGCGTCATCGACCGGAACGAGCTCGTCGATCACCGCGACCGCGGCACGCAACTCACTCTTGGTCGCGGTGTTCTCGATCAGATCCCACATCATCTCCAAACTCAGGTCCGGTTCGATCTCGGTCATCTCCAACAGCACCCTCACCGCCGCCGCGAGCTTGCCCGCATAACGCGAGACCCGTGGATATCGGCGCAGCTTCTCCTCGCGCGACTCGCGTTCGGCCTTGGACATCAGATCGGTGACCATCAACAGGTCGAACAACTCGAGCACATCATCGGTCGCTCTGCCCGAGAGCACTTTCACCGTGGCGACCATGACCGCCAGCCGATTGCGGCGGGGCTCGAGACGGCGCAACGCGGGAGCCTTGCTCGACAACCCGTAGGTGGCCAAACCGATCACCCGACGCTGCGGAACCATCGACACATCCAAGGAATGACCGCCCAGCGCGATGAGGTCGCCCAGGCGGTCCAGCGCGGCCACCATCCCCTTGGAACTGGCCCGGAACACGCCCCGGCGAAGCCGTTCCAGCTCGCTGACGCGGCGTTTGCCCTCGGGCACATCCAGCAACGCCAGCAGCGCTGACGCGGACTGCGCAGTCACTGGATCGGTCAGCGCACTCCACAACCGCTGATCAGCGGCCTGTCGTCCATCGGTGACCAAACGCTCCAACGTCCGAGGACCCGGCAGCAGCGCTTGGCGCTTGCGCAGCCAATCGACCGCGCCGGCGAACATCGCCTTCGGTCCGTCACCGCTCACCCACGCCTGGTCCGCGACCCAGGCCGCCAACTCCGCCTCGACCTCGCTGTAGGAGGTCAATCCGTACTCGCGCTGGATCTCCCAGGCATGTTCGAGTTTGGTCTTGTCCCGGTCGGTGTACTGCTTCACGCACGAGGAGTCCTCGATAGCCAACTGTTCGGCGAGATATTCGATCAGTTCGGGCGGCACGTCGAGCGGATCGGCCAGGAACATTCCGAGCTGACGGACAGTCACGACCTGAAGCGCGAATCCCAACCGGTTGTAGTCCCGCCGCCGACCCGCGATCAGCTTCCGGTCTTCGTCATCGAGGTAGAAGAACCTCTCCAGCTCAACACGGGACAACGCCCCAAACCGGCCGTAGCCGCCCTCATCGGTCACCACGACATGAAATCACTTGTAGGTCAACGCCGCTCGATGATTCGCGCGCTTAGCGCCGGATCGGGCGGATCTGCTCCCCGACCCCCGTCCTGATCGGAGATGTTCGGTCACAGGAGGGGTCGGAGCGGCTCTACATCGGCGCGGAATCCGGCACCCAGGATTTCTGAGCACTGGCTGGCGCGCAAGGATCCCTACCGATGTGGCACCGGTCTTGGCTTCAGCACACGCGGTGAAACGTCGGCCCTGATGAGACCTCTTCAGAAATCCCGAAGCCGTTTCAACCTGCCATAACGCGCCGCGCAATCAGGCAAACCCCTGGTCTGTACCTCGTGGATGGTCGGAGCGAGACCAAACCCAAGTGATGTCGTACTAACCTGCTCGGGTTCATCAGAACTGAAGCATCGTTCGTAGGAACCCGAGTGATGTCAGGTCGGAACGGCGTGTGACAACTCAGGTTCGGTCGGAACCTGAAGCCGTAAGGCCGGAGGGATCGTGTTGAGGCCGGGAGCTGCCCGTTCCAGCAGCGTCACCGAGTTCTGTTGCTAACGGTCGTTCCGGCCCATGACGTTCACGTCGTTCCCTCAGTGGATTGCGGGCTTTCTGTGTCTTCAGTGCTGTGCGCCGCGGAGCGTGTTCGCTTGTCGTACCGGTTCACTCGTGGTGCGGGACGGCCGGGCCAGCGCGGTGGCCAGTGTATGTCGTTGTGGCCGACTTTGCGTGTTCCGTCGGGGCGGCGGCGGGATAGGAATGGTGTCGAGCGCAGGGCGAGGACGATGGCGCCTATGGCGACACCGCCCGCTGCCGCGATTGCCCGTGTCAGTGAGGGCATCAGCGGTGCGATCAACAACGCCGCGTACGCCGCCGAACACCAGTACATGCGCGGGTTGTAGGGCCTGGAATCGGCGGCCAGGACCGCGTAGCCGATGACGCCGACCATCAGCACGGCCCCAGTGATGAGGATTGCAGCCATCCGGCTAGCTCCGGGAGACTCGGTAGGGCGAGCTTGTGGGAGCGAGCTGCGTCGCCAGTATGACAAGCGTGCCGACTACGATGCCCGCTCGGATGTCGGCGGGAGCGAGGACGCATAACGCGGCCGCGCCCACCGTTAGCGCGGCGGTCAGCGTGGCGGTGGCTCGGCGTGGGTGTCCTCGTTCGGCGTCGAGGGCGGAGAAGACGCCGACGCCCAGGGCGATCACTGCGGTGAGTGCCGCGAAGATTTCCATATTGATCACTCGCCTTTCTAGTCGAACAAGCTTCCGAGCCATTTGCCGGCCTTGGCTCCGTATGTGGAGCCTGCGAAGGCACCGATGCCACCGCCGATCACCGCGCCGACCGGTCCGCCCACGGCGCCGCCGATGGCCGCGCCAGTGGCGGCTCCGGCCCAGCCGCCGCCGATCGCGCCGCCGCTCTTACCTATGGTCTCACCTGGCGGTTTGCCGTTCGCCAGATCGGTCACTGCCGAGCCGACCTCCATACCGATCGATACGACCGTCAGCCCCTTCGCCAGTTTCGCGGCACGGGCTGCCTCCTCGGGTGTGAGCGTGGGACCGCTTCCCGGGGCCCAGTGGCTGCCTTGAGGGGTTTTGTCGGCGCCACCTTGCGCGGCGCCACCGACGTTCCCGATTGCCGTACTGCCGTTGCTCAGATCCTGGCTCAGTGTGTTGCCGTTGTCCTGGTCCGGGTTGGCGAAGGTAGTGACGGTGTCCGCGGTTGCGGGGACGTCGACGTGGACGGGATTGCCGTCGCCGTCCACACCGGTCAATCCGATCGAACTCGGGCGATGTCCTACTGAACTGCTCGGGCTCAACGGGATCTGCGCCGTTGCCAACCCGATAAATCGTACCGAGGCTAGAGGCAAAGCGGTCGGTCTGGCTATCGAGCCTCGCTTTGGTAGCCGGATCGACTGGATCGGCGGCAGGAGGAATCGGGACAAATCCAGGGTCCCGGCTGTGGGCGCTTATCGTACGGCGATCACGCGGGTGTGCCGATCCCCGGCGATGATCACGTGCTGGCCCGCCGGGAGGTGGCCGGAGTTGGGAACGACGATCACCTCGACGTCGGGCTGGGCCGCTGCACGCGTCAGGGCCGCGACGGCCTGGGCGTCGTCGGAAGCGGCCAGGTACGTCCCTCCCCAGAGGTAACCCTGCTCTTCGGCCCAAGCTCGGCTAGTGCACCCCACGGACTCGGGAGCGACGCCGACCGGAATCCGGTCACGGTTCAGATATCCCAGAGCCTTGGGCCGAGGCGACGAGGGTGGCTTGCGTTGCGGCAGCATGGCGAATGTCCTTCTCACAGGCAGCGGGGTGGATGTAGGTGCATTCAGTTGCGGGTCAAGGCAGATTGAGTTCCGCCGTCGTGAGGATTCGGCAGTGGAGGGAGTGGCCGTCGTGGAGGTCGCGCAACTGGAGGGCGCGCTGGGTGGTCATGCCCAATGGTTCGGCGCAGCACAGGTATTCGGCCAGCGTGCCCTCGGCGTTGACGAACAGATTGGAATGTGGCAGCGGGGCATCGTGTGCGGTCTCGGACATGGTCAACTCCTGAGCGGCGATGAGCCGAGTCGGGTGGCCGCTGTGTGGAGCGCGGCCACCACCGTGGTTACGGGGGGACGAACGGGGCCGTCCGGAACGTGCAGCCAACTGCGCAGACGAAAGCCGGGGGTGGGCAGCGCCAGCGGTGTGGGCGCAAGAATCGGCACGATCGGGTACCTGAACACCGACAACGACAACTGTCTCGCCGTGGGTGCATCAGGTACCCCCTGCGTGATGAACACCCACCGGTCATGACCGACCGCGAACACCGGAACCGCCCCGACGCCCAACAACCGGTATGCCGCCGCCGCGAGTGGACGCGGCGCGACCACGCCAGCCGTGTGAGAACCGGTCGCCGCCAGGATGTGATCGTGATCCGGACACCGGAAAGCCTGCAACGCGAATCGCTCCCAGTAGGTACGGCACCTCTGGTCGATCATTCGATCGGAGTCGATACGGTTCGCAGCAACGGCTGCGATCAGAACGGACATCGGATCCATCGCCTCAACCGACCGAAGCAATAGTGGGCCAGCCCGTAACCGGCCGAGCGCCAGCGGTCGGGTCGGCTACCCGCGCGTGATGGCGGGGGCGCGGTGCGGTGCGTTCTTCTTCTGCGATACGGGCCGCGATGCGTTGCACCGACCAGCGCTCCGGGTCGCGCCCTTGGTGGGGGCGGGATGGTTCGTCGGTTGTGGTGCGCCATGTCTGGAACAGCCACAGCGTCGCGCTACCCACACCAACCCCGACCAAGAACAACGCGAATGCAGACATTGGAATCGAACCTCCTCATCGGATGGAACTCGTGACCGGACAACCAGAATCTGAGCGAGATACTCACGCTTGAATCATCTGCACCCCCGTGTGAATGACCGGAAGCTCTTGCGGTCCAATAAATTTCGACGCGCGTGTTTCGGATACTGTTGAATTGCGGTCTGTTTCGCTGCGCGGTTCGGAATCCGCGGCTGCGTGGACCGGTTCGTCCCAGAGTCGGGAACAGGGGAGTTTCGGCATCTCCGCGGTGACTCGGTCGTCAACGGTTACCGTCACCGCCGAGCCGATGGTGGACAGCGTGGCGGCAACCTGTGCGACTTGCTCCTGGTACCCCTGAAAATCCAGAATCAGCGGGCCGGACTCCAGGTGTAGATGCAGGATCGAGTGCGGTGTCATCGGCTGCCGCCCAAGCCGGGGAGAAACGCGGCCGTGACTCCCGGTGCGGAGTGACGTGGCCATCGCCCCGGCGGGTCCAGGGTCCAGACGTCGACGTGGTGTCGAACGACGCCCATCCAGCCCGTCATGTGCAGCACCGACGGCACCAGCAGAGCGGTTATCCCCGACAGTTCGAAGCTGGCGAATAGCGGAGCGAAGTCGGCATCGGAGTCGGCGGTCAGGATTCCGCGCAACTCGAATCCGAGGCGCTCGGCAAGGTCGCCGATCCGCTCGGTTTCGACGAACTCGAGTTGGTCGGTCTTGTCCGTACGAAGCAGCGCGTACGCCCACGGGCGTCGCTCGGCCGCAGCGCCGGTCATCGTATGCCCCTGACCTGTGCTTGGGATTCGGGTACCGGCACCGTTCGGCCATTGACCGAACGGAAGTCGAGCATTGCTTTGCCGATCGCTTCGCACGGCGGGAGTCCCAGGCACCTGGCCAGGGCTGTCAATGTGTCTACGGCTTCGGTCAGCTGTATTGCCGCCACAGCCTGTTCCGTGGTGAGGGTGCGGCAGGGAAGCCAGGACGCCACCCATCTGCCCTGCCCAACCGAGCGGGCACGATGCTCCGTCTGATCGCTCGTGATCAGCGACTCGATCACCTGAATGGTCATTGCTCGTCGCTCCCTTCAGAAGCTCGATTGGCACTCCCCGTGATGCACGAGGGTGAGATGGGAGTCCTGAACGTCACCGCGACACGCGGCGAGAACGCGCTTGGGCGGAACGGATTCATTGGCTATCGCCCCCAAACCCCATGCAGGCAAGCGCATTCCGCCGGGCGCGTTGATGTTGTTCAGAGTGCGGGTGGGGTTCGTTACCGCGTGCGTGAACGCCACGGGCTGTTCGGGCGCACTGCGATACACCTGGTCGCCCGTTGTCGGGGCGCTGACATGGAGGCCTACACACCTGCCTGATCGATACCGCCCGTGCAGATGCCGGAGAGGCATTTTCATGATCGTCATCCCCGCCCACCGTCGTTGCGTGTGACTAAAAACACGTCTGACGCTACGTCGGGTGCATATCTTGGGTCAAGGTGTCCTAGCAGTATTCGTGAAACACGCAATGACACGTGTCATATTACGATTGGGGTACTGTAGCGCTGCCTGGACCGACGGAGGGAAGGACGAGCGATGGCTCCAAAATCGCCTGCGGTGGCTCGATGGGAACTCTCGTACCGGCTGCGTCGTCGCCGGGAAGTCCTGGGAATAACGGGTCCGCAACTGGCAAAAGATCTCGGGTTTTCGCGTACTTACTGGCCGAAGGTCGAACGTGACCAGCGCATTCTGACCGAGGGCAAGCTGACGGACCTTCTGGCGCTCCTCGATTTCCCGGAGGACGAGCGGGTCGAACTGCTCGATTTGAGAAACCTTGCACGACAACGTGCTTGGTGGAACACCTACGAGGGGCTCTTCAATGAGGAGCAGCTGAGGCTCTGGGGTCTGGAGGCAGGTGCCCAGGAGATCAGCACGACCGAAAGCTTGTTGATACCGGGTCTGTTGCAGACCGAAGATTACGCCCGCGCGCTGATTACGGCCGACACCGCGTTCATTCGCCAGATCGAGGTCGACCAGCGGATCGAAGCCCGCATGCACCGACAGGAACGGCTGACGGACGCCGATCCGCTACGGCTGAATGTTGTTGTCAGTGAGGCTGTAGTTCGACAGCTGACCGGTGGCGTGGATGTCCTCCGCGGGCAGCTTCAACACCTCATCACGATGATCAACAAACACCCCGACACACTCGATTTCCGTGTCCTGCCGTTCAGCAGCACCACAGGCGCGATCTTCGGATGCAGTACCTTCCACATCCTTGACTTCGCTCGCCCTCACCAGCCCACGCTTGGTTGGTCGGAGGCGCTGGATTGGGGTGAACTCATCGAGGATGAGAACCGCATTCGAATCCTGACCGTAGGTTTCGGGCATCTCCAAAACTGCGCACTGAACCCTGAAGAGTCTCTGGCCCTTATCGAACAACTGGCCGATAGGATAGAAGCATCAGTTGAATAGGAACTCCGACATGAACACGAGCACTACCGCGCCCCGCTCGGGCTGGTTCAAGGCATCGTTCTCCAGCCAATCGTCCAACTGTGTCGAGGTGCGGTTCGGCGAAGCGTCGGTGCTCATCCGCGACAGCAAGTACCACGGCGATCCCTTCCGTCAACCGGTGGTCTCCATCCCAACGGCGATATGGGAAAGCTTCCTGAAGATCGTTACCGGAACTCCCGTCGATGCCACCGTCATCCAGCGCCTTCCCGTGATCGACCGCGACGAAGGTACTGGCCGCACCGCGATTCGCGACTTGCACGGCGTCTGTCTGGTCTACACGGCTGACGAGTGGATGGCATTTACTGCCGGAATTTATGCCGGGGAGTTCACTCCAGCCGCCGCATGAGGCAATGAAGGTGGTGAGATCTCCTGCGGTCACCCGACATACGGCGGCCAAGCGCTCCTTCAGTGGTCGTCGCTGTCATATGCTGACAGCGAAGGCAACCTGCCTAGTAATGGGTGATGTGGTTTTCGGGGAGCCCACGCGGGCCGCCGACGGCGGGTCCCTTCGGCCAGAGACGTTCGAGATCGGTCGGGGTGAGCGGGGCACGGTAGGCGCTGCGCAAAACGCTCTGGATGACAGCGGGGTCGGAGTCGGCCAGGTTGGCGAACCAGTCGATGCCTGCGGCGTATGCCCACATATAGGTTCTGAGCTGTGGGCTCGTACTGCGATCGGCCAAGAGGCTAGCAATTTGGCTGTCGGTCCACCAGGGAACGTGGGTTCGTGCATATTGCGCGCATTCTTCGATGGGGGTCCCATTGTTGACGGCGCGGTGCAGTTCGGCGCGGACGAGTTGGGAGTAGTGGTCGATGCGTACCCGCGCGATTAGTGCGCGATCGTCTGGCGTGATGAACAGCGGTGCGGCTTGTGCCCAGCCTTCCAGCAGTACTTGCTGCGGGCCGTGCACCGACAGCAGACGTACCCAGGGGACATCTTCGTCAGCACATCGGGCGGCGATGCTGGCGCTTTGTAACCCGTGGCCCAGCACTTCGTGTAGTGCGAATTGCCGGGCTTGGACCTTGGTGTAGCTCGCATTGCGCATGTTGAGTCGAAGCCGGACCTGTTGGCCGGCCCCGTCGAGCCAGTACGCCCAGTAGGCGTCGACATCAGCGGCCTCGATGGTGAGTTCGTAGACCGCGTCCGAACCTGTCGCGCGACGGACATCTGCTTCGTACTCGATTGCCGCGGAGCGAATCGCATCAGGAGCATCGGCGGCGTCGATGGGTCCTTCCGCCGCGTCGAGGTCGATCGCTGTGCTCTCACCCCAGCCAACATGGAGTGCAGCGAGGCATTGGCGGGCGATTTCGCCCTTCTCGGTGATGTATTCAGCGGGCCAGCCTGTGGCGGGGCATCCTTGAGTTGCTCGGATGTACTCGTCGAGCGGGGCACGCTCACCCATCAGTGCTCGTAGGTAGGCGAGATCGGCGTTGATCCGCTGCGAGACGGCGGGATCGTTGGCGTCCTCGAGCAGCTCGCTCAGCTGTCGGAAGGTGGTTAGCCGATCGGTCGGCACCGGTGGTTCGGAAGTATCTGGGGGAGGGCGGAAGTCGAAGTCGATCACTGCGGATGCGCCTCGGTCGATCTCATGCTGATTCCATGCTCGCAGGGTTCGTTCCACGAGGTCACGGGTTTTCACGGGCAACCTCCCAGCGCAGCGTGACCGATTGGCTTGGGCGCAGGTACTCCCGGACCAAAGTTACGATGACGTCTTCTCCTTCATAGTCCCAGGTCAAATGCTCGGTTGCAGAGTTCTCCGCGCCGTCTGGATGTTCTTCGACGGCAGAGCAGCTGAGCACATCTCCGGCGTTGGCGTGCCGCAGGTTGATGGTGAGCCTTCGGGTGTAGCGGTAGACTGCTTGCCGCCAGTAGAGCGCATCTTCAAAGCGTCCTCCGTCGCATGAGTATCCGATTTGGGCGGATTCACCGGGCTTGATAGCGGGTGAAAGCTGACAGGCGAACTTCGCCAGATTCGGGGTGTCGTGAACCCGTTGAATCGCGAGCCGGTGGGTGCTGTCGCGTAGCGGGCGGATATCCAGCCTGCCGTCGGTGTGCTCGAACCACAGTTCCCTGGGGAGTCGAGTCAGCGGCTTGTCGGTCATGTTGAGTGTTTCGTACCGGTATGTCAGGTGAGCTGACCCGTCGTCGCCGATATGAAGGTCGATACGAGTGTCGAGGTCGATGATATGTCCTGCAAGGTAAGCGAATTGGGTGATCTCGCGACTGTCGAGACGTGCGACTCCCTCGAACTGCATGAGTCGTCGCATGATGTCTTGAGCAGACGCGCCAGGGCCGTGGGCGCGCGCTGTTGCTAAGTCGGGCTCGGCGAGCCGGGGGGCGTTGAGCTGGTCCGGCCCCCAGCTGACCACACCAGCCGCCGGTTTCGTGAGGCGGTCTTCGATGACGTCGAGCAACCCGCGTTCGGTATCGACCTCAGCGTGGGTAGGCGACGATGCCGGGCTGGTCTCGGCCCCGCATGGTTCGAAGAGTTGTGCTGCGGTGAAACCGGGGAACATCTTCTCCAGGATTCGGCAATGGTGAGGGTAGGGAAGCCCTTTCAACTCACCGGACATCCAACGAAAGAATTGAGCACGCCCCGGAGCCGTACCGACAAGGGCGGGGTCGATCGTCCGCGCGACCCTGTCGTACTCGCGGCAGAAATGGCGGTGGGTCTGCCAATGCCTTTGGTGCAGCTCGACTTTGAGGCGAATGGGCTCAGTATCCACCCTTCGACCCCCATTCTCCAGACGGCAAGCCGAAACTAGCACAGACGAGCCGCAGGGGAGACCACACGAGACCCAGAAGTTCAAGACGGTACAGACACTGTGTCGAGAGTGAACAGCACCGACCTGCATGGTCATATCGCCGACATTGGCACATGCAGGATCCAACTCGGGCAATGCGGTCGAAGCTGAACGAATTGCCCAGGCCGCAGCCATCTTCGAGACGATGGTTGCGCTCTCGAGCGACTGGTTTCTGCTGACAATCGCGAAGGAGGCGGGACGGCCGTGAGATTTCCGCATACCGTGGGCGAGCTGGATTCAGTGATGCTTCAGCGGTGGAGACGCTTCTATTCGACCAGGAACCATCGGGCATGGAACGTGGAAGAGGGATTGTGGCGGCGGACCCAGGATCGCGCCAACGCCTCGGAGTCCGGCTGGACGGGCCCAGCCGACGCGCGTAGGCGAGTTCTGCACTACCGCTACCGTTTCGACCTCGACGAGACGACTCGGCTGGCGCGGCTACAGCTCGTGGACCTCTACATGCTGGTGTCGGTGGCGTATCCGGCCGACGAGCTTGCTGTGCACCTTGCCGCGGTGTCCGAGTCGCTGAGGACTGGTGGATGGCAGGCAGCCGGAGGGGAATGGATCCGAGACGACTTGTGCTGCACCGTCACCGAGCATCACGAACATCCGGAGGATCGACGTGCAGGCCGCAGGCTGCCGCTGGGGTATCGGTGTGCGGAGGTTGTCATCCGTTCGCGTAATTACCGACCCTCACCCCAGGTCGCTCGGCTGCCGTGGACGGTCCTCGACGGCGGTATGCGCGTCAAAGATCGGCGAGGCAATCCACAACTTGTCCCGGACCTATCCGAACTGGGGCAGTTGCTGCCGTTCCAGGTCGAGGTCGGCTGTGGGATGTCGGTGGAGGCGGGAATTCCGCCGCTGCATCGACTCCACGAGATCTATCGGGTGACCGACCGTCGCACCGGTGCTTTCGTCCTGGACGTCGGCAGCGACGACTTCCTAACGGACCTGCTCACCGATCCGGAGGCGAGGATGCCCGTACTTACCGAGATGTTCCGTGCGTGCCTGCGCGCCGAACCCACGAGGGCTCATGCGGCATTGGCCTCGCTCGCTGGCGCCGGGCACCTGGTGGGGCCGGTGATCACCAACAACTTCGATGGGCTGCACGTGCGTGCCGGATTGGACGAATGCTACGTGCGTCGCTACGACGAGGCGGTACCCCTGGTGCCGCTGTTGCCCCAGGCCCGTGCACTGCTGGTGGTGGGCAGCCACGCCGACAGGCGCAAAGTACAGGCTCGAGCCCGTGACCATGGGATGAGGGTGATCTTCCTGGACCCCGAGGGGTTCCATGGCTCGGACGGGCGGTGGACGCCGTACCCGCTGGAAGGAGTTCGTGACAGGGATTTGCTGTGTCGTCGCGAAGCGGGCACCGCGTTACCTGAATTGGCTCGGCGGCTTGGATGCCGCATTCCCGAGCCGGCGACATGAGCACCCCCGACGTCCGGAGAGCCCAGTCGTTGCTACTGCGCAGGGTCGCCGCGCCCAGCTACACCACCGCCGAACTCGGTGAGATAGCCCGCTGCTGGAGTGAACGCCAGCAAGGGAATCCGCACTTGTTCAACGGCCCGATCGTGGTTGCCCGAGACGTGTCATGGACCGCCGAGCACCAGTGCCGCATCGACTGGTCGACAGGCACCTACGCGCAGTACCTGTGGCGACATGCCGCCGATGTCTCACGCCGACGCCGACCGTACGCACGGGTGGTGTTCGCATCGATGTTGGCCCGCACCGGCGAGGGCGACCTGGTGCTGGGTCGAATGGCGGGACACACCGCCACCCCTGGGCGAATCCAACTGCCCGGCGGCAATGTCGAGCCGCCGGGGCACGAGCGCGACTTGACCGCGGCGACGGTACGCGGCCACGCCCTACGCGAACTGCACGAAGAGACCGGGCTGACACCGCAGTACCACCCACCCCGGCTGTGGGGTGTCACCGTCGGATCCGCTGGCGACGTCGGTGTTCTGTTCGAAGTCCGGGTCGCCGGGCGTGCCACGGTCGGGGATACGTTCACACGGCATTGCATGGCCGCCGAAACAACGAGGGAGACACCGGAATTCGATTCGTTGATCACCGTAGCGGCGGCCGGTGATGGGCGTGTAGACGACCGTGAGGGTCTGTCGGAAGCCTATGGCGTCGACTACCTACCGGAGGTGCTGAGGACAGAACACGGTGCGGGTTCGATCGTGACCAGCGAATGGTGTTGGAAGGACAGCGTCGATGTATGAGGTTGAGCCGGAATGGATCTGGTGGAACGGCGCGGTCGTGCCCTGGCGGCAGGCTCGGGTACATGTCGGATCGGAGACCGCGCTGCGGGGATTGAACGTGTTCGAAGGTGTGCGCGGCTACTGGAATGATGATCACCGCCGATGGGCGGTGGTCCGGCTCGACGACCATTTGCGCAGGCTGGTGACCTCGGCGCAGCTGATGCGTATTCCAGTGCGGGCAGGGCTGTATGAGCGGATGCGGGGCGCGGTGGTCGCTTTGCTCGATCGTGCCCAGCCTAGCGCGGACGTGTATCTGCGGCCGACGATTTACGTCGACGCGGGCCGCTATCGGGCCGCCGATGATGAGCTCACCGTCGGTGAGTTCATTGCCTGCCATCGCGCCGATCCGACCGATCCGTCACCGATTCGGTGCATGATCAGCCAGTGGCGGCGCGTCCCGGATGCGGCTCTACCGACCGCCGCCAAGACCGGTGCCGCATACTCCGCCTTCCGACTCGCCCGCCTGCAAGCGCTCGATGCCGGTGCGGACGAAGCGATCCTGCTTGGCACCCACGGCGGGGTGACAGAGACACCGGGTGCGTCGGTCTTCGCGGTTCTACACGGGAGCCTGGTGACTGCCCCGCTCACAGACGGGCTGCTCGATTCGATCACGCGGGCCACCGTGATCGAGCTCGCGCACAAATTCGGGATCCCCTTCTACGAACAGTCGTTGACGGCTGTCGACTTGCTCGCCGCACAGGAGGTGTTCTTAGCCGGCACCCTTGACGAAGTCCGCGCTGTCCGCGAGATCGATGGCTGCACGATCCCTGTCGGCCCGATTACAACTCGCCTGCGGGATGCGTATTTGGCGATGTGCCGAGGTGCCGAGGATTCGTTGTTCACCCGCTTTGTGCAGGTGCTGCCATGACGAAAGAACGGACCGTCGTGATGCTCGACGTCGGCATGACGCTGATCCATCCCAGCGGGCAGGTGATGGCCCAAGAACTGGCTGCCTGCGGAGCAGGGCATATCCCCACCGCCGTGGCCGCCGCCGCGCTGGCCGCCGCCGCAGAGGCACATCACATGCGCTTTCCATCCGAGCTGACCAGACCGGAGCGGGTAGGCGTGGTTTGGGCTGCACTGTTGGGACTCCCCGCCTCAATCGGACGGCGCGCCTGGCCTGCCGCCGCGCGGCGTCCGGACCTGTACGCCGATCTCGACCCAGACGCAGTGGATGTACTGACAACTCTGCGAGCGCGAGGAGTGCCTATAGCGGCGGTATCCAACTCCGACGGCACGCTACTGGAAGAGCTGACCGCATTCGGAATCGCCGAATTCTTCGATGTCGCAGTCGATTCGACGGTAGTCCGCAGCGAAAAACCTGACCACGGAATCTTCCACGCCGCTCTGCGGAAACTCGAATGCCGCCCAGAGCAGGTGTGGTTCGTCGGCGACGGGCTGATCAATGACATGTTCGGTGCCGCTGCGGCGGGCATCGAGAACCTCGTGCTCTACGACCGCCATCACATCCACCATGCGGCGTTGCCGGTGACTCGGATCCATCGACTGACCGAACTGCCCGGACTGCTGGAGACGATCCAATGCGAATCTGCCTGATCACCACCACGTACCGGCCCCGCACCGGCGGCTTGGAAACCTACATCATCACCATGGCCGAGGCATTCGCACACCGTGGACATAACGTGACAGTGCTGACCAACCGCGACAGCGTCGACCAACCGATCGACTCGATCGACAATGGCGTGCGAGTCCTGCGTACCAGTGCGTTGTTGTCCCCGCCCAAGGCGGGCAGCGTTCCGTGGGAGTCAGCACTGTTCGGCGTCGTCGGTGACGTTGTAGAACTGTTGGGCGGCAACCAGTTCGATGTGATCCACACCCATACCCAGGCCGCGCTGCTGCTGGCAGCGATGGCGGGACTTGGCAGCCGAGCCCCATTGATCGCCTCACTGCACGAAACCCAACCCGAGTGCGAACCCGCCGGTGAGAATCGTGCGCGATTCATCTTGAGCGGTGCGGACCCGGACCTGATGATCGCCGGAAGTAACGCGTTCGCCGAACAAGCGGTGCACTTCGGCTACCCGCCTGATCGTCTACGGGTCATCTATCACGGACTGTCCGCGTCCTCGTCGACCGCAGCAGACCGACGGCGGCTGCGGCGGGTAGCGCGAATACCTGACGATGGTCTCCTGGTGAGCCTGGTCGGGCGATTCAAACCCCGCAAAGGCCAACATCGGCTGTTGGACGCCTACGAGCACATGGCGCAGCGCGAGAAGGTATGGCTCCTACTAGCCGGATCGTGCAACAGCGCCGACAGCGACTACCTCAAGCGAATACGCCAAGATATCGACGACCGTGGACTGAGCGACCGGGTGACCGTCCTGGTTGATTGCCCCGACACCGTGCGGGATTCGGTGTGGGCGGCAACCGATATCGCGACCCAGCCCAGCACCGTCGAGGGCCTCGGTCTCGCGTGCATCGAGGCGATGCACGCTGGTGTCCCGGTCGTCGCCACCAACACACGCGGGCTACGGGAAGTCGTCACGCAGGCCACCGGAATTCTGACCGACACCGCCGATCCCGCCAACTACGCGGAGGCATTGGACGCGTTGGCCGCTGACGCGGTACACCGCCGAAGCCTGGGCAGCGCGGGCCGAACGCGGGCACAAACGGTGTTCTCGCTCGACCGCGCCGTGTCCAAAACGCTGTCCGTCTACACCGAAGCCATCGACAAAGAGGGCTACGGCATCAAGCTCGTCACAGCGCCTCAGGCCGGAGCGCACCCGTGATCACGAACCCTCATTCTCAAACCCTGGGCATCTTCGGGCCGACATCACCGCAACCCAGCGGCATAGCCGGTTACATCGCCGAATCAGCGCAACACCTGGGCGGGAACCTGAACCCGGTTTGTGTCGTCGAGGACACCCGCTCACCACACGAATTCGGCCTCGTGCTCTACCACCTGGGCAACAATGCCTTCCATCACGGGGCCTACCGTGCCCTCTATGAGCGACCCGGGCCGGTGTTGCTGCACGAATACAACACCCTGGACTATTACTACCAAGCATGGGACCGGATCCCCACCGCCGAACGAAGCGCTGTGCTGGACCTGCTCGGCACACATCTGGATGCCGAATTCGCCTCGGCCACTGACCTCGACAAGTGGTTCGACGCGCATCCCGCGGTCGACCGCTACAGCCTGGATGCGCGAATCGAATCCCTGGTCGTCAACACCGCGACCACGGTTCTGGTCCATCACCCGAGCGTCGCCGACCTGCTCACCACTCGCTACCCACACGCCGACGTGCGCGTCATCGCGTTTCCCGTCGCTCCCATCATCCCGGCCAAACCTGACGCCGTGCGAGCCCGATACGAATTGACGCCGGAGATGGTCGTATTCGCCACCTTCGGCTGGATCGGCCAATACAAGCGCGTCGAGTCGATCCTGACTGCTTGGCAACGCTGGCCTCGCCGTCCGCACAACGCGATCCTCCTGCTCGTTGGCGAACTCCAATACGACCTGCACATCCCCGACGACCCATCGATACGTCACCTCGGCTGGGTCTCCGATCACGAATTCACCCAACTGCTCGCCGCGGTGGACTATCCGATCCAACTACGCGGTCCATGGCTGGGCGAAACCTCCGGCCCCGCCACCACACTCCTTGCCCACCGCCGTCCCGGAATCTTCAGCGACATCCCCGTTCTACGCACCACTGCCGACGATCCGCGCCACACCTATATTCCCTTGGGCGACAGCGAGATTAGCAACCTCCTACAGGCGCTGATCACCCACTATGCCCGAGGCCGCTGCACCGATCTCGACTACGACAGCGCCTACAGCTGGCAGACCTGGGCGCGCGTTCTCACGGGAATTCTGACCGATTCGACTGGAGCCCATCGATGAGAACACGTGCATCGGCCGCCGAGCCCGAACCTCTGCCGGATCCGCTCACGCTGACCCCGCAAGGTCGCGGCGCACTGCTCGACGCCGTCACACGAGCCGGAGATCGGCTGATGCGGAACTGGCCGGGACACACCAGGACCGCGAGTCCGACCAGCTGGCGCAAACCCGACGGCACACTCGTCAGCGTCGCCGACCACGCCAGCCAGCGTATCCTCACCACAGCACTAGCCAACACGGTCCGCAATGCCGTGGTCATCAGCGAGGAGAACCAGCGCAGCCACACCCGGACCGCGTCGACCGTCTGGTTCATCGACCCGCTCGACGGAACCCGTCAATATCTCGCGGGGTCGTCGGACTTCGCGATACTGCTGTCCGCGTGGACGCATGGGGTACCGGCGCTCTCCATCGCGTACTTTCCCGCCGACAACATCCTCGCCGAGGCATACGCGGACACCCTCACCGTTCACCGCTGTGGTCCGCCCCCCGATCACCCCGCAGTACACAGCGTCTACGGGGACGTGCCGGGCCTGCGCGAGGCGCTCGCCCCGGATACCGAGTATCTGGCCGATCGATACGAATCGACCCGGGTATTAGCTGATATCGCCCTCGGCCACGCCCTGGGCGCTGTTGTCGAAATGTGTGGACACTATGCGTGGGATCTCGCCGCGCCGATCCATCTGATCACTGCGGCCGGCGCTTTTGTGACCGACCAAGATGGAGAGCCGCTGCGCCTGCGTGGCCCACATGTCTCCGCCCGCCATGTCGTGGCTGCCCGCGACCCCGGTCTGCACCAAACATTGCTGCACGCACTGAATTCGAAAGGACAGCCTTGATTCCACACGACGCGACCACCATCAGCACCGATTCCGAGCGTGAACTGCTGCGCCACTACGGACTCACCGGAATCCAGCCGCTCGGGGTGGGCACCGAGGCCCATGTCTACGCCCTGGAAACCGACCGCGTACTCAAGATCTACGCCGACCGTGGCCAGCTCGAGGTCTTCGACACCTTGCGCGATTTTCACGACCGCCTCGACACCTCCGCAGTGCCTTGGACCGTGCCGCGTATTCACGACATCGCCCGGCACGGCGATCTGATTGCCGTGGTCGAAGACCGTGTCGCTGGAACAACGATGGACAGCCACGCCACCGGTGCCGACGACGAGCCGCTCGAACAGTTGTACCTGCAAACCGTTCAGCAGATGAGCAAGCTGATGGTGAACCCGCCATTGGGTCGACGCCTGTTGCTGCCAGCACCCGGCTCTACCGGAACCCGTGGCAATGACTGGAACGAATTCATCACCAACACAGTGTCGGAGAAACTGCGGATCGTGGCACCGCTGCTGCGCCGCGACATCGACGACATCGATACTCGCGCCGACTGCTTGCTGGGACGATTCAGCGATCGCTACGACGGACCCGACGCGGTGGTCCACGGCGACCTCTACCCCGGCAACATCCTCATGACCGACCGCGCCACCGTCACCGGGATCATCGACTTCGGCACCTTCACCATGATCGGCGACCCCCTCTACGACCTCGCCACCGCCTGCGGCTTCTGGCGCATGTACGAACCAGATCACGCCACTGTCCGCAACCGGCTACTCGATCACGCCTCCGCAGACTTGCCCGCCGAGCAGCGCCGCCGACTCATGGACTACCTCCTTATCGCCGCGCTCACGACCTGCGACTTGTACCCCGAGCAGGCCCGCCCCATCCACGACACCGGCCACTACCAGTGGGCACTCGGCATTCTCACCGACAACCAGTACTGGTACCCCACCACCTAGAAAGACTGAACCTCGATGGAAATCCCCGACTGGGTCAGCGGTTTCTTCGACGACGGATTCGAAGAAACCTTCCGGCGCCTCGGCAAATACGACACCACCGACCAAGACATCGACGACCTGCTGCGCCTCGTGCACATTCCACCGGGAGCAAGGATCCTGGACGTGCCGTGCGGGTGGGGCCGCCACGCCGGAGTATTGGACGCCCTCGGCTACTCGGTGGTCGGTGTCGACGTGTCAGAACATCAGGTCCGCCGCGCCCGAGAACTATGGCCGCAGATCAGCTTCCATGAGACCGACATGCGTACGCCTCCGGAGGGGCCTTTCGACGCGGTCATCAACCTATGGACAAGCTTCGGCAGTCTCCCCACCCGCAGTGAAGACCTGTGCGCGTTAGGTGCCTGGCGCAAAGTATTACGTGCGGGCGGACCGCTGATAATGGAGTTGACCACCGTTGAAAATGCCAAAGCCACCAACCGCATCGTCACCGCATCTTCAGGCCGAAAGTCCGTCGTAATCAACGGAGTCCGGGAGGACGCTACCTTCGACTGGGTGCGCGGGTTATCCGTCAACACCTACACACGCGGCGACTGGTCACGCACCTGCGTCACCCGCCTGTACACCCGCAGCGAATTGCACGACATGCTGCAGAGCGCCGGGTTCCGCGACATCACGACGTACGGCGGATTCGATGGCGCGCCGATAACAGACGACCGCAGAACGGTGCTTGTCGCCCGCTGAGCGGACCCACAACCCTGCACGAAGGGAAACCCGATGCGCTGCACCGTGTTCGGGACCGGATACCTCGGCACCACTCACGCAATATGCATGGCCGAACTAGGCCACCACGTCCTCGGAGTGGACACCGATCCCGGAAAGATCACCAAACTGTCCTCCGGGCAACTCCCCTTCTACGAGCCCGATCTCGAACCCCTGCTGCGCCGCAACCTCGCCGTCGGCCGATTACATTTCACCACCTCGTACCCCGACGCTGCCCAGTTCGCCGACCTACACATCCTTACGGTCGGAACACCATCAGCCGCAGACGGGCACACCGCCGATCTGACCGACCTCTATGCGGTCGCCAACCAGTTGGCGGCCTTGATCGAACGCCCCGCCGTCATCCTCGGCAAGTCCACAGTTCCGGCAGGCACAGCTGCCCGACTCGCGGCGCACCTCCGTGAGCAGTCACCGACCTGCGACTTCGAACTCGCCTGGAACCCCGAGTTCCTTCGTGAAGGGCACGCCCTCCAGGACGCCTTGCGCCCTGACCGCATCGTCCTTGGGGTTGACATGGAACGTACCCTGGGCCGTTCTCGAGCCGAGCAACAAGCGCGCCATCTGTACGCCGATCAGCTCAAAGCTGGGGTCCCGCTGGTGGTTACCAACCTCGAGACCGCCGAGCTGGCCAAGATGGCAGCAAACGCGTACCTGGCTACGAAGATCTCCTTCATCAATGCCATCTCCGACCTCTGCGAAGGCGTGGGAGCCGACGTCCGCGCGCTGGCCGATATCCTTGGCCATGACCCCCGAATCGGAAGATTCGGGCTCGACGCTGGAATTGGATTCGGCGGCGGGTGTCTGCCGAAAGACCTACGGGCTCTTGCAAAGCAAGCGGGCGAACTCGGTGCCGTCGATGCCGCCATGCTGCTGCGTGAGGTTGAGCAAATCAACCTGCACCGTCGAGTTAGAGTCGTCGACCTCGCTCGCCAAGCATGCGGTGGTTCTCTGCGCGCGGCCCACGTTGCCGTGCTCGGGGCAGCGTTCAAGGCAGAATCCGACGACGTTCGAGATTCGCCCGCGTTGCACGTCTCAGCAGCGATCCAACAGCACGGCGCGTTCGTCACCGTGTACGACCCCAAAGCTCTCGACAACGCCCGCCAGTCTTATCCCACTCTGACCTTCGCCACCACCATCACCCATGCATGCGAGAACGCGGATGTCGTTCTGGTACTTACCGAGTGGGAGCAATTTGCCGCATTAAACCCCGACGAGCTCACCAGGCTGGTGCGAAACCGCTCGATCATCGATGGACGAAGCAGCCTGGATTCCACGCGGTGGCGCGAAGCCGGATGGGCATATCGAGCGCCCGGAATCCCCAAGACCTGCGACCAGCTGAGCCCTTGACGGCCACATAAGCAGCTCCACCGGCCCTATCCCGCATGACCGAGTACCAGAGACCAGGCGAATTCCGCGCGGTCTATCAGCCCTCGCATTCCCAGGCTCTCTGGCTCGGGCGATGTCCGCTGTTGGGGCCCATGTGATGTGCCGCATGGGCGAGTCTTTGGAGAGTTGAGCAGTCAATTTCCCATAGACTGGCCACATGGGCGCGGAGGAGCGACTAATTGCTTCTGGTGTTTCTATCGAGGAAAGCGACTTCTGGCTCACGGATCAACTGGACGTCTGCGGTGCCCTCCTCGTGCATCACGTCGACGGTGAAGTCCTGCGGATCGTTGCCATACGCCCCGGGCTGACCGGGGAAAAGCGAGAACAGTTCATCGAGTGGGCAGAATCCCGCCTCCGGCGGTTCGACGAACATGGCCCCGAACCGGATGGCTGGCGGCACCGAACCGATGGCGGCTGGCAGCTCTGGGACCACTGGTGGGAGATGCCGAACCCCTGATCTAGCCGAGGTGCACAGTCTTCGCGGAAGAGATCCTCAGGCCCTCTCGCACGTTCCCGGGCGCGTTCTCCAACTGCTCGGGTGTGGGGCTCTGGCGGCGGTGGCTAGCAGCTCTTCGACGAACTCCAGATTCTTCGCCGCCTATTCTGTCGCCTGCCAACGTGACGGGACCACCCCATTGCCAGTCGTGGGACCACCGGCAGTACGCGATCCGGCGACCGAACGTGTTCCAGATTTGCGGTGCGGGTCGATCGTGGCGGAGCCAGCCGAGCGCGCTGTAATGCCGAATTGAGCGCGTTCGCCGGAAGTCACGTGGTGTGTTCGGTCGAAGTCGGGCAGTAAAGTTATTCCCCGTGCACAATCCCGTGGTCTGGTCATGGCGGTGGGTCCCGCCAGCGTTCGGCCGACTCTAGAGCGTCCAGGCTGATCCGCTCCAGGAACGCACCGCTCCTGGCCAGGCGGCGACCCACAGGCGTGTCGAGCCCGAGCGTCTGCACCGCCTCTTTCACGATCTCCGCCGCCGCGAGCGTGCGCCGCGAGCTGATCACCGTCGAGTGGTACCAGGCATTGTCGTCGACCACATAGATGTCGCGCCGCCGCTGCGGATCGCGCTCGCGCCTGATCAGCCCCTGCTGGGTCAGGTAGCCCACGGCCATGGAGATCGAGGCGGGACTGACTTTCAGCCGGCGCGATAGCTCGGCCGCGGTGAGCCTGCCGTCCTCGCTCAGCCACAGGCCGATGAGCACGCGCGCCATCATCTTCGGCAGGCCCATCCCGATCGCCATCTCGACGGCTCCCTCTTCCACCTCGAAGACCTTGCGGTCCTGGGGTTCGGCCTCGGGTGAACGGGCCGGAGTCCCGCGGCGCGCCCGCCGTGCTGCCGCGTGGTGTGCCCGCTCGGGGCGGTAGTCGCTGGGGCCGCCGTTGCGGCCGACCTCACGGCTGATCGTCGAGGTCGGTCGGTCCAGCCGCCTGGCGATCTCGGCGTAGGACCGGCCTTCGGTCAGGCCGGTCGCGATGCGCTGGCGGTCCTGCCGGGTCAACCTTCCTTCTGGCATGACGCCAGTATTGCTTTTGACGCCAAACAATGCAACGTTTCATTGCATTCATTGGCACAGTCAATGCATCAATATTTCGGCCTCTAACGGGGCTAATATGCAATGCTCAATTGACAGTTTTTTTGAACGCAACGTAGCTTTCAATCGTGTTGAAAAGAATGCTTCCGGCAGTTGGCCTGCTGGTTCTCGCGCCGCTGGTCGGCGAGTACCTGCTGGGCAACATCCCTATCAACGCCCTGCCGATGATCATCGGGCTGATTCCGCTCTACGGCGGTGGCGCGTTGCTGATCCGCGAGGTCGCCCGCCGGTGGCGGTTGGGGTGGCCGGGGATCATCCTGCTCGGGCTCGCCTATGCGGTGATCGAGGAGGGCCTGCTCACCCGTTCACTGTTCGATCCCGACTATGTCGGGCTGCGGTTGCTCGACTACGGGTTCATCCCGGCGCTGGGCATCGGCGCCTACTGGACCGTGTTCGTCCTGGCCATCCATGGGGTGTGGAGCATCGCGGTGCCGATCTCGATGGTCGAGGCGGGCTCACGCCGGCCGGACACGCCCTGGCTCGGCAAGGTCGGCCTCACTGTGTCAGCCATCCTGTTCCTGCTAGGCGGCGCAGTGCCCGTCGCCCTGGCAAGTCCGGCTGCCATCTACCCGCTGTCGGCCGCTCAGATCACCTGGACGCTCACCGCGGTCGTCGCCCTGATCAGCGCCGCGTTCCTGTCCGTTCGATTCCACCGCCCCCGCAGTTCGGTCACGTCGGCCAGCGCATGGACCGTCTTCGCGATCACCATCGCGGCCGGGCTGGCGTTCTGGCTCCCCAGTCTGCTCGCCATGGTGGGGATCGAGCTGGAGTCCACTGTGCCCGTGTGGATCACGGTCGGCTTCTACCTCGCGCTCTACGCCACGATGACGCTACTCATCCTGTGCTGGTCCCGGCGCACGGGCTGGGGACCCTGGCACAGGTTCGCCCTGGGAGCTGCCGGCCTGGTCACCTACGCCTGGCACGGCTTCCCTCAGCCACCGAGTTTCCCAGCGCCCACGAATGTGGACCTCATAGGCAACGCGGTCTTCGCGCTGGCCGCCCTCGGGCTGCTCGCCTTTGTGGCGGTACGGATGCACCGCACCACTCCGCCAACCTGACAGCAGGGGCTCTCGAAGGGCGGTCGCTGTATAACCCGGCGAAGGAGGAGTGCATGGTGTTCGAGAAGCAGAACTTCGACCCCCAGCGAGTCCTGCCTCGTCTCTGGAGACCTCGATGTGGTTCCGACCGCAGTGGTCGTCGAGTTCGGCACGCTGTTCGGAAGTCTTCAGCGTGGCGGCCTGTCGGACGTCTAACGACGGCCGCTGGACACACTCTTCTAGCCGCATTCCGATCGTTCGGGCGGGGCTGTCCGCAAGCCTGTAGCGCGAGAACTGGTTCTACTTCTACGCTCCCGACAAGGGTCCCACGACTGGCAACGCGGTGGCCCCTCGATGATGGCAATCGCCCATTCGAGGCGTGCATGCTCCGGCATGGTCCTGCGAGTACCTCAATCGACCATGCGTTTGAAACGGGTCTAACACTGCTCAGCAGTGACCGCGCGCAGTGAGATTTTCGGGGACTTTCGCGGATTTTCGGGGTGGCAGGCGACAGTACTGGGTGCACGCAACTCCGTAGATCGGAAGGACGGCCCGTATGTTCGGCACGCGGCATTCGTTCTTGAGCTTGCCCAGTAGCGGGCCCATCCCTCGGGGATCGAGCAGGAATCCGATCTTCTCAGCGGATAGTAATTGCGACCTTTCCACTGTCGTACCGCAGGTCGTGACATGCGGCGGCTACAGCAATGAACGCTTCATGGCGGACTTGACGATTCCGCGTGTGATGAGGGTCGATGGTGCCGCGTCCGGATTGTCGTCGGCTGATCTGACGGGAACGCGGTCGTGACGCGCCGGTCCGCCACCAGCGGTGAGGGAGAAGACCCAGCTGGCGAGCGGATCCGCGCTTCACGGTCGCGCGGTTTTCGAGTAGCCCAGCCACCTCCAGACGCTGAGTTCGAAATCGAGGTCGTTGACGGAGCCGAAGGGCAAGCGCTTGCCGAGGTGCAAGCCAGGGTGTTGTGGGAGGTAACAAGATGGCAGCTGTACCGGAACCGCTGCGAGGGTGGTCAAGAGCGAACAGCGTAGGGGGCGAGGACAGTTCCCTCGACGAGCCGGCGAGTGTGATGCATCGTGTTGCGTTCATCGGCCGGACTTCTACTGCGGATCTGCAGGACCCGACGCTGTCGATCCCTCGCCAGTACTCCTCGTGCGAAGTGGCGCTGCCCGACGATGCCATCCTGGTTGCCAGCTTCTACGATATCGAGTCGGGCCGAAAGGATCTCGCCGTTCGTGGGTACAGCGACGCCCATGAGCAGTTTGCTATCCCCGTGTTTCGTGACGGTGGTATCCAAGACTTGCTTGTCGAAGCCGAACGATCGGGTCGGCGGTTCGATTACGTCATCTGTGAATCTATCGAACGTATCTCCCGCCGCACCCATACCGGCACCAATATCGAGCATCGGCTCGAACGGGTCGGAGTTCGTCTGCTGGCCGCCGATGAACCGTTCACGCTGACCAGTGCCAGCCACCACCGCAAGCAGAAGGTTGCCACCCAGGTGCTGACCCGCCGCGTCAAGCAAGGCGTGGCTGAGTTCTACGTGCTGGAGATGCTGGAGAAATCCTGGGACGGGTTCGCGGTTCACACCGAGGCCGGTTTCAACGTGGGCAAGGCGTGCTACGGGTATCAAGCGAAGCTGGTTCAGCATCCGGTGCCTGCCAAGAGGGCCAAGGGGCAGAAGAAGACTCGGCTGGAGCCTGACATCGTTCGGGTCCCGGTGGTGCAGACGATCTTTCGCTGGAGATGTGGTGAGCGGTTGTCTTATCAGGAGATCGCCGATCGGCTCAACACTGATCTGGTGAGTAACCCTGCGCCGGTTCCGGTGAATCCGGAATCCGCAGTGGGGCACTGGACTTGGTCGAGCGTGCGCGGAATTCTGACCAATCCGAAGTATACCGGTCATATGGTGTGGAACCGCCGTGGTCGCAAGTCGAACCAGAACAGGGTCAATCCAGTGTCGGAGTGGGTGTGGTCGCCGCAGCCGGTTCATGAAGCGATCATCGACATTGAGATGTTTCTCGCAGCCCAGGAGATCGCGGCCGAAACTGAGCGATCGCGAAGTGCACCAGGGCTGAACCCCCATCCCCAGACCAAGCGGTCCTACTTCTTCCGTTCCTATCTGCGGTGTGACCACTGCGGACGCCGCATGTTCGGCAAAACTCGCAAGGTGGCGGCCTACTACGTTTGTGCCCCGAAGAAGGACTACACGCTACCGGGCCACCCGACTGGGGGATCGTTTTTCGTGCGTGAAGCGGACCTGCTCCGTCATCTGAATACGTTCCTGAACAGCCACGTGTTCGGGCAGTACCGGAGGTCGCTGCTCGAAGACAACAGCGCCGAGGCGAACGCCAAGCAGGAACGTGAGCGCCGAACCTCGACCCTGCGTAAGGGAATCGTCGAGGCCGGGGCCAAGATGAAGCGGCTTGTACGCAGTCTCGAGCTCGTCGATGAACCGGACCGGGAATTCATCGCGGACGTCAATGAGCGACGCGCCGAACTCCGCAAGGAACAGGCCAAGATGCAGGCCGAGCTCGAGGAGTTGGAGGCCGCGGAGGTATCCGCGCTGAATCCTGAGCTGATTGAACTTCTGCCGATTGGGTATATATGTGCGGAGGAGATGCCCGACTCGCTGGCCCGAACGTTGTTCGACGCACTTCGTCTGGAGGTCCGCTACAGCAAATCCCGCCACCGGGTGACCTACCGGGTAACCCTCGTAGCTGACACCGTCGCCGCTGCAAAACGTGCCGCTGCCGAAGCGTTGGTAGCTGGAGAAGCGCACAACGGCGCAGCCGGGCGCGGCGGTCCCGCTCTGTCGCTTGTGACAGAGCGGGATCATCGTGGTCCCATCTGTAGCGTGCCCCCGGCAGGAATCGAACCTGCGACCTAGGGATTAGAAGGCCCTTGCTCTATCCAACTGAGCTACGGAGGCAGTCGGGTTGGTGCACGGCTGTGCGCCACCAAACACCTTGACCCATATCTATCACGGTGTCCAGCGCGTTAACTATAGCGACCGTCCAGGTCCGTATGCGTCGCTGTGGGGCAACTGCACGGCGAGTCGTTGGCGGTTGTGCGGACCGGAGGACGGTAAACCCCCTCGGAGTCCGGACCGGCGCTCCGAACTACCCTGACAGGTATGTCGTCACCGCAGGACCCGCCCGCAGCCGCCGACGTCCAGGCCAACCGGGCGGGTTCGGGGTCGACCTTTGCCATTGTCGCCGCGGTTGCGGGGGCTGTTGCCGCCATGGTGGGGGCGATTGTGGTCGGGCTGTCGGCGGCGCAGGCGTTGACATTGCTCGGGATTCCGGATCCGGGGCCGGTTACGACGTACGGGTTGCCCGCGGTGCGGGCGGTCGCCGATCTGGCGGCGGCGCTCACCATGGGGTCGCTGTTGTTCGCGGCGTTCCTGGTGCCGCCGCAGAAGGATGGGCTGCTCGACGTCGGCGGGTACCGGGCAGTGCGGCGCGCGGGTACTTCGGCGCTGGTGTGGGCGGGTGCGGCGGCACTGCTGGTTCCGCTCACGCTGTCGGATACGACGGGACAGCCGTTGGGGGATTCGCTGCGGCCGGAACAGGTGTGGCGGGCGGCCGATACGGTTGATGTGGCCGGTTCGTGGCGGCTCACCGTGTTTTTGGCGCTGGCGCTCGCCGTGGGTTGCCGGGTGGCACTGCGGTGGGGATGGACGCCGGTGCTGCTGGGGTGGTCGATCGTATGTCTGATGCCGGTGGCGCTGACCGGGCATTCCTCATCCGGCGGGTCGCATGACATCGCCACCAATAGCCTCATTCTGCATTTGCTGGCCACGGGGTTCTGGGTCGGCGGGCTGTTCGCGGTGCTCGCCTACGCACTGCGCGGCGGCAAATGGACCGGCCTCGCCACTCGGCGGTTCTCCCTGATCGCCACCGTCGCCTTCGCGGTGATCGCGATCAGCGGTGTGCTCAACGCCTGGGTGCGCATTCCGGAATGGTCGGAGTTGTTCGACACCACCTACGGACAGTTGGTGCTGGCCAAGACCGCCGCGCTCATCGTGCTCGGCGTCATCGGATATATGCAGCGTCGCGCCGCGATTCCCGCATTGGAAGCCGACCCCTCCGATCGCCGGGCGCTGATTCGGTTCGCCGGTGTCGAGGCGCTGATCTTCTCCGCCACCGTCGGGCTGGCGGTCGGCCTCGGCCGTACCCCGCCCCCGGAACTGCGCACAGTTCCCTCCCCGGCCGAGGTCGAACTCGGCTACAACCTGCCCGGTGCGCCCACCGCCGCGCGACTGTTCTTCGACTGGCGGTTCGACCTCATCTACGGCACTCTCGCGATCGTGCTCGCCGTCCTCTATATACGGGGGGTGCTGCGGTTGCGGGCCCGCGGCGATGCGTGGCCGATCGGGCGCACCATCGCATGGCTGTCCGGTTGCGCGGTGCTGTTGATCGCCACCAGTTCCGGTATCGGCCGATACGCGCCCGCCATGTTCAGCGTGCATATGGGCCAGCACATGTTGTTGTCGATGCTCGCGCCGATTCTTTTCGCACTCGGTGGGCCGGTGCTGCTGTCGCTGCGCGCACTGCCGCCCGCGGGTCGCGACAATCCGCCCGGACCGCGCGAATGGATTCTCGCGGCCGTGCACAATCCGGTCTCGCGCTTCATGACCCAGCCCGTAGTGGCGTCGGTGTTCTTCGTGGTCGGCTTCTACGCGCTGTACATGGGCGGGCTGTTCGACAGTTTCGTCGATTCGCACGGCGCGCACCTGCTGATGAATCTGCACTTCCTGCTCAGCGGCTATCTCTTCTACTGGGTGGTCATCGGCATCGATCCGAAACCGCGCCAGGTGGAACCGCTCACGAAGGTGGGCATGATCTTCGGCTCGCTCCCGTTCCACGCCTTCTTCGGTGTGGCGCTCATGAGTATGCAGACGGTGCTGGGCGGCTGGTTCTACCGCAGTCTCGGCCTCGGCTGGAACGACAACCTGCACGATGACCAGCGCACCGGCGGCAGCCTGGCCTGGGCCACCGGCGAAATCCCCCTGGTCGTGGTGATGTTGGCGCTGCTCATCCAGTGGTCGCGCAGCGATGAGAAGTTGGCGACCCGGCTCGATCGTGCCGCCGAGCGCGACGACGACGCGGAACTGGCCCGGCACAACGCCATGTTCGCGGAGCTGGCGAAGCGCGATCGGGAGGTACGTAAGTGAGCGAGCGGGTCACGGTACCGATGGGAGGGGAGTCGGGTCGGGTGCGAAAGATCAACCGGCTCTACCGATCCGATGTGCGGCGGGCCCGGCGACGGCTGCGCGGGCAGATTCGGGTCACCCCGGTGTTCCACACCGAGATCCAGGGACCGCGCGGACCGGTGCCGGTCACGCTGAAACTCGAATATTTGCAGCACGGCGGCACCTTCAAGGTGCGTGGCAGCCTCAATGCCCTGCTGGACGCGCGGCCCGGGACCGACAGCGTGGTGCTGGCCTCGGGCGGCAATGCCGGAATCGCCGCCGCGCTGGCCAGCTCGCTGCGTGGGTTGTCGTGCACCGTCGTGGTGCCGGAATCCGCACCGCACACCAAGGTCGCGGCCATGTGGTCGCACGGAGCCGAAGTGCTGTGGCACGGAACGACTTACGCCGAGGCGCACCGATTCGCGAGTGACCTCGCCCGCGAACGTGGAGCGATGCAGCTGCACGCCTACGATCAGCCCGCCATCGTCTCCGGGGCAGGTGTTGTGGGCCTGGAGATCGAAGAACAGGTGCGTGGGCGGCCGCCGGTATTGGTTGCCGTCGGCGGCGGGGGACTGGTGGCCGGAATCGCGGTGGCTCTGGGGCCGCGCGGCCGGGTGATCGGCGTCGAACCACAGGGCGCGCCCACGTTGCACGCCGCGCTCGCGGCCGGGGAACCGGTGCATGTGGACGTGTCGAGTGTGGCTTCGGATGCATTGGGCGCCAGCCGGATCGGCTCCATCGCCATGGAGGTGGCGCAGCGCTACGGGGTGCGGTCGCTGCTGGTCACCGACGATGCGATCGTGATGGCGCGGGAGTATCTGTGGCGGGAATTCCGGATTGTGGTGGAGGCGGCCGGGGCTGCCGCGCTGGCGGCTGTTCAGAGCGGCGTGTACGTGCCCGCCCCGGGGGAGCGGCCGGTCATCGTGCTGTGCGGCGCGAACACCGATGTGGCCACCTTGTAATTCACATGCGCTGAAGTTGTCCACACTCGCCGAAGACGGTCTGTCGCCGGGTTGTTTCGTCGATCAAGCTGGAAGCAGATCACACCGACGAAACAGCCAGGGGGACAACATGTACGAGGTCAATACCGCGGTGATCGGCACGGTCGTCACGAATCCGGTGCGGCGGGAACTCCCCAGTGGGGATGCGGTGGTCAGCTTTCGAATGGCCAGCAACCCCCGCCGCTTCGATTCCCACCGCGGCGAATGGGTGGACAGCAACACCATGTATCTGACGGTCAGTTGCTGGCGCCGACTGGTGGAGGGCGTCGATGCCTCACTGCACCGCGGCGACCCGGTCATCGCCTACGGCACACTGAGCTCACACGAATACCGGACCCGCGCCGGAGTGGAGCGCACCGATATCGATATGCGCGCCGTCGCAGTCGGCCCGGACCTTGCCCGCTGCACGGCGCTGGTGCAGCGCAAGCATTTCGGCCGCGTCGACACCGAACCAGCCCGATCCGACGATGTCACCGAACATCGGGAAGCAGTCGCCTCGGCTATCGCCTTCGTGGGCGAAACATCTCACATCGATAGTGGTGACCAGGCGATTTCGCATGGCGAAGACAGCGAGGACCGGCGCGCTGGATAGGCTGTAGCTATGCGGGCACCGGGCACGGACCAAGCAGTGACGACCTGATCAGCCCGAGTTGATCTCGCCGGGGTCGGTCTCGACAATGGAACCGATTCCGGCTGCGAACGGAAACCAATCGATGACCTCTACCGTTGGACGGTGGGGCGAAATCACCCACCTGACTACCGATAGGCTTGTCTATATGGCTGAGTTCATTTACCAAATGACGAAGGTTCGCAAGGCACATGGCGACAAGGTCGTGCTCGACAATGTGACCTTGAACTTCCTTCCCGGTGCCAAGATCGGTGTCGTCGGCCCGAACGGTGCCGGTAAGTCGAGCGTGCTGAAGATCATGGCGGGACTGGACCAGCCGAACAACGGTGACGCCTGGCTGGCTCCCGGTGCGAGCGTGGGCATCCTCATGCAGGAGCCGGCGCTCAATGAGGACAAGACCGTTCGCGGCAATGTCGAGGAGGGCCTCGGTGAGATCAAGGTGAAGCTGGATCGCTTCAACGAGATCGCCGAACTCATGGCCACCGATTACTCCGACGAGCTCATGGAAGAGATGGGCAAGCTCCAGGAGGAACTCGACCACGCCGATGCCTGGGATATCGATTCCCAGCTCGAACAGGCGATGGACGCATTGCGTTGCCCGCCGCCCGAGGAGCCGGTCACCAACCTTTCCGGTGGTGAGCGTCGCCGTGTCGCCCTCTGCAAGCTGCTGCTGAGCCAGCCCGATCTGCTGCTGCTCGATGAGCCCACCAACCACTTGGACGCCGAGTCCGTGCTGTGGCTGGAGCAGTACCTGGCCAAGTACCCGGGCGCCGTTCTGGCCGTCACTCACGATCGGTACTTCCTCGACAATGTCGCGGAGTGGATCCTCGAGCTGGATCGCGGCCGCACCTTCCCCTACGAGGGCAACTACTCCACCTACCTGGAGAAGAAGGCCGAACGCCTCGAGGTGCAGGGCAAGAAGGACCAAAAGCTGCAGAAGCGCCTCAAGGACGAGCTGGCGTGGGTCCGCTCCGGCGCCAAGGCACGCCAGGCCAAGAACAAGGCGCGTCTGGGTCGCTACGAGGAAATGGCCGCCGAGGCCGACAAGATGCGCAAGTTGGACTTCGAGGAGATCCAGATCCCGGCCGGTCCGCGCCTGGGCAATGTGGTCGTCGAGGTCGAGCACCTGGATAAGGGCTTCGGCGACCGGCAGCTGATCAAGGATCTGTCGTTCACCCTGCCGCGCAACGGCATTGTCGGTGTTATCGGCCCGAACGGTGTGGGTAAGTCGACGCTGTTCAAGACCATTGTGGGCCTGGAGTCGCCGGATAGCGGCAATGTCCGGGTCGGCGAGACCGTCAAGCTGAGCTACGTCGACCAGAACCGTGCCGGCATCGACCCGAAGAAGAACGTCTGGCAGGTGGTTTCCGAGGGCCTGGACTTCATCCAGGTCGGAAACCAGGAAATGCCTTCGCGCGCTTACGTTTCCGCATTCGGCTTCAAGGGCCCGGATCAGCAGAAGCCCGCGGGCGTGCTGTCCGGCGGTGAGCGCAACCGGCTGAACCTGGCGCTCACCCTCAAGCTGGGCGGCAATCTGATCCTGCTCGATGAGCCCACCAACGACCTGGACGTGGAGACCCTCGGCTCGCTGGAGAACGCGCTCGAGCAGTTCCCCGGCTGCGCCGTGGTCATCTCCCACGATCGCTGGTTCCTGGACCGCACCTGCACCCACATCCTGGCGTGGGAGGGCAATGACGACAACGAAGCGGCCTGGTTCTGGTTCGAGGGCAACTTCGAGGCGTACGAGGCCAACAAGATCGAGCGCATGGGCCAGGAGGCGGCGCGTCCGCACCGCGTCACCCACCGCAAGCTGACTCGCGGATAGCTGTATCGATTGCCTCGCGGCCATCGGGGCCGCGAGGCGGCATGCGGACCCCATGTTCGTATGTGTCACATTGCAAGTGGCGTACTTGTCAGGTGGGTGCGATTGGCGCGCTCGGTCGTCAATCGCCTGACCGCGTGGGGCGATCGCGGCCGCCGTCCGCGGCGGGAGGCGGGTGCGCGCAATGTTCATCTTCCCGATCTGGGAGGCTGCCCGAAGAAGTGTGGATAGCGCGTGTCCGCGCGCGATTTTGCGGCTCGGGCGGTCTTCGCTTCGCCGCGGTGGGGTGCGGACAACTGTCCGCGCTCCCCACTGCGCGGTGAGATCGTGGGCGGGCGGAGGACCGCTGATGTCGGATGATGGGAGGTCATCGGGTGTGGGCGAGGGAATGGTTGCCGGGGGCGCTACGGTTGCCGGTGGCGCTCGGGCGCTTGGTCTGGTAAACCGGCAATCGAAGAGCGAACTCAGCGATTTCGCATACGCACGACTGCGCGAAATCCGTTCAAGTACAAGGTTTGTCGTACGTCACCTGGCGATTCGGTAGCGCGGTAGTTAAGTCCGCACCGCCCGGTTTGTCGGTTCCGTGCGACGCGGCACGGCATTGAGAGGAATTGAGCCCGGCGCATCCCGCGCCCAGCTACTCTCGGGACCGGCGTCACATTGTTACGGAACCGAATCCGAGGGAGATGGCGGGAATGACTGTCTCGTCCGAATTGTCCAGCGCTGCCTGGGCTGCGAGTTTGCCCGCGTCACTGCGCGGCAATCTGGTGACCCTGGAGGAGGCGTATTTCCGACACGTGGACGCTGGTGACGCGGACTGCGCGATACCGGCGACCTCGACCCAGATCTTCCGCAGCCACGTGGAACTGGCGATGCGCCGCCCCCGTGGCAGCGCGAATGTCAAGGTCTACTACCCCGATGACGACTCCGGACTCGACGCGGCCATCCAGATGGTCACCGACGATATGCCGCTGCTGGTGGAATCGGTCACCTCGTCGCTGAGTCGCATGGGCATCAGCGTCAGCGAGGTGGTGCACCCGATCTTCGAGGTCTCCCGGGACAGCGAGGGCCTGCTCACCACCGCGGTCCCGCACGAGGTGGACGGCAATGGTGCCACCGGACTGCGCGAATCCTGGATGCACGTCCAGCTGCACCCCTCGACCAGCCGAGAGCTGCTGGACAAGGTCGAGGTCGCCATTCCGGATGTGCTCGTCGACGTGCGACAGGTCATCGGCGATACCGAGGCCATGCGGGAGGCACAGGAGGGCGTGGCCGCCGGACTCGACGCCGCCGCCTCCAACGGCACCACCCCGTTCGCGCCCACCGATCTGCACGACTGCGCGGATCTGTTGCGCTGGTTGGCAGATGGGCATTTCACCGTCCTCGGTTACGCCCGCTACGAACGCACCACCCTCGACGGGCAGACCAAGTCGGTGGTTCGCGCCGACACCAGCCTCGGCGTGCTGCGACCCAACGTCGGCACCGACTTCCGCGTCCCCGATAACAGCGGCGATCAGCCGCTGCTCATGCTGACCCAGGGCCTGGTGCCCGCCACCGTGCACCGCGCCGTCTACCCCTACTTCGTCGGCGTCGCCGAATTCGACGAGGCGGGCGTGGTCACCGGTGAACACCTGTTCATCGGCGTCTTCACCGTGACCGCCATGCACGAGAACGTGCTCGATATCCCGGTCATCGAACGCCGGGTGCGCGCGGTCATCGAAACCAGCGGCTTCGATCTGGACTCCTTCTCCGGTCAGGAGATGCTCGAGGTCATCCAGTCGTTCCCGCGCACCGAACTGTTCTCCTCCGACACCGACACCCTGCGCCGCACCGCCAGCGCGGTCCTGAATGTCGGCATGCGCCGCCAGGTTCGGCTGTTCATGCGGATGGACGGCTACGGCCGATTCGTGGCCTGCATGGTCTACCTGCCGCGCGACCGCTACACCACCGCGGTGCGTTTGGAAATGCAGGACACCCTGGTGCGCGAACTGGGCGGCGTCTCCATCGACTACTCGGCGCGGGTGTCCGAAAGTGAGCTCGCCAGCGTGTATTTCACGGTGCGCCTGCCCGATCAGGGTTCGGCCGCCGACACCTCCGAGGCGAATCGGCTGCGCATCCAGCACCTGCTGGCCGAGGCCAGTCGTACCTGGGAAGACCATCTCAACGATGAGGTCGCCAATTCCTCGGTACTCGACCCCGCGGTCGTCACGCACTACGCAGAGGCGTTCCCACAAAGCTACAAAGAGGATTTCGGTTCGGTACGGGCGATGGCGGATATCGTTCGGCTGCACCATTTGCGGGACGGAGGTATCGACCAGCACCTGTACCGGCGCTCCAATTCCGAGCCCGGCTCATGGCGTTTCAGCCTCTACATCGGTGGCTGCGGCGTCTCACTGAGCCAGGTGCTGCCGGTCTTGCAGAGCCTGGGCGTGGAGGTGGTGGACGAGCGGCCGTATCAGATCGAACTCGACCGCGGTCCCGAGCGCTGGATCTACGACTTCGGACTGCTGGCTCGGCCCGATCTCATGCGCAGCACAATGGATCGGAATATGGACGCCGAGCTGGTGGAGTCGGCCGACCGCATGGATATCCTGGACAAACAGGTGCGCGGGCTGCGTGAGCGATTCACCGAGGCGTTCGAGGCGATGTGGTACGGCCGCGCCGAGGCGGACGGCCTCAATGAACTGGTGTTGCGCGCCGCCCTGCCGTGGCGGTCGGTATCCATCCTGCGGGCATACGCGAAGTACCTGCAGCAGGCTGGTTTTCCGTACAGCCAGGCGAATATCACCCGCGTCCTGCTGGCCTACCCGGACGTAGCGCAGCTGTTCGTAGATCTGTTCGCGGCCGCCTTCGATCCCGATTCCGCCGATCCGGAACACGTCCGCGATCTGGAGGCCGCGGTACACCGCCGGATCGACGATGTGGTGAGCCTGGACGCCGACCGCATCCTGCGCGCGATTCTCGGCTTGATCCAGGCGACCCTGCGCACCAACTACTACGTCACCGATCTCGAGAACCAGCCGCGCGAGTACCTGTCGTTCAAGGTGGAACCGCGCGAGATCGCCGAATTGCCCAAGCCCCGACCACAATTCGAGATCTTCGTGTACTCGCCGCGGGTCGAGGGCGTGCATCTGCGGTTCGGTCCGGTGGCGCGTGGTGGGTTGCGCTGGTCGGATCGTCTGGAGGACTTCCGCACCGAGATCCTGGGCCTGGTCAAGGCGCAGGCGGTGAAGAACGCGGTCATCGTCCCGGTGGGCGCCAAGGGCGGTTTCGTGGTGAAGCAGCCCCCGGCCGCCACCACCGATCCGGTGGTGGATCGGCAGAACCTGCAGAACGAGGGCGTGGCCTGCTACCGCACCTTCATTTCCGGTCTGCTCGATGTCACCGACAATGTCGATCGGGCCACCGGTGCGGTGATTCCGCCCGACCGGGTGGTGCGCCGTGACGGCGATGACACCTATCTGGTGGTCGCCGCCGATAAGGGCACCGCGACGTTCTCCGATATCGCCAATGATGTGGCCAAGCAGTACGGCTTCTGGCTCGGTGACGCGTTCGCTTCCGGTGGTAGCGCGGGCTATGACCACAAGGCGATGGGTATTACCGCCAAGGGTGCGTGGGAGAGCGTCAAGCGCCACTTCGCGGAGATGGATATCGATACCCAGACACAGGAATTCACTGTTGTCGGTATCGGCGATATGAGCGGTGACGTGTTCGGCAACGGCATGTTGCTGTCGCCGCACATCCGCTTGGTCGCGGCCTTCGACCACCGCCATATATTCCTGGATCCGAATCCGGACCCCGCTACCTCCTACGCGGAGCGGGAGCGGATGTTCGCGTTGCCGCGTTCGTCGTGGCTCGATTACGACCGTTCGCTGATCAGTGAGGGCGGTGGGGTGTGGGATCGGACCGTGAAATCGGTGCCGATCAGTGAACAGGCCCGGGTCGCACTGGGTGTGGCGGCTGGGGTGACGGCGTTGTCGCCGCCGGAGTTGATGCGCGCCATCTTGAAGTCTCCGGTGCAGTTGTTGTGGAACGGCGGTATCGGTACCTACATCAAGGCCAGTACCGAGTCCCATGCCGAGGTGGGTGATAAGTCCAATGACACGTTGCGGGTGAATGGCAACGATTTGCGGGTCAAGGTGATCGGTGAGGGCGGTAACCTCGGTGTGACCGCGCTGGGTCGGATCGAGTTCTGCCGCCACGGCGGCAAGATGAATACCGACGCGCTCGACAATTCGGCGGGTGTGGACTGCTCCGACCACGAGGTCAATATCAAGGTACTGCTCGACGGCCTGGTGAGCAGCGGCGAACTGGCCGAATCCGAACGTAATCCGCTGCTGGCCTCCATGACCGATGAGGTTTCGCGACTGGTATTGCAGGACAACGTCTCTCAGAACTACCTGATGGGCATGTCGCGCGCCGAAGCGCCGCGCATGCTGAATGTGCAAAAGCGCGTCATCCATGAACTCGAGGAGAGGCGCGGGCTGGACCGGGAGCTGGAGGCGCTGCCGTCGGATGTCGAGCTGAAGCAGCGACACGAGCAGGGGATCGGGCTCACCTCGCCGGAACTGTCGAATCTCATGGCGCACGTGAAACTTTCGCTCAAGACCGATCTGCTGGACGGCGAGCTGCCCGATACCGCCTACTTCGCCGCGAGACTGCCGCACTACTTCCCGACAGCGCTGCGCAACCGGTTCGGCGCGGCCATCAAGAAGCATCCACTGCGTCGGGAGATCACCACCACCATGCTGGTGAACGAGGTGGTCGACCTGGGCGGAATCAGCTATGCCCACCGGCTCAATGAGGAGATCGGGGCGACCGCCTCGGATTCGGTGCGCGCCTTTACCGCCGCCACCCAGATCTTCGATCTGCACGCGGTCTGGGAACGCATTCGGGCGGGGGACGTCTCCACCGCGGTCAAGGATGCGCTGGAGTTGGAGACCAAGCGCACCCTCGACCGCGCGTCGCGGTGGCTGTTGAACAATCGCCCGCAGCCCATCGCGGTCGGTGCGGAGATCCATCGTTACGCCTCCTCGGTGCGCACGCTGTCGCCGAAGGTGCCGGGGTGGCTGCGCGGCCATCACATCGACGCCCTCAATGTGCAGTCGCAGGACCTGATCGGTCGCGGTGCGCCGGCGGAGTTGGCGACCGAGGTGCTCGGGCTGCTGAATCTCTTCCCGCTGCTGGATGTGATCGATATCGCCGATATCACCGATCGCGGTGGCGACGAGGTGGGTGCGCTGTACTACGCGCTCAACGATCACCTCAAGATCGATTGGCTGTTGCAGGCGGTCAGCCACCTGGAACGTGGCGATCGCTGGCACGCGCTGGCCCGCCTCGCGCTGCGCGACGATATGTACGGCTCGCTGCGTTCACTGACCCTGGATGTGCTCTCCGCGGGTGACCCGGAGGAGACAGCCGAGGAAAAGATTGCATACTGGGAATCGAAAAATCAGTCACGACTGGGTCGCGCTCGCGCCGCCCTCTCGGAGCTGTTCGAGTCCGGAACCCACGACCTCGCCACGCTGTCGGTCGCGGCGCGGCAGGTGCGCAGCATGGTGAGCGGGGTGGGCGCGCAATCGGAGGTACCGCGTTGACGAGTGTCGGTTCGCTGAATGGAGCGGGGACGGCGGCTGCGACGCTGCCGCCGCGCTTCCACACCAAGGTCGAGGTGCGCTGGTCCGATATGGACGCGTTTCAGCACATCAACCATGCCCGCATGGTGACCTTGCTGGAGGAGGCGCGGATCCCGTGGCTGTTCCTCGACGATCGGCCCACCGTCGCGCTGCGGGCGGGTTGTGTGCTCGCCGACCTGCATGTGCAGTACAAAGGCCAGCTGCGCCACGAGGATTCGCCATTGGACGTCTCCATGTGGGTCTCGCAGCTGCGCGCGGTGGATTTCACCGTCGCCTACGAGGTGCGTCCGGCCGGTGCCGACCCGCTGTCGCGTCCCGCGGTGGTGGCGTCCACCCAGCTCGCCGCCTTCGATATCGACACCCAGCGACTACGCCGCCTCACCACGGGCGAACGCGATTATCTGGCCACGTGGCTGCCCGACTGACGCGAGCGCGACAGCGATGGTAGGCCAACCGACACTTCATATTCCGGATCCGGCCGAGCGGGAGAATCTGGCCACCTTCATCTCTCGCGCGGTGCGGCTGGACCCGGCCGTGGTCATTCGACTGCGCCGTCGTGGGGATCATTACGTATCCGCCTGGGCCGCTACCGGTTTCGAAGCCCTGGCAGTACGCACGGTCGTCGGCGACCTCAGCGTCGATGACGTCACCATCGGTGGCGACACGGTGCTGTCCGGGTTGCACGGTCCGGAATCCGGCAATCCCATCGACCTCGGCTATTCAATGGACTCCGCCTGGCGCACGGCCCTGCCACCCGCCTCGGGATTCGTCCACGTAGACGACGTCCCGGCCCGCATGCTGGTCGAATTGGCCGAGCGCGGGGCCGAGGTGGCCCAGGAGCACGGCAGCAATCACGGCCCGCCCGCGTCGCTGCTGGACCAAACCGTCCTCACCGTCTCCGGTGCGGGTGAAAGCGTCGAGGTCCCCATGCGCGTCGTCTTCGCGCTCGCCGCAATGGATTTCATCCCGCACGGCGGTGATAAGACGGACTCGCGGCGCATTCCTGCCGATGAGATCGTCCGAGTCCGAGCCGCCCGAACGTGGCTGCGACTTGATGCCCGCTACGGCTCGGTGGCCCGCCGTAGGGGACCAGCCTTCCCGCTGACCCCGAACTGAGGGCATGGTCCCGGCCACTGAGGACTACTGAGGATTGACGGCGTGGTCCCGGCCGCCGAGGACTACTGAGGCTGGAATGCGCGGTATCGGCGCAGTCCCGTCATCCCGGACGTGCCGGGATGACGAGGGTGGACGTGCCGGGATGACGAGGGTGGACGTGCCGGGATGACGAGGGCGGATATGCCCGAATGACCAAGGCGGACGTGCCGGAATGGCCAAGTTGGCTGGGCGAGGTCGTGATTTCAATCTCGGTATTCCGTTGTGGGCAGCGCCGGGGGATGGGATCGCTGGCCCACCGTCAGCTGTTGCCGATCTCGGAGTTCTTCCCCTGAACCCTTACCGACTCAGGGCACGCCGAGGAGGCGTAGGAGGGCGGTGACAACCGCGGCGGACAGGATGACGACCAGCAGGGGTGCGCGTCGCCAGGCGAGGACGATGGCGACCAGCACACCGGCGGGGAGGGCGAAGCCCGCGTGACCTTCTCCGGAGGGCATGAGGGTGGTGACCGCCAGGGCGGTGAGCAGCACCACCGAAGCGATCTCGAGCAGTCGCACCACGCGGGGCGAGATATTCATGCGGCGGCGCAGGACCGGGCCCGCGAAGCGGAATGCGTAGGTGCCCAAGGCAAGTGCGAGGGTTCCCGCGAGTAGCGCCTTGGTCATGAGGCGTGGATCCTTCCGGCGGAAGCCTTTCCGGCGAACACTTCGTCGGCGAACATTTCGTTGGCAAACACCTTGTCTGTCAACGATTTGTCTGCCAGTGGATCGTCAGCGGATGCGCTCTCCGACGACGCGGCCTCTGCCGAAACGTCCCCGGCGGATATGCCATCAGCCGACCCATCGTCGCCCGCGCGGCGGACAACGAGGAGGACCGCGGCCAGCGCCAGGAGTACCGGCACCCCCGCCCCGAGGAAGGGCGTCGTCATGGCCGCGACCGCTGCCCCCGCCAGAGCCGCTGTACGCGCGAGAGGTTCGCGCAGCGACGGCAGCACCAGCGTCATGAGTACCGCCGGGAAAACCGCGTCGAGCCCGAATGCGTTGGGGTCCGGCACAACTGAGCCGAGAATCGCGCCGATCGCCGCGCCGAGGGGCCAGGCGATCAATACTCCCAGCCCGCAGAGCCAGTACGCCGCCCGGCGGCGGTCGCGATCGGGTTGGGCCAGCGCCAGCGCGACCGATTCGTCATTCATGACGTGGGTCGCGATCAGTCGACGCCATCCGGAACCGACGACATCGGGGACCGAGAGCCCATAGGGCAGGTGGCGGGCATTGACCAGCAGACCCGCGAGCACGGCCGCGATCAGACTGCCGCCCGCGGTGATAATCCCGATGAAGACGAACTCGGCTCCGCCCGCCACCACGGCGACGCTGAGCAGAATCGGCAGCCAGACCGGCAATCCAGAGGTGACGGCGGTGGCCCCGTAGGAGACGCCGATCATGGCGACTGCCAGGCTGATCGCCGCGATACCGGTAAGCACACCCCGATCCAGTGTTCGCCATATCGAACGCATGTTGTCTATAGTGAACGAAGAAGGGTCGATTCGTCAAAGGACCCGCGAGCCGCACCCGGTACTGTGTGAACCCGTTATGGATCAGCACGACAGCACCGCGCCCGCATCACCACAGGAAGCGATTGCCGCCGCCCTGCGTCGCGAGCGTGCCCGCGCCGGGCTCTCGCTGAGCGAGGTCGCCAAGCGCGCCGGAATCGCCAAATCGACTCTGTCGCAATTGGAATCGGCGTCCGGCAATCCGAGCATCGAAACGCTCTGGGCGCTCTGCGTCGCGCTCGATGTGCCATTCTCTCAGCTGCTCGATCCGCCACGCCCACAGGTGCAGGTGATTCGCGCGGGCGAGGGCGCGGTGCTCGCCTCCGCGCAGGCGGAGTACCGGACGACACTGCTGTCGGCGTCCCCGCCCAACGCCCGCCGCGATGTCTACCGCGTCACCGCTGAACCCGGCCATCCCCGCGAGTCCGATCCGCATATGCGCGGTGTGGTCGAGCACATCATCATGGGTGCGGGTCGCGCGAAAGTCGGGCACGCGGACGCCCCCGTGGAACTGAATCCCGGCGACTACATCTGCTATCCCGGTGATATGCCCCACGTCTTCGAGGCACTCGAGCCCGGCACCTGGGCGCTGCTCATCAGCGAATACAGCTGACGCCCGGCCATCCCACCTCGTATTCCGGCGTGCCGCCCTCGTCATACCGGCGTGCGTTTGGCCGGGATCCACACCTACTTCCGCAGTCCAGCAGCCGCCAGTGGATTCCGGCCACAAACACGCCGGAATGACGGGTTACGCGGACCAGAACCACAAAACCCGTCGGAAAGACGGGTTTTGTGGACCAGAATGCCGGGTTACCGCAGATCTGCGCGGGCCTGCACTCCCGGTTCAGGCGACTTCTTCGCCAAGGTACTGCAACCACGCCGGATCCAAGTCCGACGTGGCCGACAGGAGTCGCCAGTGCGGGCCTTTCGGCGCCACCATTTGATGTCGGATTGTCCAGCCGAGTTCGCTCAGCATCTTGTCGGCCTTGCGGTGGTTGCAGGGGGCGCAGGAGGCGACGCAGTTTTCCCAGGAATGGGCGCCGCCACGACTGCGCGGAATGACGTGGTCGATGGTTTCGGCTTTGCCACCGCAGTAGGCGCAGCGATAGCGGTCGCGATGCATGAGGGCGGCGCGGGTCATCGGCACCCGGGCGCGATACGGGACGCGCACATAGGTGCGCAATCGAATGACCGAGGGAAGGGCGACGGCGGTGCCCGCGGAATGGACGACGGGGCCTTCGGGGTTTTCATGCACCGCATCGGCCTTATCGCAGATCAGTAGCACGATGGCGCGGCGCGCGGAGAGCGCGGTCAGGGGCTCGTAGGTGGCGTTGAGCAGCAGCACCCGGCGTTTGGCCCAGCTGGAACCGGTAATAACGGAATCGGTGGTGCGATGTGCGTGGTCATGACGTGCACCCGGATAGGAATGTTCGGAAATGACATGCAGCGGAGAAGCCCCCGACCCACGATTGTGGACGTCGGCGGGCTGGAGTTGTCGGTGTGTCCGCGCCTCATGCCTGGCGCTTCGCCGCTGCTTCATGATCAACCCCGAATTCGTATTCGCTGGAGTATGTGGTAACTCGGCAGACTGCCACCCAGTTGACCATGGAACGCCGCTGATTGCACGGTGATTTCACACATTGTTGGGCACAACCGGATGAACAATCCATGACGATGTCGAATACCTGGTCAAGCGCGTCCCAGCGCGGTGGTCGAACCATTGGAATCCGACGTCGCGGGGCCGCGAACCCCGCCGTGGCGCGACGCAGGCAGAATGAACACTGTGACTTCCGACGAGCAGACAGCGGCATCCTTCTACGAGGCGGTCGGAGGGGCCGAAACCTTCCAGCGGCTCGTCGCTGCGTTCTATCGCGAGGTGGCCGCGGACGAGGTGTTGCGTCCCCTCTACCCGGAGGAGGATCTGGGTCCGGCCGAGCGTCGGCTGCGCATGTTCCTCGAGCAGTACTGGGGCGGTCCGCGTACCTACGGCGACGAGCGCGGGCATCCGCGGCTGCGGATGCGCCATCACCCGTTCAAGGTGGGGCCGATCGAGCGCGACGCGTGGCTGCGGGCCATGCACATCGCGGTGGCCGAGATCGAGCCGGAGGTGCTAGACGACGTGCACCGCAAGCAGCTGTTGGATTACTTGGAGATGGCCGCGAATTCGCTCATGAACTCGCCCTTCTGAATTCCTGTCGTAAAAAACACTGAAGCTCAGAGCGTTTCCGCGATCTTCGTCAACAACTGATCAGTAGCTGAATCTGATCGAGTGTGGCCGACATGCCCGCACGAGTCGGTTTGCTTTGGCACACTACGGCTGTGGAAGACATTTCAGCCGAGCCCGGCGCCGCGATAGCGCAGGCGCCGTGGTGGCAGTCGGCCGTGTTCTACCAGGTGTATCCGCGTTCCTTCGCGGACTCCAACGGTGACGGCGTAGGCGATTTGGGTGGATTGCGGGAGAAGCTCGGCTATTTGGAGCTGCTCGGGGTGGACGCGCTGTGGATCTGCCCGGTCATGCGCTCACCCATGGCCGACGGTGGTTACGACGTGGCCGATCCGCGCGATATCGATCCGCTGTTCGGTGGTCTGGCAGCGCTGGACGCGGTAATCGAGGAGGCGCACCTGCGGAGCATGCGGGTCACCATGGACCTGGTGCCCAATCACACCAGCGATCAGCACGCGTGGTTCCGGGCGGCGCTGGCCGCCGGGCCGGGGAGCCCGGAGCGGAACCGATACATCTTCCGCGACGGCCGTGGGCCGGATGGTGCTGTGCCACCGAATAATTGGCCGAGTGTCTTCGGCGGTCCGGCATGGACCCGGGTGATCGAAGCCAATGGTCGGCCGGGTCAATGGTTTCTGCATATTTTCGCTCCCGAGCAGCCGGATCTGAACTGGGAGAACCCGGAGGTCGCCGCGGACTTCGAGCAGACCATGCGGTTCTGGCTGGATCGCGGGGTCGACGGTTTTCGTATCGATGTCGCGCACGGCATGGCCAAACCCGAAGGCCTGCCTGATATGTCGAATGTCGACACCCGCATGCTGGTGCACGACGACAGCGATCCGCGCTTCAATAATCCGGCCGTCCACGAGATCCACCGTCGCTTGCGCAAGGTGATGGACGAGTATCCGCACGCGGTATCCATCGGCGAGGTATGGGTGAACGACAACATCCGCTTCGGCGAGTACGTCCGCCCGGACGAACTACATCTGGCCTTCAATTTCCGCCTGGCCGAGACGCCCTTCGCGGCGGACGAGATCCGAGCCGCAGTGGATAATTCCCTCGCCGCGGTGGTCGGGGTCGAGGCGACGCCCACCTGGACACTGTCCAATCACGATATCGAGCGCGAGGTGACGCGCTACGGCGGCGGCGGGCTCGGGCAGGCTCGGGCGCGGGCCATGATGATGTTCGAATTGGCCTTGCCGGGCGCGGTATTCGTCTACAACGGCGCGGAACTGGGTCTGCCGAATGTCGATGATCTACCCGAGGCGGTGCTGCGGGACCCGGCCTGGGAACGTTCCGGTCACACCGTTCGGGGACGCGATGGTTGCCGGGTACCGCTGCCGTGGGAGGACACCGCACCGCCCTTCGGGTTCAGTACCGGTCGGCCGTGGCTACCGTTGCCGCCGCGTTGGGCCGGGTTGACGGTGGAGAGTCAACTGGAGCGGCTCGACTCCATGCTGTCGCTGTATCGAATGGCGATCGAATTACGGGCCGGGCGCCCGGAATTCGCTGGTCCGGGGCTGGAATGGTACGGCAGTCCGCCGGGCTGTCTGGCTTTCCGGCGCGATGGCGGCCTGGTGTGTGTGCTCAATGGCACGGACGCACCGATCACCCTGCCCGCTGGGGAGGTGTTGCTGGCGAGCGCTCCGATTTCTGCCAGAAAACTTCCAGCAAATTCGACTGTATGGCTGGTGTAACCGGTTGCGCGACGACACGTCCGCGTACAGGCTCACCGGTCGGCGGTGACGCTTCGAGCATCGACTACCGTTGATCCGTGAGCATTCTCCAGACAGTGCTGATCTACGTCGGCATCCCGTTGGCGATCTATCTGGTGATCGCTGGTTTGTCGTTCCTCAGCAAGCCGCTTCCCGGCCAGAAGCCGAAGCACTTCGCGCTCGGTGACAAGTGGACCCAGCCGCCGGTGCTGTGGAGCGCGACCGACGAGGTGACCGGCAGTGGTCACCACGATATTGCTGAGGCGCATGGCAACCATGCGGCAATCGAATCCGCCGAGGCGGACCTGATCGGAGGCCGGGCAAGTGGCAAGTTCTAATTGGCCTGCGGTGAACGAGGCCGATCTACCGCACGGCTATGCGGTGACCGTGAGCGGACGCGTCTCCGGCGTGCATGAGGCCGGTGCCGTATTCCAGGAGGTGCCGTTCAGCGATCACGAGCGGCTGCTGATGGATAACGCCCTCACTGATGCGACGCGCAGCACCAAGGTGCGATTCAATATCTTCATCGGTGACCTCGGTGCCGATTCCGCCGCCGGTGCCGACGAGCTCTTCCCGAGCACGCCCGAGGCCGTGCGTTCGGTGCTCATCGCCGTCGACCCGAATACCAACTCCGTCGAGGTGCGCTCCGGGCGCGCTGTCGCCGACCGCGCCAACGACCGGGTCTGCCAGCTGGGCGCCACCGCCGCGCTGAGCTCGTTCCGGCAGGGCGACCTCATCGACGGCCTGGTCTCCGCCATCCGCGTGATGGCCGCCGCTATCGGCCGCGTGTAGTTTCCACCGGCGCCGCGTCCGCCGCGGCGCCGGGAGTACTCGGCGCCCCCTTTCGGGTCCGCAGCGCCTTCGAATTCACAGCCGGTGCGGGGACCGCAGGGCGCGACGTTTCTCGGGCTGCCGGTACTCGTCCGCGCCCGCCGCGTGCTCCGCCGGACCCGCCACCGCGCGGCGTCCGGTCCGCGCCCGCGACCGTGGCGTGCGCCGGTCCGGGATCGATCATGTCGACGCAGATGACGACGCCCAAATCCGGCGTCGCTGTTCGCCGAGAGCAGATGAGTGGGCACGGTAAGGCGGTCCGGTCGTACGCTCCGATTATGAGCGAGCATCCGAGCGCCGAGATTTCGCAAGCCGACCTACCCCGACTGCGCGCGATCCCCGGCGGCCGCGATGGCCGGTCGCGGCGATCCGAGCGACAGTCCGCACCGGACCTGGTGCCATCGGCTCCGCGCGAACTGCGGCCGGTGCTCCCGGGTGACCGGCAGCCACCAGTTGCGCGCGAACCGCGGCCGCTGACTCCGGGTGACCGGCAGCCACCGGCTTCGCGCGGACGCCGGCCACAGCTTGTGCGCGAACCCCTCTGGCGTGAGGCGCTCGGCCAACGCCTGCGCGAGCTGCGACAGGAACAGCGCGAGACCCTGGTCGAAACCGCTGGGCGAGCCGGGGTTTCCCCGCAGTACCTCTCCGAGGTCGAGCGTGGCCGCAAGGAGCCGTCCAGCGAGATGATCGCCGCGATGGCGGGAGCTCTCGGTACCTCGCTCGGCGGACTCATCCAGCAGGTCGCCGATGATCTGGTCCGCCACCGGCCCGCCGGTTTCACGCGCGCGGTCGCCCCGCAGGCGAGCAACCCGTACCCGGGCCTGCTCCTCGCGGCCTAGCCGCCACAGACCTGCGCGAGGCACTCGATAGCCAAGTCTTGCTTCTCGCGGCCCAGTGCGGTGTCCGCCAAAGGGGCGCGGCGTACTCACGTCCGCCATTGGCTGCGGCGTACTCACGTCCGTCATTGGCCTCGGGCGTACTCATCCGTCATTCCGGCGTGCTTTGGCCGGAATCCACCTGGAGCCGTCGCCGCGAAGTGGATGGATCCCGGCCAAAAGCGTGCCGGATGACGATGTGACCGTGCTCGTACCCTCGACGTAGTGGCGGGCCGCCGATACCGCCATTCCGGTGTGGTTTCGCCGGTGCCCGTTCCCCCGGCGTAGGTGCCGCGCGGTGTGGACCGTGGCCGAAACCACCCCGGAGTGCGGCGGGCCGGCTCGATCAGACGGGTCGCGCTTCCAGGACGCGGTCGACAATGCCGTAGTCGATGGCCGCCCGGGCAGTGAAGACGCGGTCGCGGTCGGTGTCGTGGCGGAGGGTTTCCACGGATTGGCCGGTGTGTTTGGACAGGATGGATTCGATTTCGGCGCGCATGCGGACCAGTTCGTCGGCCTGCAGGATGAGGTCGGGGATGGTGCCCCGGCCCTGGGCGGCGGGCTGGTGCAGGACCATGCGGGCGTGCGGGAGCACGGAGCGTCGGCCCGACGCGCCGCCTGCCAGTAGGACCGCGCCGACCGCGATGGCCTGGCCGACACAGGTGGTGGCGACGGGCGACTGCAGGTGCTGCATGGTGTCGTAGATGGCGAGCATGGCGGTCAGATCGCCGCCCTCGCAATTGATGTAGAGGTTGATCTCCTGGCCGGCGCTGTCGGCGTCCAGGTGCAGCAGCTGGGCGATGAGGGCATTGGCCACACCGGAATCGATGGGGGTGCCGAGGTAGACAATGCGCTCGGTGAGCAGATGCGAGTAGACATCCATGATGCGCTCACCGTGCGGATGCTGGGCGATGACATTCGGAATCGTGTAGCTGGTCATGAGATTCCCACCTTCTGTCGCTGCGGAACGACCTGCCAGAACGAGTCGACGATGCCGTCGATGAAGCCGTACTCACGCGCCTGTTCGGCGGTGAACCAGCGGTCGTGCAGGGAGTCGTCGAAGATCTGGTCGTACGGCTGCCCGGTGTCCTCGGAAATGAGCCCGAGCACGGTCTGTACGGTGTGCCGCAGATCGTCGGCCTGCACCTCGACCTCCACCGCACTGCCGCCGATTCCAGCCGAGCCCTGATGCATGAGAATCCGCGCGTGCGGCAGGGCGTACCGGCGGCCACGGCTGCCCGCCGACAGCAGGAACTGTCCTGCGCTGCAGGCCAATCCGAGTGCGAGCGTCGACACCTCGCACGGCACCAGGCGCATGACATCGCGAATGGCGAGCATGGCCGGAACCGAGCCGCCGGGGGAGTGGATCCACAGCGAGATCCCCGCCTCCGCGTCCTCGGCCGCGAGTTGCAGCATCTGTGTCATCAGCAGCGTCCCATTGTCGTCGTCGAGTGCCCCGTCGAGCACCAGAACCCTTCTACTGAAGAGTTGTTCGCGGGTGCGCCAGTTGAACATCGGCGTCTTGTCATCGTGTGCCATACGACCACGCTGCCTGAGCGGCACCCGGAAAATCTCGCCGCGCTGCTGTGAGCAGATCTGCTCACAGCAGCGCTGTGACGTCGGGTTTCTCCGACCGTTCGCGATCGCGAAAAAAAATTTCGCGGATCGGGAATGATCCAGAAGTCTCTAACCTTCTATAGATCGATGGCCGGTTAGAACGGATCGGCATTGGGCGCTCGCGCTCCAAACATTCACTACAAGAAGAGGTTTCATCATGTCCCGTCTGCCCCTGATCCAGCCCGACACCGCCACCGGCAAGGCCGCCGACCTGCTCGCCGGGGTACAGAAGGCCCTGGGTGTCACCCCGAACATGACCAAGGCCATGGTGAACAGCCCGGCCGTACTCGAGGCCTACCTCGGGTTCTCCGGCGCCCTGGCCGGCGGCGCGCTGTCGGCTCCCACCCGGGAGCGCATCGCACTGGTGGTGGCCGAGGAAAACGGTTGCGACTACTGCCTTTCCGCGCACTCCTACATCGGCGCCAATATCGCCAAGCTCGATGCCGACGAGATCGAGGCCAACCGCCACGGCCGGTCCTCGGACCCGAAGGCCGAGGCCGTACTGACCTTCGCCACCGCGGTGGTCCGCGCCCGGGGCGGTGTCGAGGAGTCCGATCTGAAGGCCGCCCGCGCGGCGGGTCTGACCGATGGCGAGATTGTCGAGACCATCGCCGGTGTCGCGCTGAATGTGTTCACCAATTACCTGAACAAGGCCGTCGATACCGATATCGACTGGCCGGTGGTGCGCCACCACCAGCACTGAGAGTTCCGAATCCGTCGGCCCGGGCCGACTCGAACAATCGGTGCGGTGCAACGCGCTCTGCCGGGGCAGGCCCTCGTCATTCCGGCGGGCTCTTGTCCGGAATCACTACTGCTCAGGGAAGTGTGGATCCCGGCCGGAAGCACGCCGGGGCAACGGGTTCGAATAGCCGAGAAGCGGCCTGGATGTGGAATCCAGGCCGCTTCAGCGGTTTTCAGGCGCGGGGGCGGTGCGCGCCGCTCGGTGCTACTGCGCGTCGAAGGCGCGGGCGCGCAGCGAGCGCTCGATACCCGCCTTGCCCTCGACCACCAGGCGGCGCAGGGCGGGCGGGTGGTCGCCGCTGAGGAACTTGTCGGCCGCGGCGACGGCCTCGTTGGAGATTTCCCAGTGCGGGTAGAGGCCGATCACTACGGTCTGGGCCACTTCGCTGGAGCGGCGGTCCCAGACTGGGCCGATTTCGGCGAAGTAGCGTTCCACATAGGAGGACAGCAGGGCGCCCTGACCGACGGGGGCGAAGCCGCCGACAATGGCGCGGGCGGTGATATTGGGGAGCGAATCGTCGCTCATCACCTTGTCCCAGGCCGATTCCTTGACGGGAGCCTGGGGGCGGGCGGTGGCGGCAGCGGCGGCCTGGCGACGGCCCGCGGCGGTGGGGTCGCGGTCCAATTCGGCGTCGATGACCGGGGATTCGAGGCCGTCGGCGTCGATTTCACCGGCGGCCGCCAAAGCCTGGATGAGTCGCCAGCGCAGGTCGGTATCGACCGTGAGGCCGGACAGGCCGACGGTGGCCGGGTCGCCGTCGAGGACCTCGCGCAGCACCTCGGTGTGGCGGGCCGAGAGCAGCGCGCCGGTGAGGGCATTGACAAAGGCCAGCTGGTAGTCCGAGCCCGGCTCGGCCTCGCGGGCGAGTTCCAGCAGGCGGTCGGCGAATACGGGCCAACCGGCTTCGGCCGCCCACGTCGGGTCGGCGTAGCTGCCGAGTGCGGTGTGCGCCTGCATGAGAAGTCGCTGCACCACCCCGATTTCGGCTTCGGTGCCGATACCGCGCTGCACCAGGGCCACGAAGTCGCGGGCCCTCATCTCGGCCTGCCGGGTCATTTCCCAGGCCGCCGACCAGCACAGGGTGCGGGGGAGCGATTCAGCGATATCGGCAATGCGATCGGTCACCGTGGCAAGGGATTCCGGATCCAGGCGCAGTGAGCAGTAGGTGAGGTCGTCGTCATTGACCAGCACCAGCTTGCCGCGCTCCACTCCGATCAGCTCCGCCACGTCGGTGCGCTCGGCCGGGTCGAGATCGAGTTCGATGCGCTTGGTGCGCACCAGCTTTCCATCCTGCTCGTCGTAGACGCCGACGGCGATGCGGTGCATACGCCGCTCACCCGCACCTGGCGTCGCGCCCTCCTGGACAACCGTGAACGAGGTGAATTTGCCGTCGGCGACCTCGAATTCCGGTCGCAGGATATTGAGGCCGGTGGTCTTGAGCCACTGCGCGCCCCAATCGGACAGGTCGCGACCGGAAGCCTTCTCCAGCGCACCCACCAGGTCATCGAAAGTGGCGTTGCCGTACGCGTGTTCGGCGAAGTAGTCGCGCAGACCCGCCAGGAACGGTTCCCGGCCCACGTACGCCACCAGCTGCTTGAGCACCGAAGCGCCCTTGGCGTAGGTGATTCCGTCGAAGTTCACCTCGACGGCATGCAGGTCCGGGATATCGGCGGCGATCGGGTGGGTGGACGGCAGCTGGTCCTGCCGGTACGCCCAGGACTTCTCCACATTCGCGAAAGTGGTCCAGGCACTGGTGTATTCGGTGGCATCGGCCTGGCACATGACCGAGGCGAAGGTGGCGAACGACTCGTTCAACCACAGATCGTCCCACCACCGCATGGTGACCAGATCGCCGAACCACATATGCGCCATCTCGTGCAGTACGGTCTCGCAGCGGCGCTCATAGGAGGCACGGGTCACCTTGGAGCGGAACACATAATCCTCGAGGAAGGTGACCGCGCCCGCGTTCTCCATGGCACCGGCATTGAATTCCGGCACGAACAGCTGGTCGTACTTGCCGAACGCGTACGGCACCCCGAAGTTCTCGTGGTAGAAGCCGAAACCCTGCTTGGTCTCGGTGAAAAGCCGTTCGGCGTCCATGAATTCGGCCAGCGAGGCGCGGCAGTAGATGCCCAGTGGAATCGAGCCGTGCCTATCGCTGTAGGTGTCGGTCCACTTGGCGTACGGACCGGCGATCAGCGCCACCAGGTAGGTGCTCATACGCGGGGTCGTCGCGAAGGTGTGCCGCAGCACCGTGCCGACCCGGTGGGTATCGGTGATCGCGCCATTGGAGATGACCTCCCAATCCTGCGGCGCGGTGACGACCATATCGTAGGTGGCCTTGAGGTCGGGCTGGTCGAAGCAGGCGAACATTCGCTTGGCATCGGCGGTTTCGAACTGCGAGTACAGGTAGACCTTGTCGTCGGTGGGATCGACGAAACGGTGCAGGCCCTCGCCGGTGTGCGAGTACTCGCAATCGGCCTCGACAATGAGCTCGTTGCGTTCGGCCAGGCCGGTCAGCGTCAGACCCTTGGATTCGTCGTAATCGCTCACATCCACGGCGGTGCCGTTGAGCACCGCCGACCGCACCCCGGCGGCGACGATATCGACAAACGTCTGCGCGCCCGGCGTGGCAGTGAAGGTCACCGTCGATCGCGAGAAGAACCTCTCGCTGACGGCCGCGTCGGAACCGGTGGGCTGCCCCGTCAGGTCGAGTTCGACGCGATAATTCTCCACCCGGATCGTCGCGGCGCGTTCGATCGCCTGTTCCCGGGTGAGATTCGGTGCGGACAAGGGGACTCCTTCGTCGTTCGCCAGGACTGTGCCGTTGCCCAGAATGCCACCTCGGTAGGGTGTTGGGCGGCCCACCTGGACATCCGACGGGTTCTTGGCGCACATTTCCCACCCAGTACGAGGAGGAGTTCGTGAAGCACATCCACGCCGGTAAGGTGCGCGATCTCTACGAGGACGGCGATTCGCTGATCCTGGTCGCGTCCGATCGGGTTTCGGTCTACGACGTGGTGTTGCCCACTGCCATCCCCGAAAAGGGCGCGATGCTCACGCAGCTGTCGAACTGGTGGTTCCAGCTTTTCGACAATGTGCCCAACCACATCTTGTCCACCACCGATGTCCCGGCGGAATTCGCCGGGCGCGGGGTACGGGTGAAGCCGCTGAAGATGGTGAAGGTCGAGTGCATCGCGCGCGGCTACCTGACCGGCTCCGGACTGGCCGAATACCGCCGCACCGGGACCGTCTCCGGCGTACCGCTGCCCGAGGGCCTGGTCGACGGCGACAAGCTGCCCGAACCCATCTTCACCCCCACCACCAAGGCCGATGTCGGGCACGACGAATCCATCACCTTCGACGATGTGGTGAATCAGGAGGGCAGGGAGATCGCCGAGAAACTGCGCGAGCTCACCCTCTCGGTGTACTCGCGCGGGGCCGAGCATGCCGCCGCCCGCGGCGTGATCATCGCCGACACCAAGATCGAATTCGGCTGGGACGGCGATATCCTCACCCTCGGCGACGAAGTCCTCACACCGGACTCCTCCCGCTTCTGGCCCGCCGCCGACTACGCCCCGGGCCGCCCCCAACCCTCCTTCGACAAGCAGTACGTCCGCGACTGGTCCACCTCCACCGGCTGGAACAAGGAATACCCCGGCCCGGAAATCCCCGCCGATATCGTCGAGGTGACTCGCGAGAAGTACGCCCAGGCCTACGAACTCATCACCGGCGAATCCTGGGGGTAACCCAACTCTCGGGGGCTCTCAGGGGCTTCGCCCCCGAACCCCAGGGACCTTGCCGCGGGCGCGACCAAGGGGCTTTGCCCTCGAACCCCCGAGAGGCCTTGCTGCGGGCGACCAAGGGCTTCGCCCTCGAACCGTCAGGGATCTTGCCGCAGGCGCGACCACTCGAAGCTCGCGACGCCTTTGAACCGGCATCGAGCGTCCGCAGCGTGTCGGTCTTGTGGCGCGCGGGGCTGTGGCGGAGAGGGGGCGTGGCGGTTTCGGTCTTGCGGCGCGCCGGGCCGTCGCCGAGGGGGCCGTGGCAGTTTCGACCCTGCCTCGCGCTGGGGCCTTCGCGGAGTAGCGGTGACCGGGAACTGGTGGCGGAGGTTACTCGGCCGATGCCGCCATCAGTTCCTGGTGATCGCTTGTCCATCTGGGATGTCCGCCCGGCGGGTGTGGTTCAGGCTGCCACCCGGTCGGCGGCGAGGAACTCTTCCACGAATTCGGCTGCGCGGCGGTCGAATTCGGCGTACTGGGCGGTGCGTTGAGCACCCGCTGCGGCCTCGTCGAGGTAGAAGTTGCCTGCGGGGTCGAGGCGCTGGCGCCGTTCTTCGGCGTTGGGAAGCAGACCGACCGAGGAGTGGGCGAAGCCGCTGTAGTATGCGAGACCGGTGTTGAGTTGGGCTTCGAGGGTGGCCTGCATATCGGGGAGGGCCGCGTCGTCGGCCGCGATGCCGCCGAGACCCAGCCAGAGGATGCGCTTTCCGGCGAGACGGGGCTTGCTGCGGCCGTAGGCGAAGCCGTAGTTCCACACGCGGTCGATCCAGCCCTTGAGGATGGCGGGGACGCTCATCCAGTAGACGGGGAACACCGTGACGACCACATCGGCGGCGAGGATGCGTCGCATGTGCTCCTGCGTCTCGGCGGAGTAGGGCTTGTCGCGGTTTCCCCATTCCGGTTGGTCTTCCACCGTCATGCGTGGATCGAAGCCCTCGGCCTGGAGATCGAGCAGGTCGATGCGGTATCCGGCCGCTTCCAGCTGCGCGGTGGCGCGGCGGGCGGTATGCGCGGTGAGCGAATCGGAGCGGTGATGGGCGATGACGACGAGGGCGGTCCGACCGGTGGTTTCACTACCGTTGTGCAAGGAATTCTCCTGACCAGTGCTGGTGGCTGTTGGCGATATGTCCAGTACACCGGTGAATGTGTAGACGATCCATGGGTGAAACGCTTCGATGGATAGGAGTTCGTCTACGATATCGGGTATGGATCCGGTGAGTTCGCTTCTGAATGGCATCCGCGCCGAGGGCTCGGCGGTCAGTCATGCCGTGTTGAAAGCGCCGTGGACTATTCGCTTCGCCGATCGCGCGCCACTGACCATGGTCACGGTGCTGCGCGGTGGTGGCACGCTGGTGCTGTCCGACGGCACCGAAATGGTTGTCGCGCGGGGTGATACCGCGATCGTGCGCGGCCCGGAACCCTTTCACCTGGCCGACCGCTCCGATTCGCTGGACCGTCCGCATATCGAATACGAAATCGCCTGTTTCGCAACCGATCCCGAGTGCGAGGCCGAGGAGATATCCGGAATCCATTGGGGCGCTGAGTCCACCGACGCCACCGCCCTCATTGTCGGCGCGTACCAAGCCTCGGGCCGTCGCCACGATCGCCTGCTGCGCGCCCTGCCCCCGGTACTCGTTATTCACGAGGACATCGACACCTGCGATTGGCTGGAGAAGGCGGCCGTCGACTGCGCCTCCCACCTCGCCGGTTCGCAGGCGCTCATGGACCGGCTCCTCGACTGGGCGCTGGTCTGCACCCTGCGCACCTGGTTCGCCAGCGCGGGTTCCAGTGCTCCGACCTGGTACCGCGGCCTCGCCGATCCCGTAGTCGCCCCCGCGCTGCAAGCCATCCACGGCAGCCCCTCCCGGAGCTGGACCGTGGCCTCCCTCGCCGCCGAAGCGGGAGTATCGCGAGCCCTGTTCGCCAAGCGCTTCGCCGAACTCATGGGCCGCCCACCCCTGGGCTACCTCACCGAATACCGTATGGACGAGGCCGAAGACCTCCTGGCCGACTCCGAACTCAGCGTCGCGCAGGTCGCCAAGGCCGTCGGCTATGCCGACCCCTTCGGCTTCAGCGCCGCCTTCAAACGCTATCGAGGCATGAGCCCCACCGCTTTTCGTGCCGCGGCATGAGTTCCGTCCGCATCACTGGTCGGCGGCGGGGGCGCTCATGATCGCGCGCACCTCGATGTACTCGCCGAGCGGTTTTCCGCCGGGGCCGGGTGCGGCCGAAGCCTGGGCGGCGATCTCCAGCGCTCGGTCCAGGCTCTCGACGTCGATAATGTAGAAACCCGCCAGGAACTCCTTGGTTGCGGGGAACGGGCCGTCGGTGACCATGGGGGCGGAGCGACCGTCGGAGCAGACGACGTGCGCCTGTTCGGGTCCTGCCAGGCCCCGGGCGTCGACCAATTCGCCCGCCGCGGTGAGTTCCTCGCCCAGGGCGCGCTGAAAATCGATGTGCGCCTGGATATCTTCCGCACTCCACTCGCCGATGGGGGTGTCGCCGTAGGCGGTGGGGCTGTAGGTCTTGATCAGCATGTACTTCATGATTCGAATCCCGGGTGCCCCTGCGGTCAGAGCGGAGCCGCGGGATCGGCCAGCTGGTCGGGATCGACCGCTGCTCCGCTCAGGATGAGCTGCTTGATCCGGTCGGTGACATCCCAGACATTGACATTCATGCCGGCCAGTACCCGATTGCCGCTGTCGAGCCAGAAGGCGACGAACTCCCGCTTGCCCAGATCGCCGCGCACCACCACCCGCGTGTCCTGGCGCGGCGACACAGCGCCCGTGTACTCCATGCCCAGGTCGTACTGATCGGTAAAGAAGTAGGGCAGCCGGTCGTAGACGGCCGGTTTACCCAGCATGGTCTTGGCCGCCACCTCCGGCTGATTCAACGCATTCGCCCAGTGCTCCACGCGAATTCGTCGCTCGATCACCGGATGCAGCTGATCGGCGATATCGCCGACCGCGACGATATCCGGATCGCTGGTGGCCAGGCTCTCATCCACCAGAACCCCGCCCTCGGTGGCGAGTCCGGCGTCGGCGGCCAATTCGATATTGGGCCGCGCGCCCACGGCCACCAGCACCGCATCGGCGTCGATCCGGGTATCGTCGTCCAGCCGGACCCCGGTGGCACTGCCGTCGGCGACGAGAATTTCCGCGACCCGCACCTCGCACCGCAGGTCCACGCCGTGCTCGCGATGCAGGTCGGCGAAGACCGCACCCATCTCCGGTCCCAGTGCCGACTTCAAGGGCACCGATTCCGCCTCCAGCACAACGACTTCCACTCCGGCGGCGCGGGCGGCGGCGGTCACCTCCAAGCCGATCCAGCCGCCACCGATCACCACCAGGCGGCGCGCCGAACCGAACATGGCGAGCAGCGCGTCGGAGTCCTCGATGTAGCGGAGGGTGTACACGCCTTCGGCATCGGAACCCGGTACCGGTAGTCGGCGCGGCCGAGATCCGGTGGCCAGGGCCAATTTGTCGTAGGACAGCGTCGTACCATCCGGCAGCGCAACGGTTTTGGTGGTCCGGTCGATGGAGGTGACGGTCGTGCCGAGCAGGACTTCGATATTATGGTCGCGATACCACTGCGCCGGATCCACCGTGAAGTCGGTGAGTGACTTCTTACCCAGTAGATGTTCCTTCGACAGCGGTGGCCGCTCGTACGGCAACTTCTCTTCGGCGCTGATCAACGTCACATGGCCGTCGAAGTCATTGCTCCGCAGGGCTTCCGCGAGCTTAGCCGCCGCAAGCCCGCCACCTGCGATTATGAACCTGGATGCTGTGGTCACTGCCGACACCTTCCTGGACGCGGATATTGCCGCTGCCGATGACCAGGCCGCTCTCACGACCCTAGCTCGCGTCGGCGTGGCATCGGAGGAAATATCGGCACAATCGCGAATTGTTGCCCTTGGCAGGACGGTCCCGCATCGGTCCGTGCCCCACCCTGAAAGGAACACTCGTGAGCAAGAAGGACACCGCCGACTTCTGGTTCGATCCGCTCTGCCCCTGGTGCTGGATTACCTCCCGCTGGATTCTGGAGGTCGAGCAGGTCCGCGATATCGAAGCCCGCTTCCATGTCATGAGCCTGTCGGTCCTCAATGAGGACCACGAGGACCTCCCCGAGCAGTACCGGGACCTCATGGCCAGCGGTTGGGGCCCCGTGCGCGTCGCCATCGCCGCCGCTCAGCAGCACGGCGACAAGGTGCTCGCCCCCCTCTACACCGCCATGGGCACCCGCATCCACGACCGTCGCACCGAATACGAGCGGGAGTCCACCACCGAATTCCTCGACGCCGTCATCGTCGACGCGCTCGCCGAGGTCGGCCTCCCCGCCGAACTCGCCGCGGCCGCCACCAGCACCGACTACGACGAGGCCCTGCGCGCCAGCCACCACGCGGGTATGGACAAGGTCGGCAAGGATGTCGGCACCCCCACCATCCACGTCAACGGCACAGCCTTCTTCGGCCCCGTCCTCTCCCGCACCCCCCGCGGCGAAGAAGCCGGAAAGCTCTGGGACGGAGTCGTAGCCCTGGCCTCCTACCCCCACTTCTTCGAACTGAAGCGCACCCGCACCGAAGACCCGGCCTTCGACTGAACCCAACTCGCGGGGGCTCTCAGGGGCTCCGCCCCTGAAACCCCGTGAGCCCTGGGAGCTCGCGGGGTTTCAGGCCAGTACCCCTGATCGCCAGAAATTGTCCTATCTCGCGGGGTTTCAGGGGTGAAACCCCTGAGAGTCCGAGAGTTGGGTCGATTCACTGGGGTGTCTGGCCGTAGGGGTTCTGCGGTGGCGGAGCCTGATAGCCGCTGGTGGTCGGGTGGGTGGGATAGCCGCCGGTCGTCGGCGCGACCGGGTAGCCGCCGGTGGGTGGTCCGCCGAAACCGCCGGGGGTTGGTGCGCCGACCATCGGGATGGGGCGCTGGGGCGGGTCGGGGCGCAGGAACATCTTTCCGTGGCGGCTGCGGTCGCGCAGCGCCCACATGCGCCAGGTCAGGACCGGATGGCTGGACATGGCATTGACGAGCCAGACGAAGAACCCCTTTTCCTGGGGCGCGCGGTCGGCCATTTCATCGAAACCGACCAGGGTGTTGAGGTACTTGCCCGCGGCGAGGGTCTGCATGGCGGCGGGGGCGCCGAGGTGTCTGTTGCAGTAGCCGTGGTTGTCGGCGGTGTACTCCTGGGAGCGGATCAGGGAGTTGCCGAGGATGGGCAGGAATGGCACCAGGAACATGCCCGCCTGCCGCCAGTAGGAGACGTGTCCGGCGGCGATATGCCCGACCTCGTGGCCGATAATGAAGGCCAGGCCATCGGGTTCGCGTGCCGCGCCGCCGATTTCGAACAGATCGCTGTAGACGACCACGAAGCGGCGGAAACCGTGCCCGGAGGCGAAGGCGTTGATCGCACCGTTGCCGAGCACCACGTAGGCATCGGGCACCCGCTCCATACCGAATCGGGCCGCGGCTTCCTGCACCATCCGATAGCCCTCGGGGAACTGGGTGGGCGACATCCGCACCCCATTGACCCGCATGGTCGCGTAGTTCATGCCACGGCCGACCCACAGCAGTATCGGTGCCGTCATGAGCAGCAGTACGAACTGGTTGATTTCGCCGACGACCGTCAGCAGGATCGCGAGCATGTAGGCGAAGGCGGTCATTGTCACCACGATCACCAGCAGCGGGATCTCCCAGCTGTGCCGCGCGGGCATACCGAATGGCGACAGGCCGCGGGTCTGCTGATGCGGCGGGACCTGCGGCGGTGCGTAGCCGTACTGCCCGGACCACCCGGGCGGACCGACCTTGGGATCCCATCCGGACATACCGGTGGCCGGATTCCACGCGACCGGCTGGCCCTGTGGTCGGCTCGGCTGCCCGCTGGGAAAGCCGACGGTCGGTGGGCCCGCGGGATAGCTCGCGGTCGGTTGTTGCCACAGCTGCCCGGTCGGGTATCCGGCGGCCTGCTGCCAGGGCTGGCTCGCACTCGGCTGCTCGGGGTGGAGACCGGACTGACTCGTGCTCGGCTGCCCAGGTTGCTCGCTCGGGTTATTCGCGGGCGGCTGCTCCGGCTGTGCGCTCGATTTGCTGGTCGTCGGCACCTCCGGCGGTTCCGGCGGTGGCTGCGATCGATCATCGGACGTCATGGCGGCCACTCTATTCAGTTGGGGGGCGGGCAAGCTCGTCCAGCGTGCTCGGTGTCGCTCACATCCCGGCTCACACCACCGGTCATCCCCGGGCGAGTCCACTCGCGACGGCCTGACAGAATCGCAGCCATGCGCGTATACCTGGGTGCCGACCATGCCGGCTTCGAACTGAAGAACCACGTCAAGGACCACCTGCAGGCGGCCGGACACGATGTCGTCGACTGCGGTGCGCTCGAATACGACGCCCTCGACGACTACCCGGCCTTCTGCATCGAGGCCGCCCGCCGCACCGTGGCCGACCCGGGCAGCCTGGGCCTGGTCTTCGGTGGTAGCGGCAATGGCGAGCAGATCGCCGCCAATAAGGTCCCCGGTGCGCGTTGCGCCCTGGCCTGGAGCGTGGAGACCGCCCAGCTGGCCCGTCAGCACAACAACGCTCAGCTGATCGGCATCGGCGGCCGTATGCACTCCACCGAGGAAGCACTCGCCATGGTCGACGCCTTCCTCAGCACCCCGTGGTCCGACGAGCCGCGCCACCAGCGCCGCATCGACATTCTGGCGGAGTACGAGAAGACCGGCGTGGCCCCGGAACTGCCCGCGAACTGATCTCGACCTGGCGCGCCCCTGCCGCATTATCGGCCGGGGCGCGTAATCGGTTGTCCGGCAATCCCTGAGAGAGGACCCGTGCCCGAGGGCCATACGCTGCATCGGTTGGCGAAGCTGCACCACAAGCAGTTCGCCGGGGGAGTGGTGCGGGTGTCGAGCCCGCAGGGCCGGTTCGCCGACGGGGCCGCGCTGGTCGACGGTCGAGTACTGGTGAAGGCCGAGGCAGTGGGGAAACACCTACTGCACCACTACGATTCGGGCCTGGTCGTGCATGTGCACCTCGGCCTGTACGGAAAATTCACCGAATCACCGGTACCGATGGCCGATCCGGTCGGTGAGGTTCGGATGCGGCTCATCGGCGCGGGCCGCAATGGCGAAGCCCACGGCACCGACCTGCGCGGCCCCACTGCCTGCGAAATCCTGGTCGAGCCCGAAGTCGCAGCCCTAGAACACCGCCTCGGCCCCGATCCACTGCGCCGTGATGCCGATCCGGACCGAGCGTGGCGCCGCATACATCGCTCCCAGCGCCCGATCGGCGCACTGCTGATGGACCAGAAGGTGCTCGCCGGAGTCGGCAACGTCTACCGTGCGGAAGTCCTTTTCCGCCACAACATCTCGCCCTACCGCCCGGGTGCGCAGCTCACTCGCGAAGAGTGGCAGGCCCTCTGGTTCGACCTCGTCGACCTCATGAAGGTGGGTGTGCGCCGTGGCGTGATGGTCGTGGTCCGGCGTGAACACGACCACGGCGCACCGTCGTACGCTGCCGATCGCCCCCGCACCTACGTGTACCGGCGCGCCGGCGACCCCTGCCGACTGTGCCGCACCCCGGTCCTGCATTCGGTCATGGAGGGCCGAAACCTGTTCTGGTGCCCAACCTGTCAGCAGACCTGAGGAATTCGTGCGGCTACGGTACGTGGGATAGCAGCGGCCGGGTGGGTCGCGGTGAGCGGGTTGTCGGGGGAGCGCAATGCAGATGCCACAGATGGTTCCGGCAGGTCCGGGCCCGGTGTTCGATGTTTTCGACATATTGAACGGTCTTGTCGACATGCGGACCTATCAGCGGCGATATCTGGTAGTCAGGGCTGTTCCCGAAGCTGACCCGTATGGCCACTCCTGCCCGTGCGATGGAGGGCCACTACGACGGTGATCTTGGTGGGCTCGTGACCTGTATCGAGTGGCTCGAGCAGAATTTCGGGTGGGGGCTGGTGAACATCTTCGCGCGCACAGTTGAAGGGCGATCGGCGTACGAAGCGGTTCTCTCGCGATGAGCTATGCCGGCTACCGTGAGTATCCCGGTATACTGCAAGTATGTCCGATATGACCACTATCAAGGTGCCCAAAGCTGTCCGGGATCGATTGCTGGAGGTTGCGACGTCGAACGGTATGACCCTTGGGCAGGCGCTCGATCATCTGCTCAGTACGGTGGGGGCGCGTCCGAAACCCACTGTCGGCGGTTACCGCAGTCAGCGTCCACTCTCGGCCGAGGGGATCGACCGGGAACTCGGTCAGGGCTTCGGGGCCTAGATGACGATAATTGTCGACACGAGCGCAATCCTCGCCTTGTTCGACGAGGCGTACGCCGAGCACAAACAACTGGCGCAAATCATCGCTGAAGCCGATGAGCGACTTGTGGTTTCGCCGATGGTTGTTGCCGAGGCGGATTGCATGCTCCATACCCGGCTCGGGTCCCGCGCGGCGCACGACTTCGCCTCCGACGTGGCCGGCGGCGCATATGACCTGGCGGCGTGGACATCCAACCATCACGCTGCGGCTCTGACCATCCTCGACCGTTATAGCCAGGACTACGTCGGGATCACGGATGCCTCGAATGTGGTTATCGCTGATCGAGAGCGTACCGACCGAATCATGACGCTCGACCAGCGCCATTTTCGGACGCTACGCCCGTTGTGGGGCTTCGATAGCTTCGTTCTCTTGCCATATGACTCCTAACCGAACCCAGGTCGGCAAGGGTGAACTGAATCAATAACGACCGGGGTCGGCAATGTCTACCGTGCGGAAGTCCTTTTCCGTCACAACATCTCGCCCTACCGCCCGGGCGCGCAGCTCACTCACGAAGAGTGGCAGGCCCTCTGGTTCGACCTCTCCGACCTCGCTGACGTGGCCGGGTGTTCTTCTTCCCCAGCACGGTAGCGACTGCTGTCGAGACCGGTTTCCGGCGAATACTCTGCCGGTATGCATGATCGGAAACCGTCGGTGGTAATCGACCTGGCTCGAGGAGTCAAGACCAAAGCGGCGGCCGCGATATTCGTGTCCGGCGGGTTCGGACTGCTCGCGGTCATGTCCGGGCTGACCGGCCAGGTATCCGGTGGCCGCGGTGTGGCGATCGCCGCCGTCGTGCTCGGGGGTCTGCTGCTGTCGATCGCGCTGATCGCACTGTTGCTCTGGAAGGTGATCACCCGCCCCCGTTCGCTGGTAATCGATCAGACCGGGGTGCGGTGGGGCGATCCCCGGGGCGGTCCGTGGGCGGTCGCCTGGCCGGAGCTGGCGGCGATCTCGGTGTCGCGCACTGTGAATCGGAGTCCGCGGAAGCTCGTAGCCTCGGCCATGGTGCGGCTGGACCTGTTTCCCGCAGACCCCGAATTCCGGCTGCGGCACCCGGAAATGGAGAGGCTGTGGGAGCTCCATCGGGTTCGGCGGGGATATCGGCTGCCGTTCGGGGACGTCCCCGATTCTCAGGACCTGGTTCCGCAACTCGACGAGGCGCTGCGAAGGTTCGCGGGTCCGCGCTACCGGGGTGTATGCGATGAAGGGTTCACCGTCGGGCTGATGTGACTACACCGGCCGGTTCCTTCGTCTGGCGGCTATCGCAGACAAGGGGTGGTGGTATCGGACGCATTCACAACCGTCGTCTGCACCGTCACGGCGGGTGCTTGGAAGAAGCCGCTGCCCGAAGCGAGATCTACCAGCTCTGAGCTGCCGAATGTGATCAAAGCATTTCCACCGCTCGTACCGTCGCCGGACAGCCTCAATGTGTGCTGGCCCGTCGTGGTGGGTGTCCAGTCGACCGAACTCATGTTGTAGTCCTGCCAGTCGATCGGAATCTGTACTCCGTTGTCGGTGAACGTGAGGCCGTCTGCGCCTGGCGAGGAGTGTGAGAGCCGCAGCCGGTACGTCTGGTTGACATGGCACGGCTCGCTCTTCAGCGCGCCGGTGTGAATCGCGGTCTGGGCTGCCTGAGCCGACGGTGCGGCAATCACCACTCCCGCCATAGTGGCAACGAAAGCCGCTGCAAGCATGGACTTCACAGAAATCTCCTCGAGTCGGACCGTGGCAGCCAATCTAACATTTGTGAAGTAATCACGTTTCATATTCGAGGTTGTCGTCAGCCGTGCTGCCTCGGCGTTGCCGCAGGTGAGATGGGTCCCGCACTCGGAGGTCCGCGACGACTCCGAACTATCGGTCGAGGTCTTCTGAGCGCGTAGGGCACAGCGCATTTCACCGTGTCCGCCGCGTACGGAGCTATCCTGCCGAGCTGAAAGCCTTGGCGGGCACCGTTATCCGGCGACCGCCGCATATCCCGCCCGCCGAGGGCCTGGTTCAGGCTCCTCGGCGTCGACCTCTGAGACCGCGAACTGGCGCTTGCCCGCGGTTTTCGCCGAGTACATTGCGCGGTCCGCGCTGCGGAGTAGATCGGAGAAATCGCATTCGCGTCCCGGCGGGCAGAAGGCGGTGCCCACACTCGCCGATACCGGTACCGGTCCGGTGGCCGACAGCACCGGCTCGCACAGCGCCGCCAACACGCGCATAGCCAACTCGCCGAGCGAATTTCGCCGCGCGGGCACCGCGACTACGAATTCGTCGCCTCCGTACCGGCAGATCACGGCGTCCGGGGGGCAGGTGCCGCGCAGCCGCTCGGCAATGGCGACCAATACCTCGTCGCCGACCGCGTGCCCGTATCCGTCATTGATCTGTTTGAAGTCGTCGAGATCGATGAGCAGCAGCCCCACACCGCGCGCCGGGTCCGCGGCCATCAACCGCACCCGGTCTTGCAGCAGCGACCGATTTGCGAGGTCGGTCAGCGCGTCGTGGGTGGCCTCGTGCCGCAGCCGATGCTGTAGCGCCGCGATCTCCTGCACCCGCACCGAGACCGCCTCGGTGAGATTGCGTTCCTGCTGGGCGAGGGCACGCTGCTGCAACTCCTCGGCATAACTGTCGATGGCCTGGCTGGCGACGAAGGCCCAGCGGGTGGCGAGCAGCGATCCGGGCTCACCGGGGGTGAGCCCGAGTAGTGCCCGACTGGCCGGGGCCAGCATGCGGGTCCGCTCGAACGGTGCCGCGGCCAGGCGAGAGCCGATGGCGCGCGCGGCGAGGACCGGAAACGGTTCGGAGGCGGCCAGCTCCAAGAGTTCGTCGATGACGTCGTTGAAGACCCGGGCCAAGCTGTCGGGGTGCAGGGTCGGAACAGTACCTGTTCCACTGCCCGTGTAGACCGCTCGAACCCAGTCTTTGGTGGTGGCCGCGACGATCGCGGCGGTCCGTGAATCGAGTCGCATGGGCACGGTTCGCTCACCCCGCGCTGACGCTATTGCGATCGAAACCGACGCTGCTGCGATCGACACTGACGCAGTCTGGATTGCCGTACGTGCCGCCGTACCGGCCGGTCACGTTCTTCGGATCGTGCTCACTGCTGCTACGCGGTTGGTCACACCACATACGGCGCATGCTCACCGCCCCCTTTCCAGATACCCCCGTCCGGACAAAAAGGATCCTAGCAAGCCACCCGGCATCGAAAACCCAAGTTCTAGAACGGGTTCGCGATCCCTAGCGAATGGCGATCGGATTAGTGATCGCTCACATACATCCTGGTGTTACAGACGAAATCCGCGCGTCCGATGTGATGCGCCGCACAGCTTCGGATCGCCTCCGCAGCCGCTATCGCGCCGCAACCGCGGACACTCCGCGCCGACCCGCAACCACTCCCGCGCGCCGCCCCGGTCGCTCCGATGGGGCAACCTCGCTCGTCCCCGCGGCGCTCGCGCGCAGTGGCCGACAGTTGCCTCCACACGGTGGCCGATGATCGCTTCGCGCTGTCGCTGACATTCGCGTCGCACTGTGACCGATGATCACTCCGTACCGTGCCCGATGGTCGCGTCGCACTGTGCCTGATGTCGCTTCGCGACATGCCGACACAGGCCCATGACGAGCCTGATTGGCATTCTGTGAGTGAGGTTCGGTACAGTCTCAGGCGCACACGACAACACGGTGGAGACACCGAGGTCGTAGGCGATGCGGGTGTAGTTCAATGGTAGAACCTCAGCCTTCCAAGCTGATGGTGCGGGTTCGATTCCCGTCACCCGCTCTAACCCCTACGGGGTCGTATCGGGGTGTAGCGCAGCTTGGTAGCGCATCCGCTTTGGGAGCGGAGGGTCGCAGGTTCAAATCCTGTCACCCCGACCATCTTTCTTCTTCTACCAGCCACTGCAGCCCAACGGTCGGTATCGAAACTCATTGAGTCCGCTGGCTTCCGCCTCGAGCGCTCCTTCCAGGAGCGTCTCTTCCAAACGTCGCCGGACCTCGAGCGGCCGGGCATTCCAGACGGAGCCGAACGGCCCAGTCGACTTCCTCGGATCTGCGGGGCAATTCGGTCACCCAGGTGCCAGTCTCCGCATGCCGACGCCACCGGCTCAGCGAGCAGGTCACCGATTCGCCGTCGCGCTCCACCTCGACCGCCATGTCCTGGAAGGGCCGCAGATGATCCGGTAACTGTGCACTCGGCAGGAACCGCACATCGGCGTGTAGCGCGAGCGTCCCGAGCTGATCGTGCTCCCAGGTATCGGTGTGTGATCGGTCGAGCAGCACAGCGCCGACCGGGACCAGGGCAATCCCCACGAGTACCGCAGCGATCAGGCACGTCAGCTTCGTGCGGCCTGTCTCGCCCCACCGGACACCTGCCAGAATCAGGCCGAAAGCCACGCACAACGCGATCAGGAGTCCGGCGGCCCACCAGTTTCCATTGAACTCGCGGGAGCCCACCTGGACCACGACTTCGTAGACATCTCGATCCGCCATGTACAGGTCCTCCCCTCGTGAGGTTGCCATGTACAAGAAGCACTTCCTCGGTCTCTCCGACAACGTTTCCTACATCGCTGAGCTGGATATCCGCTACACCCCTGCTCGCCGTCCAGCGCCGTACACGGACGGACAAGGTAGCCCCCGAAAGAGGTGAGTAGACCGTCGATCACGGATCGAGCGGCATGTGCGAAGGGCTCGCCCCACCAAAGTCTCCGATCGACGAGCCGGTGGGGCGGATCCCGTGCTTTCAGGATTGTTCGATTGCTGCGATCAACTTGGCGGCGGTCGGTCCGCTGATCTCGTAGCTCACGGTCGCTGGGGTAGCGGGCTCTCCGATGGTTGGGGAATCGGAGTTCCACTCGGCGACGAGTGACCTGAATTCGTTGTAGGGCAGTGGGACTGTGTCGCCCTCGAGATCGGCGCGTACGACGTTGACCGGTTCGTCGGCGGTGAGGCGGGGTTTGCCGACCCGCGGCCACCACAGCGGGGCCTGCTCGTCGGCGATCAGTGCCGCGAACACATCTTGTGTGGTCACCCATTCGCGGCCGTGCTCAGTGGCTATGCGGGCAGCGTCGCGGAGCAGCAGCACCAGCGCGGGGGCGGCTCCGTCGACCGTGACCCTGCATTCATGATGTTCGCTCGTCATGACGCGAGCCTATGCACCCAAGCCGCGGCCGACACACTGAACCGGGACCACGGCCGGACCTACCCGCATGACATGCGCCCCGAACACCTCCATCCCGTTGTAGAAACCGGTACCGCCCCGGCAGGTACAGAACGCTCTGTACTCGCCGTCTGGGTCGAGTATGGCGTCCACGCGTGCTCCATCGTCCTCGCACTGCCGCGGGGTAACCGCCCCGGCCGGGCCAGCACTCAGCATCACGGCCGCGAATACCGATACGACGAACACGAGCACGCGAATCATAGTGTGTAACATTGCGTTTCCTTCTATCGAGTCATCAGTCATCTATCCGTCCGATCGCGCATACGAATCGCTCGCCGTGACCGTACCGGCCGAGGGACCGCACTGGATCGGCTACTTCGACGCCGCCGAATTCGCCGGAACCACCGGTGGACGCCTGCTCGAAATGGCCCAGCGAAAGCCTGAATTCGCTGGACCGGCCGCCGAACACATCAGCCAGGCGATAGCACTGCGCAAGTCGAACCGGCTCCGCAGCACGGCGCTTGACCAACTTGGAATTGCCGAGGCCCGCATCATCGAGGGGGAAGTCAAGGAAGCCTGCCGCCTCGGCCACTTGGCCCTGACCACAGTCGAACGGACTGCGTCCGACCGTGTCCGCGTCAAACTGGCTGAGATGTACAACCGGACCAAATCTCTGGCCGACGTCCCTGCCGTCGCAGAATTCCGGGACAGAGTGCGCCCCTTGGTCGTCGCCCCGGTATAGAAGTGGCCATGACTCGTATCGGCGTCACCGGACACATGAACATCACTACCGACACGGTTCCGCTCGTCTACAACGAGATTCGTCGCGTACTCGCCGAGAATGGCGACCCGGCGAACGTTGTGGGCATCAGCTGCATCGCCCGTGGTGCCGACTCGGTGTTCGCTCGAGCAGTACTGGATTCGGGTGGTCGCTTGGAAGTCGTTCTGCCCTCCCGGAACTACCGCGAGCGCAAGGTCAAGCCTGACCATGCGCCTAAGTTCGATGAGCTGATCGCCCGTGCCGACACAGTGCGAGTGATGGACTTCGACGACGCGGGCAGGGATGCCTACGAGGCCGCGAACGAGGCAGTGGTCGGCACGTGCGACCGGCTGGTTGCCGTGTGGGATTCTCAGCCCAGCGAGAAGGGCGGCACGGGCACGGTCGTCGACCTCGCACGTGAGAAGGGCGTGCCTGTCGTGATCATCTGGCCTGACGGCGCGGCTCGCAGCTGATCGATTCCGGCTCAGCCTGCAATTCGGCCTACAACTAGCATCTTTCTATTGCTCTGACCTGTGTCGAACCGTGAAGTTATTCCACTTTGGGAGCGGAGTGTCGAATTCCCGTTCCTCGGCGCCGAGTACCGGTCACCGGCAATCGACTGGATCGAGGCATACGATCTGTGACCCGAACACAAGAGCGCCCCGGCAACCGCCGGGGCGCTCTTTGTCGTTTTCGGTGTGTGATTTACCCGCCTGTGGTGAGGTTGACGACGCAGGTATCGACCGCCTGCACGATCTCGTCACCAGGCGAGATATTCAGCGGTGCCGCAGACGCTTTCGGGAACGTCGTGTTATTCCGCGCGCCACCTGTGGATGCGTATACGGTGCCGCCCTGGATAACCCACACATCCGAACGCTCTTCCATCTGCCCATCGGTGCCGAAAATCGAGGCGCCGAAGTAGGTGAGTCCGCCGCTCGTGATCACCGTGCCGTTGCGCAGCTCGTACCCGGCATTGCTGAGTCCGACCGCAACGGAGTCGACCACAGGCTGTGCCGCTGCCTCGCACCGCGGATCGGAGGGCCCGAACGGCTGGCCGCCGACCGCCCCCGTCGTCGAGGGCGCGGTCGTTGCGGGCTCGTTCGGTGTCGCCGCCGCTGATGTGGTCGACGGCGCGGCGGCTGAGTCCTCGTCGTCTCCACAACCGACCACGGCGACGAGGGTCACGAGCAGAACAGCGACGCCGAGAATCCACGCGTTCAACTTGCGGCGCTTCTGGGCAGGATCAACCGCGGGTGGATTGGGATCGGACAAGGTAGCCCCCTAAAGAGGTGAGTGGACCGTCGATCACGGATCGACCGGCAACCACGCAGGGTTAACGGAAACCGGCCGGATGGCACGAAATGTCATGGCACAGAGTTCGCCCCGCTGAGTCCTCAGTTCGAGGCTCAGCGGGGCGAATTCGTGTTGTCAGGATCGTTCGATCATCGCTTTGAACTCGTCGGCCATCGCCCCGCTGATCTCGTAGGTGACCGACGCCGCGCTCGCGGGGCCGACGCCGGGGGGTGTCGGCCCAGGTACCCACTCGGTGACGTAGTCCCTGAATTCCGGATAGGACAGCGGCACGGTTTCGCCCTGCAGCTCGGATGTGAGCATGTTGCCTTCGGCATCCTTGCCGATGCTGCCCTTCCAGTCACGGGTGATGCGCGGTTTGTCAACGCGCGGCCACCAGAGCGGCGGATATCCATACTTGTCATCGCTTGCGATCAGCGCCGCGTACACGTCGGCATCCGAGAGGACGTTGCGGCCGTGCTCGGCGGCGATGCGCGCCGCCGCCCGGAGTAGGGGCACCAGCGAGGGTGCGGCCCCGTCGATCGTCACCCGGCATTCGAAATGCTCGCTGCGCTCGCTCATGTCGTGAGCCTAGGCGCTGACTTCGAGGCCGACGCAGGTAATCGCCATCGGAGCCCCTGCGACGGTCGCGAGGTGTGGCCCGAACACCTGCAGATCTTTGTAGATCGGGTCATCCCTGCATATGCATACAGCCTGGCTCTGATCCTCTGGGTCCAGGGTGAAGTCCACCCAACCATTCGGTGTGTTCTCGCAATCCGCAGGGCTGACGGCGGCGGCGGGTCCTGTGCTGAGCATGATGCCCGAGAACACCGCCGCGACGAACGCGAGAACGCGAATCATATTGTGTAGCATCGTATTTCCTTCTATCGAGTTGCTATTCATCTATTCGACCGGCCCGGTGTCCGGGCGGACGTCATCGCCCGAGGACGCGTTGGGTTGCGCGGCTCGGTGGATCGGGTGTTGTTGCTGCGGTTAGGGGTCGAGTCCCAGAAGTTCGCGATAGGGGCGGCGCGGCTGGTGGTGGCCGTCGAGGGAGTAGATGTCGGCGCGCGACTGCGCGATGGCCTCGATACCGATCAAGTGCGTCATGGTGGGAACGACGATCGCGATGGCCTCGGAATCGTTGTGCACCAATAGAAGTTGGCTGTATGCGGAATCGTTGGGGCCGATCAGCAGTATCGAGACAGTGGGCCGGAGCCATCGACACGGCGGATACCGCCAGCCCCGATCACCAATGAACACGTCGACCGCTTTCACGTCGAGTTCGACGTCGTCGCTGTAGGCGGTGCGGACCAGGCCGAGCGCGACCCGGCTCATCGGACTCGTCCGGAGTCCGGGACGACCTTGCCCTGTTCGACGAGGGTGTTCCATGCGACCGATTTCGTGACGCAGTTCTCGCGGTCGCACTCGGCGTGCACCTGCCACGCGCGGTGTGGATTCACCTGTGCCCAAACGGGATTGAGACAGCTAAGCATTGCCTCGATGTTCCCGGCGTCAGCTTCTTCCGGAATGGTTACGAGGTCCACGCTCACCACCCCCGCAGTGGGACGAAGGTGCGCTGCTCGGCTGCTAGCCGCGCCTGGATCTCGGCGACGGTCGGTCCTTGGCGGCGGTGCGGTGTGTGGCGGGTGGCTATGGCGGCAACTAGTACTAGCGCTGTCGTGGTGATTACGAGGATGATTTCCATGTCGGGTGTCTCCAGCTCCCTGGAACGGTTTTGGAGTGCACCCGACGCCAGGATGAGGGGCGTGGACCTAACGTCGGGTGCCTACTCAACTGTTCTGCCGGGCGGCTTTCGAAAGAAGTGACCCAGCGTGTACCGCGCGGGTACTCTCGAGGCACCGACGGGCACAGGGGAACCGATGAGCATTTGCGCGCGGTGGACGGGCGTCGAAGCAAAGGCTTTCAGGGAAGCGACTCGGCTGAAGCAAGAAGCATTCGCCGAGTATGTTGGCGTCGCGCATGACACAGTAAAGAAGTGGGAGCGCCGACTCGGCGATATTCGTCTGAGTAGCGATTACGCCGCGCGAATGGATGAGAAGCTTGACGCGGCGGATTCGGCGGTAACGCAACGCTTCTGGTCGCTCTTGCAGAGACCGACTAGCGTGAGCGTCGACGTCCTTGGGCTCCAACCCCTGCGACCAACAAAGGATTCGGAGGCGGACGACTACATCGTCGTCTCAGCTCGGACACTCACAGGAGAGGTCACGTTGGTGGCGGTGCCACGTCGAAACTTCGTGCTCGGAATCGGTGCCGGAGCGGTCGGCGCAGCGATGTCCGGAGTGTCGGGACCGTCGTTGGCGGACAAGGCATTGGCAGGCATATACGCCAACGCTGCAATCGACCATGTCGGACATTTCGACAAGCTGCGCATGTCGCTGATCGAATCCGACAATGTCTACGGCTCCGCACAGACTTTGCCCCATGTCCTCAGCGCCTTGAATCTGCTCGAACAGCTCAAGCGTGGTGGGGTGGGAGACGCGCAAGGCATCCTTCGGATGCGCGCGATGTTCGCCGAAACTGCGGCATGGCAATACCAAGACCAGCGGGACTTCGTGAACGCTGAGCACTGGGTAGCGAAAGCGCTGCAATGGTCCCACCAGCTCGCCGACGACTACTACATCGGATTGTCGCTGGTGCGCATGAGCCAATTGGCATGCGATCAGGGCGATGCGAACGAGGCCGAGGAGTTGGCCAACGCCGCTCGGCGCAGTGCGCCAGACGATTCGCTGTTCTCTGCGGCCGCGCTAACCTTCCGTGCCCACGCTTTGGCGCTGGCTGGCCATTCCCATCGCAGCGCGCAGACCTACGACGCCGCGCGCAAGATCGTGGCACGAGCTGACCCCGACCCAAAGTGGGGCATGTTCCTCGACGACTCCTACATCGACGCCTACCAAGCGCACACCTACGCCGAAACCGGTGAGTACCGGCGTGCCACAACCCAGTTCGCTGACGCCATGGCCCACATGCAACCGGACTACCCGCGTGACAAGGGTGTCTATCTCGCCCGCACCGCGGTCGCTCACATGGCCGCAGGCGATATTGAACAAGCGGCCTCCGCCGGACTGCAATCTCTCGAAATCGGCATCGGCACAAGGTCGGCGCGCATCCTGTACGCGGTCCGGCGACTGTCAGGCATGATCGATGCTGCCAGCACACAGATAGGCGTCGCCGAATTTCACGATGCCTTCGCGACCTGGGAGGCCGAGAGTTGCCCCGACCGTATGTAGTTCTCTCCGTCGCCGTCAGCCTCGACGGCTACATCGATGACACCATCCCCGAACGCCTGTACCTCTCGAACGATCAGGATTTCGACGGCGTCGACCAACTGCGTGCCGAATGCGACGCCATCCTCATCGGGGCCGAGACCGTGCGCCGGGACAATCCGCGGCTGTGGTTGCGCAGCGAGGAACGACGTCGAGCGCGCGTCGCGGCCGGAAAGGCCTCGAATCTGCTCAAGGTGACGGTAACCAGGTCGGGTGATATCGACCCGGAAGCCCGGATGTTCCACCACTACATCGAGGGCGGTAAACCACTGGTGTACACCACCATCGAGGGAGCCGAGAAGATCGGCGACGGCCTCAGCGCGGTTGCTGAAGTTGTGGGGATCGCCGACCCCGACTTCTGGGGCACGATGCTCGACGACCTCGGCGGGCGCGGTGTCCAGAAACTGATCGTCGAGGGCGGCACACAGATCCACACAGCCTTTCTGGAAGCCGGACTAGCGGATGAGCTTCGCTACGCAATCGCGCCGCTCCTCATTGGCCAGAGCGCGGCACCACGATTCGTCAACCCTGCGGAGTTCCCAGGCGGTTCACGACGCCGACTGGAGTTCGTCGACGCTACTGTGCTCGATGACGTTGTCGTGCTGCGCTACTGCCCCAAGAGGACAAGCGCTACTCCCGCCGGTTCATAGGCCGCGGTCTACCCGGCTGCAAACCTCGACTCGATTTTGTGTTTGTAGCCTGCAATTCAGCCTACAACTGGCACGTTTTATGGCTCTGACCTGCGTGTCACCATAAATATATTCCGCTTTGGGAGCGGAGTGTCGAAGGTTGAAATTCGTTCAATCCGAACACACTTCAGTCTTTCTGGCGCTGGTCAAGGTGCATATCGCGGAGACCGATCCCGGAACCCCTACGCCCCCGAACCACCAGTGCGGGTGACGATCTCGGCAATGCGCTCCACGGTCTGCTGTGCGCTGTCCTCCGGAAAGAAATGCTTGCCCGGCACGACATCCGGACCGGGTAGCCCGGCGGCGTCGGCGGCTATTCGACCATGCCTTTCGAGGGTGAGGACCGGGTCGTCGCGGGCCCAGACAACCTGCACCGGATACTCTTTCGCGGCCAGCACCTGGCGGTATCGCGCGGTCTTCTCCGGGGTGGTCTCGAAGGAGTGCATGATCTGGAGGAATGCGCGTCCGCCGTCCACGCGTGTCAATAGCATGCGGTGGAGGTCGATTTCGGCGGCGGTGGTCGCAGTTCCGGGCGCGAGTCCTATCCATCGCATCAGAATCCGGAATATCGGGCCGCGCCCGCCGGCCAACCAGAGGCGATCCAGGCCCGGGATCGCGAACGGCGCCATCGACCATGGTTTGTGGAATGTGTGCGCGTCCACGATGGTGTCGAGAACTGTCAGCGACGCGATCCGCTCCGGCATTCGCGCGGCGACCTCGAATCCGATGGGGCCGCCGATATCGTGCACCACCAGATGGAACCGCTCCAGGCCCAACGCGTCGACTGTCGCGGCCAGATGCCGCCCCAGACCGGTCCAGGTGTAGTCGAAATCCGTCGGCCGCGCCGACAGTCCGAGTCCCGGCAGGTCGGGGGCGATCCCACGCAGCCCCTGTGCCGCCAGCTCATTGAGCACTCGCCGCCACAGATAGCTCGACACCGGAACCCCGTGTACCAGAACTACCGGGCGACCCGTGCCCTCGTCTCGCACGAACGTCCGCACCCCGCCGACGTCGAGGTAGCGGCCGGCGGCCTCATGTTCCCGGAGCAATTCCCCGATACTTGTCGCCATAGCGCCCAATCATGCTCTTCGCCCGGGTGCACAACCAGCCCGGCGATCGCGGCCGCCTCGTCCCGACAGACGGAGCGCACGGGCCGGCCCGAATCGAGTAATTCTGGGCCGGACCGGGATTCGGCTGCCGTTCAGCTCTTCATACTGGCGAACATGCCGGGCTCGTAGGAACCCGCCGGGGTGCGCACGGTGACATTGATCCGGTTGGCCGCGTTGATCATGGCCACCAGGGCGATCAGTGTGGCGATCTGGTCGTCGTCGTAGTGTTTGCGCACCTGGGCCCAGGTGTCGTCGGAGACACCGTGGTGGGCGTCGGCGAGCCGGGTGGCCTCCTCGGTGAGTGCCAGGGCGGCGCGTTCGGCCTCGGTGAATACGGTGGCTTCGCGCCAGGCCGCGACCAGGTTGAGGCGGACCGCGGATTCTCCGGCGGCCGCGGCGTCCTTGGTGTGCATATCTGTGCAGAAACCGCAGCCGTTGATCTGGCTGGCGCGGAGACTGACCAGCTCCTGGGTGGACTTCGGCAGCGGCGACTGGTCGATTACCGAGCTGACATTGACCATTCGCTTGGCGAACTTGGCACCGACCTCGGTGCTCATCAGGTTGAAGCGGGCATCCATGACGTCGTCCTCCTCGTGGTGTTTCGTTCGGACGAACATGAGACACCGCCGACTCGAACCCTGTGACAGCGCCGATCATGTGACGTGTGCCACCGATCGCGGGTGTCACAAAACCGGGGGAACCGGTGTCTGGTGCGTGACACAGTCGAAAGGGAACAGATTGGAGCGCACCCATGAGCGAGCGCATGGACTCCGCGACCGAGACGTTCGTCGCCCACCGCAATCTGCTGTTCACCGTCGCCTACGAGATGCTCGGCTCGGCCGCCGACGCGGAGGACGTGCTGCAGGAGACGTGGCTGCGCTGGGTGGATGTCGATCTCGACACGGTGCGAGACCGGCGCGCGTATCTGGTCCGGATCACCACCCGCCAGTCGCTCACCCGGTTGCGCACGCTCGGCCGCCGCAGAGAGTCCTACGTCGGCCCCTGGTTGCCCGAGCCGTTGCTGACCTCGCCCGATGTGGCCGAGGATGTCGAGCTGGCCGACAGCGTATCGATGGCCATGCTGCTGGTGATGGAGACACTCACCCCGACCGAGCGCGCGGTCTTCGTACTGCGCGAGGTATTCGACGTGGGCTATGACGAGATTGCCGAAGCGGTCGACAAGACCCCGGCCGCGGTTCGCCAGATCGCCCACCGTGCGCGCGGACACGTCGCCGCGCGTCGACCTCGCGGAGTCGTTTCCCAGGCCGAATCCCGAGGTGCGCTCGCCGCGTTCCAGCGCGCGGTCGAGACCGGTGATCTGCAGGGCCTACTCGATATGCTCGCGCCGGATGTCGTCCTGCTGGGCGACGGTGGCGGGGTCGTGCAGGCCATCCTACGACCCGTCCAGGGGGCCGGCCGGGTGGCTCGCCTGCTGACCATCGGGCTGCGCAAGTTCAGTGGCGAGGTGTCGATCGAGCCGGTGCAGGTCAATGGTTGCCCTGCGCTGGTCGTTCGGATCGATGGGAAGATCGACGATGTCGTGGCGGTGCGCATCGACGACGGTTTGATTACCGGGCTCTACATCGTGCGCAATCCGGAGAAACTGTCGCGGATCGAGCGGGAGACCGCCGTGAGTCGCTGAGTCCGCACTCGCCGTCGGGACTTCCGGAACCGGTCTGGGACAAGGCTTTCGGCACCCACCGCGCTGGCGGGGGCCATCGCTTTTTCGGAGAGCTGTTCTCTTCCGGCGGCCCTGGGGCGCTACCTCGGCTGTGCTTGCTCCGGAGCCGCCGCCTGGGGTTTATCCGCCCACCTGGTGGTGCCGTCCGCGGCCTGCACGGTGGTCAGGTAGTCGATGCCGGAGGCGATCAGGGTCGGACCGCCGACAATGATGGTGCCCAGAATGCCGCCGACGCTTGCCCCGGTCATGAGGCCGCCGATACAGCCCGCGACGATGGTGGCCACACAGCCGATGGTGGCGCCGATCGCGGTGCCCACGAAGCCGCCGATGGAGGTGGCGAGGCCGAAATGGGTAATGAACTCATTGAGGGCGCGCTGGTTTTCCGACTGTGAGGCAATCGGTTTCACGGCCAGCGGCTCGGTGATATCCAATCCGGCGGGTTTCTCCGGCGTGAGCTGTAGGACGCTACCGTCCTTCTCCACGGTGGGCGCGACCGGAATCTCGTAACCGGCGAAGCGGAAGTCGAGCGGGAGGGTCAGGGCCACACGCCCCTGCGCATCCACCACATCGACGACGTCCACCACGTCGGCGATATCGGCGGCGGAACCGTCCGATCGGACCAGGAGACCGTCACGTTCGGTCAGGCGTTCCACACCGCCGTCGGTCAGTTCGGTATCGAGGGCCTTGGATAGTTCGAAGGTGCCGCCCTGGAGCGTGGTGACGACCATCTTGTCGACGAGCTTGGTCGAGTAGGTGAGGTTCGGCGTCTCCGGCTGGGCGTGCGCGGACGCCGCTCCGAGGACCAGCGCGCCGATCACCAGGGTGGCTGCCGCGGGGGTGCTGCGGAACTCCATGCGGTATTCCAATCCGTCATCAGGTGCCTGCGATCAATCGCGGAAAGCCTAGTGGAACTGCAAGAGCACCAGACCGTTTCACTCCGAGACGTCTGGTTTGTCGCGATGCGGAGATGATGCTGTCATGATGCCCACCGGTCTGTTTCGCCGGTGGCAGACTGCAGGAATGACGACCAGGTTCAGTGCGGGGGTCCTGTTGTTCCGCCGCTCACCCGACCTCGAGGTATTCATCGGGCATATGGGCGGCCCGCTGTGGTCCCGCAAGGATCGCAGTGCGTGGTCGATCCCCAAGGGCGAATACGACCCCGCCACCGAGGACGCACCCGATGCGGCTCGCCGCGAATTCACCGAGGAGGTCGGTCTGCCGGTCCCGGAGGGGGAGTGGGTGCCGCTGGGGGCTGTCGAATACGGCAGCGGCCGCGGGCGGAAACAGGTGTCCGTCTGGGCGGTGGAGGCGGATCTCGATCCGGCACAGGTGAATCCGGGGATGTTCGAAATGGAATGGCCGCCGCGCTCGGGACGCTACGCCACATTTCCGGAGATCGACCGGGCGGAGTGGTTTACGCCCGAGGACGCGCTCGAGCGGTTGGTGGCCGGTCAGCGGACATTCCTGGATCGGTTGGCCGAGTGGGTGGCCGGGAACTGACGCGGTCGCGCGACCGCCACCGATAGTTGGCGCGAACGGTGTTTCGTGCACTATCTCGCTCGGATGTGCGAGATCTGCTCGAACAGAACGGATAGTGCACGAAAATGCCACTTCAGCGACCCGCTCAGTATCCGATCGTGAAGCGCCGCTGTACGAATTGTGGAAGTTCGGCCTCGTCGATCAGGGCGACCGCTGCGTCCTCGAAGGAGATGTGGCTGTTGCCATCGGCATCCATCACGGGCTGATCGGTCCCGAGGCGGAACCGGCCGGTGCGTTCGCCGGGTGCGATGAGTTCGGCCGGGCTGAAGTAGGTCCAGCGCCGGTTCGATGTGCGCAGCACATTGAGCGCCTCGCGGTGGCCGCGCACGGCGAGTGCGTAATCGGCGGGTAGGCCGAGCTCGGCCAGTAATTCGCCGAGCCGCTCATGGTCAGCGGCCACCCGGCCCGGCTCGGACTCCAGGCTGCCCGCACCGCCGACCACGATCAATCGCGTCCGCGGATGGGTGTTCAGCGCCTCCAGCAGTGATCGCGCGGCCGTGGCGTAGACGGTGGGGTCGGCGATCGACCGTGCCACCGTATCGTCGAAATCCTGTGCGGCATTGCCGGGTTGATAGCAGCTGACGAGCACGTCGAGGCCGGGGAGCTGGGCCGCGACCGCAGCGCTGTCGAAGACGTCGAGCCCGACCCAGGTCAGCTTCGGGTGGGTGACCGTCGCGCGGGTGGCATCCCGAGTGAATGCCGTGACGTGGTGGCCACGCGATAGGGCCTCGGTGACCACGTGCTGCCCGATATTGCCGGTAGCGCCGATGACTCCGATGAACATGACTTCTCCTGGAGTTGAAGAAACTGGAGCCGGGACGGCCCTGTGAGAAAAGTATACGGCGTGCAGTTTTTGTGCAATGTCTAGTTTTCTCACACGGATGTAGGGTGATGGAATGGCCCTTGCGACACCGACCCGGCGCGAGCGACGTCGCACCGAGACGACAGCGGAGATCAAGGACGTCGCGCTGCGGCTCATGGCCGCGGGCGGACCGGGTGCGATCACGCTGCGGGCGATTGCCCGCGAGATGGGGATGACGGCCAATGCCGTGTACAGCTATTTCGCGACGCGCGACGATCTCGTGACGGCGCTGATCCAGGATGTGTACGGGGAGCTCGCCGATGTGGTGATCGCGGCGCGGGAGGCGCGCGATGCCGAGGACGTGGCTGCTCGAATCATGGCTTGGGCCTGTGCTTTTCGTCAGTGGGCCCTGGCCAATCCGGAAGGGTTTCGGCTCATCTACGGCGATCCCGTGCCGGGCTACGCGGCTCCCGAAGGTGGTGCCGCGCCCGAGGCCGAACATCGGGTGTGTGCGGGGTTGACCGAGTTGGCCGCCGGTGCCTGGCCTACAGCGGAACCGCTGTACGCGGACTACCGGTTCGAATGGTCGGACTTCGATTCGAGTCTGGTGGCGGAGACCCAGGCGGAATTCCCAGGGCTACCGCCCGCCGTTATCGCTGTCGCCCTGCGGATTTGGGGACACCTGCACGGTCTGGTGTCCCTGGAGATTCGCGGGAACCTGGGTGCGCAGACCACCAACCCCGAAAAGCTCTACCGCAATGAGGTTTACGCCCTTATTCGCTCCTTCGGGCTCGCCCTGCCGAAGGATAACTGAGGTAGCACGCGTAATGCGGGCGCGGTCACGATGTCGCCGGGATCATGGGATTCAGTGCCGACACCGTGCCTGGGGCTTGGGCCGCGGCCCACCGAGGTGATCTCGGTGGGCCGCGCACCTCGTGTGTGGTGTTACAGACGCGGATCCACCGGTTCGGTCTCCAGTGCCAACACCGCGAACACCGCCTCGTGAACGCGCCACAGCGGCTCCTCGGCGACGAAGCGATAGAGCGACTCCAAGCCCAGGGCGTATTCCCGCAGCGCCAGTGAGCGCTTCCGGCCCAGGCCGCGCTGCCGCAGCCGCTGCAGATTCTCCGGGCGCAGGTACTCCGGGCCGTAGATGATCCGCAGGTATTCCGGCCCACGGCATTTCACGCCCGGCTGCACCGGTCGTTCGCTGCGGGTGCCGGTCCCGAGGGTGAAGGAGTCCAGTGGCTTCACCACCATGCCCTCACCACCGACCGAGGTGAGTTCGGTCCACCATGCGGTGGCTGCCGCCTCGCTGGCGAGCCCGTCGCCGGTCGTGCTCACCGCGCCGGAGGTGGCCGTCGCCGCGATGGCCGCGGCGTCCGCGCTGTCGGAGGCCGTCGCCGAGTCGATGGCGGCGTTCTCGTCGGTCGCGGGGTTCACGCCGTTGGTAGCCGACGCCCCGGTGGCGTCGGTGAGGTCCACGATCATGCGGCGGGTGGGCGTGAACAGTTCCGGGTCGGCGGCGATCAGTCGATCGATCCGAGCCAAGTGCCAGTTGTGTTCGCGCACGGCGTAATTCACGCCACTCGCGGCCAGGATCTGGAACGGTGCGAGGCGGACGCCGTCGAGGCCGTCGACCGGCCAGCAGTAGCGGCCGTATGCCGTGGTGAACGCCTCTGCGTCGGTTCGCCGAGCGGTTGTACGTTCAGCGAGGTGGCCCACCTCCAGTCCGCGTGCGGTCGCCGCCGCGAGTACTCCCTCGGCCGCACCGAGGGAGGCGCGCGCCGCCGCACCCACGGCCGCGTACTGCGACCGCAGCAGCCCCATGGCCTTGGCCGACCACGGCAGCAGCTCGGCGTCCAGGAGTAGCCAGTCGGTGCCCAATTCCTCGAACAGTCCGGCCTTTTCGGCCGCCACCCGGACCCGCGCGACGAGCGTTTCCGTCTGAGCGGCGTCGTCGAAGAACGGCCGCCCGGTGCGGGTGTACACCGCACCGGTACTGCCGTCCTCGATACCGAACCGGTCCCTTGCGGCTTCAACCGTCCGCGCCACCACGACGACGGCCCGCGAACCCATGTGCTTCTCCTCGCACACCACGGTCCGTACGCCCTCGGAGCGGTAGTACTCGAACGCCTGCGCTGGATGTTCCAGGTATCCGTCCAAAGTCGAAGTGGCACAGGGTGACATGGTCGGCGGCAGGTACACCAGCCAGCGGGGGTCGATGGCGAACCGGCTCATGACTTCCAGGGCCGCGGCCGCCGCATCCTCCTGGACGCCGACGCGACCGAGGTGCCGGGTCTCGACCACGCGGCGACCGATCACATCATCTAGATCCAGTACGCCCGGATCCCGATGTACCGCACCGTCGGCACCCACGATGTCCGGTGCTTCCAGTGGGCGCGTCGGCTCGAACCAGACCTGTTCCGCGGCAACCGAAACCGTTTCCTTCTCCGGATAGCGCAGCGCGCTCAGCCGGCCGCCGAACACCACTCCGGTATCCAGGCACAGCGTGTTGTTCACCCACTGCAGGTGGGTGACCGGCGTGTGCCCGTACAGCACGGTGGCGCGACCGCGATAGTCGGTCGCCCACGGGTAGCGCACCGGGAAGCCGTATTCATCGGTCTCACCGGTGGTTTCGCCGTACATGGCGAACGAGCGCACCCGGCCCGACGCACGACCGTGGAACTCCTCCTTCAGGCCCGCGTGCGCCACCACCAGGTTGCCGCCGTCGAGGACGTAGTGGCTCACCAGACTTCGGCACCACTCCAGGGCGGTCTTGCGGAATACCGGGTCCTCGGCCTCCAGTTGTTCGAGTGATTCGGCCAGGCCGTGCGCGATCTTGACCTTGCGGCCGTCGAGTGCCCGCACCAGCTTGAATTCGTGGTTTCCGGTGACGCACAGGGCATTCGCGGACGCCACCATGCCCATGACGAGTCGCAGGACACCCGGGGTATCGGGACCGCGATCGACCAGATCGCCGACGAAAACGGCGGTACGCCCGTCCGGGTGCCGCGCGTCCACCGCGCGCCCCAGTTCGTCGCGGAGCAGCTCGTAGCCGAGCTGCCCGAGCAGCGTCTCCAGTTCGGAGCGGCAGCCGTGCACATCGCCGATCACATCGAAGGGCCCGGTCAGCTCGCGCTTATCGTTCCACAGCCGTTCGTTCACGATGGTCGCGGCGTCGATCTCCTCGACCCCGCGCAGTACGTGCACCTTGCGGAAGCCCTCGCGCTCCAACTGCCGCAGACCGCGCCGCAGCTCCCGCTGCTGGCGCACCACCACGTGCGAGCCCAACTCCGCGCGATCGGGGCGCAGTGCGTTGCGTTCCAGGCACACTCGATCCGGTACATCCAGCACGATCGCCACCGGCAGCACATCGTGCGCCCGCGCCAGTTCGATCAGCTCGCGACGAGCGGTGGGCTGCACATTGGTGGCGTCGACCACCGTGCGCAGGCCCAAGCGCAACCGGGTCCCGGCAATGTGGTGCAGCAGCGCGAACGCCTCGGGCGTCGCCGCCTGATCGTTCTCGTCATCGCTCACAATGCCGCGACACACATCCGAGGATACGATCGCCGTCGACCGGAAGTGCTTGTGCGCGAACGTCGACTTCCCCGATCCGGTACTGCCGATCAAAACGACCAGCGCGAGCTCCGGAATGGACAGCTCAGCCATTACGCGGCCCCCTTCTCATCGCCGTCGTTGGTTACCAGCGCGGTGCCCTTGGTGAACACCGCCATTTGCGTCGATGCGCCCAATGCCTCGTCCTCGACGCCGATCGGCTCGAATCGCACCTCATACCCGTACTTCTCACAGATGCCGCGAGCCCAGGCCGCGAATTCGCACCGGCTCCATTCGAATCGGTGGTCGGAGTGCCGGAACTTCCCCGCGGGCAAGGTCTCGTAGAGCGCGTTGTACTCACTGTTCGGCGTCGTCACGACCACCGCACCGGGAGCCGCCGACCCGAATACCGCGTGCGCGAGCGCGCCGAGCCGAGGTGCGTCCACATGCTCGATCACCTCCATGAGCACCGCCGCGTCATATCCGCGCAGCGCGGCATCGGTATACGTCAACGCACCCTGCCGCAAGCTCACCCGCCGCGCCTGCCACTCCGGCACGCGCGCGAGCCGCCGCTTGGCGATCTGCAGCGACCGCATCGCGACATCCACACCCACGATCTCGGTGAATGCCTTGTCCGCCAACAGCTCCCGCAACAGCGCGCCCTCACCGCAACCGAGATCGAGCACCCGATGCGCGCCGACCTCGTGCAATGCCCGGATGACGGCCGCACGCCGAGTGACAGCCAGCGACGGCATACTCCCGCCCGCGGCGGCGTTGTCCGCACCCGCACCCGCGATCGTGGGCGCGGTTGTCGCCGCTACTGCACGCGAACCCGTGCCGTCCACCGCCACGGTCCCTGCCCCCGTCGTTCCGGCACGCTTTTGGCCGGAATCCACTGCGATCGGCTGAGCCACCCCTGGTGCGGATCCCGGCCAAAAACACGCCGGGATGACGGAGCGATAGCGCGCCGAAGGGCTCGCGAGGTCATCCGCCGTCGTCGCATCGACCGCACTAGCGGATTCGGCTGTGGAAGGCGCAGTCTCCGAAGGGGCTTCGCGCCCTCCCGCGCTGTCCGTCGTCCCGGAGTCCGCGAGGTCGTCGCCGACCTCCTCCACTGCCCCGAGTGCTTCCGCCTCCAGGTCATCCACTTCCGCCAACCGCGCCAACGCCACCCGCACCAGCGACTGCCGCCGCGCCAGATACCGCCGGGTAATCCAGGCCCGCTCCGGATGCGACGCCAACCACCCCTCGCCGAACCGCAGCAGCTTGTCGATCTCGGCCTCGTCGAGCCAGTAGTGCTTACTCCCGTCCAGCACCGGCAGCAGGACGTACAGATGGGTCAGCGCGTCGGCCAGCCGCAGCTCGCCCGCCAACTCCAACCGCACATAATGCGAATCACCCCAGTCGGGGAACGCCGGGTCGAGCGGGAGCGGGGTCGCCGTCACGGTCCAGCCCAGCGGCGCGAACATGCGCCGCACCGTTTCCGGGCCACCCTTGCAGGCCACCGCGGGCAGTTCGATCCGCAAGGGCAGCGCGGTCGCGGCCAGTTCGGGACGCTGTGCACACCGGCCGTGCAGCGCCGACCCGAATACCTTCGCGATCGTCACCGCCAACAGCGACGATGCCGCGTACGGCCGGTCGTTCACGTACTGGCCGAGGCTGAACTCCGGTGTGCCGCGCGACTTTCCGCGCACCAGCCGGACCGGATCGACCTCCAGCAGCAGTGCGGCCGTACAGCGCCGATCGTCGGTCTCGGGGTACATCACATGCGCTGTTCCGTACGACTGCTCGAAAGCCTGAACCCGCCCGGGGTTCTTGTGCAGCAGGTATCCCAAATCGCCAGCCGCCCAGGCGGCATCGTCGGGTCGCGTACAGGTAATGGTCAACAGCACCTGGCGATGGTCCCGTACCCCCCTGACTGCCTGCAATCGAAATAGCGGGCAGGCCGGGCGCGATCCGCCGCCGCGATCGGTCACCCGGCCCCCTCGTGTAGGTTCGGCGCGGACATCGCCGCCGCACGATGGCGGCCGACACTCGGTGAAGAGGAGCGTGCATGCGCGTGGTGGGCAAGATCGGTTCGATCGGCGTGGTCGCGGCCGCGGTGCTGGCGCTGGCCGCGTGCGGCAGTGACGACAAGGCCAGCGATCCGACGACTCCGGTCCCGGTAACCCCCAAGACCTCGGCCCTCACCACGCAGACGGAATCCAAGGGCCGTGAGTGCACCGCCGACGATATCGGCGTGGCCGGCGGGTTCGGCGAGAATCCGACGATCACCATTCCGGACGACTGCGATCCGCCCACCGAGCTCATCGTCAAGGACCTCGTGGTCGGCACCGGCCCGGCCGCGGCGGCGGGGCAGCAGCTGACCATGAACTACTCGCTCGTCACCTGGTCGGATCAGCAGAAGCTGGACAGCTCCTTCGATCGTGGTGAGACCTTCCCGCTGAACCTCGGCGCGGGCGAGGTCATCCAGGGCTGGGATCAGGGTCTGGTCGGCGTCACCGAGGGCAGCCGTCGACTGCTCATCGTGCCGCCGAACCTCGGCTACGGTGCGAGCAGCCGCGGCGGTATGAAACCCAACGAGACGCTGGTTTTCGTGACCGACGCTGTCAAGGTCGGTAGCTAGCGCGACAGCTGACCCAACGGGCCCGGCGGGCGGCTGAGGTGCGACTACCCGCCGCCGCGCCGGGCGAATTCGTTATCGGGGGAATTCCCGCCGCGACCATCGGCGCAGCTATGCCCTGACCGGTTACCGACGCTGGAGAGCGTTCAACTAACCTGGTCCGGATGCCTGCGGGGGGACAACCGAGACGTCAAGCACGAACGACAACGAACCAACGAACAAGGAGCATGTCCGTGAAGAGCACCGTCGAGCAGCTGAGCCCGACCCGGGTCCGGATCAATGTCGAGGTGCCCTTCGAGGAGCTGAAGCCCGACTTCGACAAGGCGTACAAGGCACTCGCGCAGCAGATCCGCATCCCCGGCTTCCGTCCGGGCAAGGCCCCGGCCAAGCTCATCGAGGCCCGTGTCGGCCGTGGCGCGGTGCTGGAGCAGGTCGTCAACGATGTGCTGCCCAAGCGCTACAGCGAGGCCGTGCAGGCCTCCGAGGTGAAGGTCATCGGCCAGCCGGAGATCGAGATCACCAAGATCGAGGACGGCGACGAGCTGACCTTCACCGCCGAGGTCGATATCCGCCCCGAGGTGACCCTCCCGGACTTCTCCAGCCTCGCCGTAACCGTCGACCCGATCGCGATCGACGATGCCGATGTCGAGAAGCAGCTGGATTCGCTGCGTCAGCGCTTCGGCACCCTGAAGTCGGTCGACCGCGCCATCGAGAGCGGCGACTTCGTCTCCATCGACCTGTCGGCCACCGTCGACGGCCAGGAAGTCGAAGAGGCCTCCACCACCGGTCTGTCGCACGAGGTCGGCTCCGGCCAGCTCATCGAGGGTCTGGACGAGACCCTTATCGGCCTGAAGGCGGAGGAGTCCAAGGACTTCACCTCCAAGCTGGTCGCCGGTGACCACGCCGGCAAGGACGCCGTCATCACCGTGACCGTGCAGTCGGTCAAGGAGCGCGAGCTGCCCGACGCCGATGACGAATTCGCCCAGATGGCAAGCGAGTTCGACACCATCGACGAGTTGAAGGCCGACCTGACCAAGCGGGTCGAGCAGGCCAAGAAGGTCGAGCAGGCCGGTGAGATCCGCGACAAGGTGCTCGACGCCCTGCTCGAGGCCACCGACATCCCGCTGCCGGAGAAGGTCGTCCAGGCCGAGATCGACGCCGTCGTGCACGACGCCGTGCACGGGTTCGACCACGACGAGGCCAAGCTGGCCGAGGCCCTGGCGGAGCAGGGTTCCTCGCGCGAGGAGTTCGACGCCGACACCAAGCAGGCCGCCGAGAAGTCGGTCAAGACCCAGCTGCTGCTCGACGCCGTCGCCGAGGCCGAGAACACCCAGGTCGGCCAGGACGAGCTGACCGAGCGGATCATCTTCCAGGCGCAGCGCTACGGCATGTCGCCGGATCAGTTCATCCAGCAGGTGCAGCAGGCCGGTCAGCTCGGCGCGATCTTCGCCGATGTGCGTCGCGGCAAGTCCCTGGCGGGTGTGGTCGTGGCGGCCACCGTCACCGACACCGCGGGCACGGTCATCGACACCACCGAGATGTTCGGTAACCCGGCCGCCGAGGCCGAGGAGATCTCCGCCGAGGAACTGGCCGAGGTCGCCGACGCCACCGAGGGCGAAGACGCCGAGGCCAAGGCCTGATACATCGCCGTGCTGAGGCCGAGTAACTCGCGAAGCCGAGCACCACGTAGTTTTGCGCTGTGAGCGAAGCAGGGCGGTACCGGGAGTTCGGTGCCGCCCTGCTTCGTTAGGGTTTGTGTCAGCGAATCAGAAGGGCTTGGTGGGACCAGGCCGGTGAGAGAGGCAGGTATCCGTGACGATCAATCAGGCAGGGGTGCAGATGACATCCGCGACTACTGGTCTCAACCTCAGTGACTCGGTATACGAGCGTCTGCTGCAGAACCGAATCATCTTCCTCGGCAGCCAGGTAGACGACGACATCGCGAATAAGCTCTGCGCGCAGATCCTCCTGCTGTCGGCCGAGGACCCGACCAAGGACATCTCGCTGTACATCAACTCGCCGGGTGGGTCCGTCACCGCGGGCATGGCGATCTACGACACCATGCAGTTCGCCGATTGCGATATCCGCACGGTTGCCATGGGTCTGGCGGCCTCCATGGGGCAGTTCCTGCTCGCCGCGGGCACCCCGGGCAAGCGCCACGCGCTGCCGCACGCGCGGATCATGATGCACCAGCCGTCCGCCGGTCTCGGTGGTTCCGCCGCCGATATCGCCATTCAGGCCGAGCAGTTCGCCTACACCAAGCGCGAATTGAACGAACTGCAGGCGATGCACACCGGTAAGTCCATCGAGCAGGTGACCGCCGATGCCGACCGCGACCGCTGGTTCACGCCGCCGGACGCGGTGGAGTACGGCTTCATCGATTCGGTGATCACGCACGCCCGCCAAGCGAATGGCACCGGCAACTAGGTCCGCAGCCCACCCACCCAGACTTTTGGAGACATCAATGAACATGATCGATCCGCGGGCCGCGGGCATCACTTTCGCCGCCGCTGGTTCCCAGATGCCGCAGTCGCGCTACATCCTGCCGTCGTTCGTGGAGCACTCGAGCTTCGGCGTCAAGGAATCCAACCCGTACAACAAGCTGTTCGAGGAGCGCATCATCTTCCTCGGCGCGACGGTGGACGACACCTCCGCGAACGACATCATGGCGCAGCTGCTGGTGCTGGAATCCCTTGATCCCGACCGCGACATCACCATGTACATCAATTCGCCCGGTGGCTCGTTCACCGCGCTCATGGCGATCTACGACACCATGCAGTACGTGCGCGCCGATGTCGCGACCGTCTGCCTGGGCCAGGCCGCCTCGGCCGCCGCGGTACTGCTGGCCGCCGGCGCGCCGGGCAAGCGCGCCTGCCTCCCCAATGCCCGCGTCCTGATCCACCAGCCGTCCACCTCGGGCGGTATCCAGGGTCAGGTGTCGGATCTGGAGATCCAGGCCGCCGAGATCGAGCGGATGCGTCGCCTCATGGAGACCACCCTCGCGTTCCACACCGGTAAGGACGCCGACACGATCCGCAAGGACACCGATCGCGACAAAATCCTCACCGCCGCGGAGGCGAAGGAGTACGGAATCATCGATACCGTCTTCGAGTACCGCAAGCTCAGCAGCCAGAAGTAGTAGTGCACGGGTGGCGGGGCGGGGACAGCTCCGCCACCCGGCAGGGTGAGTCCACGCACATGTCCGGCGAGAAACGTGCCCAAGTTATCGACCTCGGTCGCGAATAACGGGTACGGTCACTACAGGGACCTTTGCTCGTGGTTGTCGGCTCTGCCGAACGGCCGCACCCGTCGCAGGAATTCGATTACCTTCCTCGGGGCGCGGCATACGCTGGATAGGTGGCAGGCTCGCCGGCAGCCGAGACAGACGGTTGCACGCGGACAAGGAAGTAGGGACCCAGGAGATGGCGCGCATCGGTGATGGCGGCGATCTGCTCAAGTGCTCGTTCTGCGGAAAGAGCCAGAAGCAGGTCAAAAAGCTCATTGCGGGACCGGGGGTGTACATCTGTGACGAGTGCATCGATCTGTGCAACGAGATAATCGAGGAAGAACTCGCCGAATCGAGCGAGGTCAAACTCGATGAGCTGCCGAAGCCCGCGGAAATCCGCGACTTCCTCGAGCAGTACGTGATCGGGCAGGACACAGCTAAGCGCACTCTCGCTGTCGCGGTTTACAACCACTACAAGCGAATTCAGGCCGGAGACAAGGGCCGCGACTCCCGAGGCGAATCGGTTGAGTTGTCCAAGTCCAATATTTTGATGCTCGGACCGACCGGTTGCGGCAAGACATATCTGGCGCAGACGCTCGCCAAGATGCTGAACGTACCGTTCGCCATCGCCGATGCCACCGCACTGACCGAAGCCGGTTACGTCGGTGAGGATGTCGAGAACATCCTGCTGAAGCTGATCCAGGCCGCTGATTACGACGTCAAGCGCGCCGAGACCGGCATCATCTACATCGACGAGGTCGACAAGATCGCCCGTAAGTCGGAGAACCCGTCCATTACCCGGGACGTCTCCGGTGAGGGTGTGCAGCAGGCGCTGCTGAAGATTCTGGAAGGTACCCAGGCCTCGGTGCCCCCGCAGGGCGGTCGCAAGCATCCGCACCAGGAATTCATCCAGATCGACACCACGAATGTGCTGTTCATCGTGGCGGGTGCGTTCGCTGGTCTGGAGCGGATCGTCCAGGATCGAGTCGGCAAGCGCGGCATCGGTTTCGGCGCGGAGGTTCGCTCCAAGGCCGAGATCGACACCGCCGATCACTTCGCCGAGGTGATGCCGGAGGATCTGATCAAGTTCGGGCTCATCCCGGAATTCATCGGTCGCCTCCCGGTCGTCGCGTCGGTCACCAACCTGGACAAGGAATCCCTCGTCCGGATCCTGGGCGAGCCGAAGAACGCCCTCGTCAAGCAGTATGTGCGACTGTTCGAAATGGACGGTGTGGACCTGGAATTCACCCAGGACGCGCTGGAAGCCGTTGCGGATCAGGCGATTCTGCGTGGTACGGGCGCTCGTGGTCTGCGGGCCATCATGGAGGAAGTCCTGCTTCCGGTCATGTACGACATTCCCAGCCGCGACGATGTCGCCAAGGTGGTCGTCAATGCCGATACCGTGAACGACAATGTGCTGCCGACCATCGTGCCGCGCAAGCGTCAGCCACCGGAGCGTCGCGAGAAGTCGGCGTAGCCAACTCTCGGGATTCTCACCGGGCACTGCCCCTGAACCCCAACTACGCCGAAAGCGGGCCCCGTGAGAACTTCTCGCGGGGTCCGCTTTCTGTCGGTGGGGGTTGCCGTCGAACGAAATCGGGGCCGCTCGCCGTATCCCGGCGGCGGCCCCGGCACACTCAGTCCTGCGCCCAGGGCACGCGGCAGGAGTCCTTGCTGAAGCCCTGATCGGTAATGCCGAGGGCGTGGTACTCGCGGGCCCGCGAATTCTCCAGGCCGATCTGGTAGGTCAACTCCATAACGCCCTGGGTGCCGAAGCGCTTCTTCAGGTCGGTGACCTGCTCATCGGTGACCGTCATCGGGGTGGCGGTCATGGCTTCGGCGTAGGCGATGGCCGCGCGCTCATCGTCGGAGTAGTGCGGGGAGGTTTCGAAATCGTCGATGTTCCGCAGCTTTTCGGTATTCAGGCCGGACAGCCTGGAGAGCATGTTGCCGAAATCGATGCACCAGGAGCAGCCGACGGTGCGCGCCGTTCGGTAGACGGCGATCTCGCGGATATTCGCGGGCAGTACCGTGGACGCCCGCTCGACCATGGTCTCGTGTACGCCCGCGGCCCGCATGAGCTTCGGGTGATTGGCGAGGACGGCGAACGGTTCCGGTACCTCGCCGAAGCGACGCTTGCTGTACCAGTAGGCGATCCGAGTCAACAGCCCGGCCTGCTGTGGGCTGACGGCGGGAATTCGAGTGCTGACCATGGCGACTCCTTCGCTGGCGAGTGACTGCTATCCCTTGGACGAGACAGCGGCTCGCAACGTGACGGGCTGGCCTGGTGACCCGGGTCACGGCCTTGCTCAGGCGCTGGAACCTTCGTCGGAGTAGTCGCCGTAGACGGGAGCGCCCTGCTTGCGGTACGTGCCGATAATGACACCCGCCGGGGTGGTCCGGGATTCAGTGAGGGCGAGGCCGGTGGGCTGTGCGCCTTCCACGAAGAGTCGTTTACCGGAGCCGAGGATGACCGGGAAGGTCAGGATGTTCAGGGTGTCGACCAGGCCGTTGGCGAGCAGCGTATGGACGAGATCGCCGCTGCCGTGCACCTGCAGTTCGTGGCCCGGGCGCGCTTTGAGTTCGGTGACCTCCTTGACGAGATCGCCGTGCAGCAGCTCCGAGCCGAACCAGTCGGCCTGGTCGAGGGTGCGGGTGGCCACGTATTTGGGCAGGGAATTGAGCTTGTGTGCGATGGGATCGGCCGGGTCGTCGTGTTCCGGCCAGTATCCGGCGAAGATCTCGTAGGTCCGTCGGCCGAGGAGGAAGGCGTCCACCCGGTCGAAAACCGAGATCATGAATTCGCCGAAGGCATCGTCGCCGAAGGGTACCGACCAGCCGCCGTGGGTGAACCCGCCGCCCGGATCCTCCTCCGGCCCGCCGGGCGCCTGATACACGCCATCGAGGGTAATGAAGGTCGTTACCGAGAGCTCCATGGTGATCTCCTATTGCCGTCCCGCCCGCCTGATGCGAGCACGTCACCTGCTGCTGTCGAGGCAAGTGTCGCGAACCCATCGGTTCGGTTGGGGCAGTTCGGAATCGGTGACGATCGAGGAGTCGATCGCGCCCTGGTCGGGAATCGTCATTGATTCCCCGTGGTTCGCCGTTGAACCTTTATCCCTACTTCGGAAATCGACCCTTGCGCTACACCTGTTACGACGGTGCGGCGGCGGAGAATTCATCGCGGGACGACGAAGGTTTTCGTGACGCGGATCGGCAGCGGGAAACTAGCGCGGCGGGCGGGATCCGAGACCGCGGGAACCCCGGGTGTTGCGGCGGGGGAATCTCAGCGTGAACGGCGCGGGTTCGGGGACCGGACGCCGTTCCCGCGGGGCCACGAGTATGCAGGCCAGACCGAGTGCGGGCAGCGCGACGAGGCTGATGGCATTGAGCACCGAACTGAGCGCACTCATCCCGTCCGGCCAGTGGGTCACGTGATACAGCAGGTGGGGGAGGCCGAAGACCAGCCAGGCCAGGCCCGCGACCCGGGCGATCAGACTGTCCAGGTAGTACAGCGCCACCATGGTGACCGCGGCGAGAGCGAGGAAGAACGCGCCCACATCGGCGGCGAGATGATGGTTGTACGGGCCGTCGACGCGGACCCAGTGCAGGCCGAAGCCCGGAAAACTGTTGTACCAGGACTCCGGCGCGATCACGGCCCACAGGCCTGTCACCAGACCGGTGAGCGTCAGAATGCCCAGCATGATCTGCAGGGCGAGCCACCGTCCGCGGTTCACATCCAGGCGCATGCGGACGTGCAACCCGTCGCCGGTGCCACGCAACGAGATTCGCATCGGGCGGCCCTCCCGTCCCTTACCGAATCAATAGGTGTTGTGTCACCGTAATTCGGCGGACGGGAGGGGGCAATAGTGCGCAGGTCTCAGCTTTGTTCCATGACCAGGTCGTCCGGACCCCAGTACGCCTTCATGGCGACGATCTTGCCCGCATCGTCGAATTCCATGATGTCGATGGGCGACAGCGTCATCCGCTGGTCGCCGAACTCGGTGACGAGGGTGAAGGATACGGCGGCGTGCTTGCCCGCGACCTTCACGGTGTGCAGTTCGGTATTGCGCTCGGCGACGTTCTCCAGCGCGGCGTAGAGCTCGCGGATGGCGGCGTGGCCGGTGCGCACCTCGCTGCCGATCGGGTCCTCGACGGTGGCATTGTCGGCGTAGAGGGCCACGATATCGTCGGTGGGTCCGGTGGCGACCAGCTTCACATACTGTTCGACCACGTCACGGGGCTGCGCTGCCATGAAATCTCCCAAAGAATTGAAACGCGTTCTAGATCGAAGCCTACAGCGTTGGGGCGGTGGATCACACCGTGCGACTCGGTGAGTGGCCATTGCGGTCGGAGTTCTCCAGGCCGTGCGAGTCCATCAGGACGCGGTGGGTGCCGGAGTAGATGTTCATGGAGTCACCGCGCAGGAATCCGATCAGGGTGAGGCCGGTTTCGTCGGCCAGATCCACGGCCAGCGAACTCGGGGCCGATACCGCGCCCAGGACCGGGATTCCGGCCATAGCGGCCTTCTGTACCAGTTCGAAGGACGCGCGACCGCTGACCATGAGTACCAGATCGTGTGCGGGCACGCGGTTTTCGCGCAGCGCCCAGCCAATGACCTTGTCTACGGCATTGTGTCGCCCGACATCCTCGCGGACCGCGAGTGCGGTGCCGTCGGCGGTGAAGAGTCCGGCCGCGTGCAGACCGCCGGTGGCATCGAAAACCTCTTGCCGGGACCGTAGTTCGCCGGGCAGCGCCGACAGTACCGATGTCTCGACGGTCAATCCCTCGGTCGGAATCGGGTACCGGATGCGGGTGCGGACCTCGTCCAGGGCCGTTTTGCCACAGAGCCCGCAGGCGCTGTTGGTGAGGAAATTGCGCGGCTTCACCTCGACCGGTTCGCGCAGCTGCACATCGAGGAGGTTGTAGGTGTTCTGACCGTTCGCATCGGTTCCCGCGCAATAGCGCGCGATGGCGATGTCCTCGGCCCTCGTGATCACGCCCTCGCTGAAGAGGAAGCCGTGGATCAGGTCGATATCCGCGCCGGGGGTGCGCATGGTGACCGCGAGCGACCGGCCGCCGGTACGGATCTCCAGGGGCTCCTCGACGGCCAGGGTATCGGGGCGCCGCACGACCCCCTTGGGGGAGATGCGCAGGGTTTTCCGGCGCGCGGTGACCCGGCTCATGAGTGGTGGATGTGGCGCTCCAGGCGGATGGTGACCGCCTTGGAGACCGGGGTATTCGACCGCAGCGCAACATGATCGAGTGGGACGAGCGGATTGGTTTCCGGATAGTAGGCGGCGGCATTACCGCGCGGGGTGGAGTACCCGACCAGGCGGAAACCCTCGACCCGGCGTTCCTGTGGTGCGGCCTCGGGGCGAGCGCTGTCGGTCCACTCCGAGATCAGATCGACGAGTTCGTCCTCCACGAAACCGAGGGCGGCGATGTCCTCCGGATGTACCAGCACCACCCGGCGGCCGTTGTGGATACCTCGGTAGCGGTCGTCGAGGCCGTAGATGGTGGTGTTGTACTGGTCGTGGCTGCGCAGGGTCTGCAGGATGAGTCGGCCCTCCGGCACCGGGAGCCAATGCAATTCGTTCGCGGCGAAATTGGCCTTGCCGGTGGTGGTGCGGAATTCGCGGGCGTCGCGCGGCGGGTGTGGCAGTTGGAAGCCGTCGCGGCCGCGGACCTTGGTGTTGTAGTCGGCGCAGCCGGGCACCACCTTGGCGATGGCATCGCGGATTGTGTCGTAGTCGCGCCGAAAGTTCGCCCACGGCACCGGATGTTCGGGACCGAACAGAGCCTGCGCGAGTTCGCAGACAATCGCGACCTCGCTGCGCAGGTGCTCGCTCACCGGCTTCAGGCGGCCGGTGGACAGATGCACCATGGACATCGAATCCTCGACCGAAACCTGTTGGCGCGCACCGCCCTGTTCATCCGCATCGGTGCGGCCGAGGGTGGGCAGGATGAGGGCGGTCCGGCCGTGTACCACATGGCTGCGGTTCAGCTTGGTCGAGACCTGCACGGTCAGCTCGCAAGTGCGCAGTGCCGCCTCGGTGACCTCGGTATCGGGGGTGGCGGAGACGAAATTGCCGCCCATACCGAAGAACACCTTCGCCCGGCCGTCGCGCATGGCGCGAATGGCATCGACGGTATCGAAGCCGTGTTCGCGCGGGCTGGTGATGCCGAACTCGCGGTCGAGGGCGGCGAGGAAGGATTCCGGCATCTTCTCCCAGATGCCCATGGTGCGGTCGCCCTGCACATTCGAGTGCCCGCGGACCGGGCAGACGCCCGCGCCGGGCTTCCCGATCATGCCGCGCAGGAGCAGCAGATTGGTGGCTTCCTCAATGGTGGCGACGCCGTGCAACTGCTGGGTCAGGCCCATGGCCCAGCAGATAATGGTGGCCTCGGATTCGGCCAGCAGGCGTGCGGTGCGATCGAGGTCTGTGCGGGTCAGGCCGGTCGCTTCCTCGACCACGCCGAGATCGACCGCGCGGACCTGTTTTTCGTAGTCGTCGAAGCCAGCGGTGTGGGCGTCCACGAAGGCGCGGTCGACCACCGTGCCGGGCTTGCGGTCCTCGGCCTCGAACAGGAGTTTGCCCAGACCCTGGAACAGGGCCATATCGCCGCCGAGACGAATCTGCAGGAAGTCGTCGGCGATACTGATGCCGCCGGTGAGGCCCTTCAGCGTCTGCGGGTCGCTGAAACCGATCAGGCCGGTTTCCGGGAGCGGGTTCACCGCGATCACCTTGGCCCCGTGGGCCTTTGCCTCGCCGAGTGCGGACAGCATGCGCGGATGGTTGGTGCCGGGATTCTGTCCGGCCACGATAATCAGGTCGGCCTTGGCGAAATCGTCGATCGAGACCGAGCCCTTGCCGATACCGATGGAGGCCGTCAGTGCCGCGCCGGAGGACTCGTGGCACATATTCGAGCAGTCCGGAAGATTATTGGTGCCGTAGCTACGGACGAGAAGTTGGTAGAGGAAGGCCGTCTCGTTGGCGGTGCGGCCGGAGGTGTAGAAGAGCGCCTGATCGGGTGAGTCCAGGTTGCGCAGATTGTCGGCGATGAGGCGGTAGGCGTCGTCCCAGGCAATGGGCGAGTAGTGGGTGTCGCCGGGGCGCACGACCATCGGATGGGTGATGCGGCCCTGCTGGCCGAGCCAGTATCCGGATTTGTCGGCGAGGTCTTCGAGGGAGTGCTCGGCGAAGAATTCCGGGGTGACGGTGCGCAGTGTCGCCTCCTCGGCGACCGCTTTCGCGCCGTTCTCGCAGAATTCGGCGGGGCGGCGTTTGCCGGTCGGCTCCGGCCAGGCGCAGCCGGGGCAGTCGAAGCCGTGCCGTTGATTGAGGCGGGCGAGGGTGCGGGCGGTGCGGACCACACCCATTTCCTCGACGGCACGCTCCAATGCCACCGTCACCGCCTTCACGCCCGCCGCCTGCGTTTTCGGCGCGGAGACGGTCAGGGCGGCCTCATCGATGTCCTTCTTCGGCGCGGGACGATGCATAACGACCATTCTGCTCCGCCTGAGACGGCCGCGGCCACCGGGGGCGGCGGTGTTTCCGGTGGGCCATGAACGTTCCGGCCCCGCCGCGCGATATATGAGCGGGGAATCGCGTAGTCGGCTACCCGGGTTCGGTCGTCCCGGCGCGCCTAGCGTTATTGCCACTGCATAACGCCTGGGTGACACGGCTCCACGGGCGGGCAGCTGGACTTACCATCGAACGAGCGAGGTCACGTCCGATGAAGACATCCGCACACGTCGGTTCGCGTGCCGACGCATCGCGTCGGCGGGCGAAATATCCATGTGCCGAGCGGAATCGGCGCAGGGCGGCCCGGTTGGGGGCGATTGTCGCCGCGGCGGCGGTGATCGGTGGGTCGGTATTCGTGGCCCGGGCGAATCCCGTGGTGGCGCCGACGATTCCGGTGGTATCCGTGCCCCGCGCTCCGGTGTCTACGGTCGAAACTCTTTACGTGCCAGTCGGTTTGTCGCAGCGCAACGCGGTCGGCGAGATGGGTGCGGGACCGCGAGTTCCGGTACGGCTGCCTGCCGGGCCCATCGCACCGGTTGCCACCACGTCGGCGCCGCCGGGAGATATACCGGATGGTGGGGGGACCCGGGACGGCGTTGGGACACCCGAGGGGGGATCACAGCAGAATCCGGATCCGCAGCCGTGTGCGGTGTGGTGTCCGGAGCCTGAGCCTGAACCGCAGCCGAACCCGAATCCGAACCCGAACCCGAACCCGAACCCGAACCCGGAGCCTGAACCGCAGCCGAACCCGAACCCGAACCCGAATCCGGAACCTGAGCCGAATCCGAACCCGAATCCGGAACCTGAGCCGAACCCGAATCCCGAGCCGAACCCGGAACCGGAGCCCAATCCGGAGCCGGAACCTGAGCCGAACCCGAATCCCGAGCCGAACCCGGAACCTGAGCCCAATCCGGAACCTGAGCCGAACCCGAACCCGGAGCCGAAGCCCGAGCCGAATCGGGTGCCGGTGCCAAATCGGGAACCGATTTCGCCCGGCCGCACTGACGGCGCGGTAACTCCACCGGCGCAGCCGGATCCGGCGACGCCACCGGCTGAGAATCCCGCGCCGGGTTCGCCGAATATCTACCCGGATCCGACCGTCTACTCGGGGCTCGAGGTGAATCCGCCCGCGGTGTCGGCCGGTGGCGCGGTCAAGGTGACCGGGCGCGGCTGCGATCCCGGTGCGACGGTGCGGTTGTCGATCGGGTCCGGACAGGTGGGCGATACCACCGCGGGTCCCGACGGTGCCTTCGACGCCGAACTGTCCACCGGTACCACCGATATCGGCCACCATCGGGTCACCGCGGCCTGCGGGACCACCCTCGCCGGACCGTTGGACATCGTCCTCGTCAGCCGGGTCGGCGGCGGCACCTCCACCGCCACGGTACTGCTGTTCTTCCTGCTCATCGGTGGCTGGTTCTTCGGCCACCGACTGGTATCCCATCTGCCCGACCGGAGGTCTCGATGAGTGGCCGTCGTACCCTGCTCGGCTCGTTGCTCACCGCCCTGTTGCTGGCGCTCGCCCTGTGCGGCGGTGGTCCGGTCTCGGCCGCCGACGGTGTCACCGCCACCGCCACCCTCGATGGGAAGCCCCTGACCGGGGCGAACGCCAGCAACCCGATTCGCCTGGACCCCAGCGAGGTCGCTCAGATCACCATCGAATTGTCCAATGGCACAGGTAGTCCCATCACCCTCCGGCGTGTGGACCTCACCGGTCACGTCCTGGGGCTGAACTTCTTCTCGTATTCGACCGCCGTCGAAATGACCATTGCCGCAGGCGAAACCGAGAAACTGTCCTACCGTCTCGACCCCGCCGGACTCGACGGGCAAGCGACCGGTCTGATCGGCGCGGATCTCACCGTAATCGGCTCCGATGGCAAGCCGGTAGCCGCGGTCGCCACCACCGTCGACGTCCGCGGCTCCCTCCTGTCGGTATACGGCCTCTTCGGCATGGTGCTCACCGTCCTCACCGCACTGGCCATCGCCGATGCCGCCTTGACCGTTGCTCGCCACCGCCTTTCGGTGAACCGCTGGCAGCGCGGCCTACGACTGCTGGCTCCCGGTATCGGCATCGGCCTGATGATCGGTTTCACCGCCTCCGCGGCACGGTGGTGGGTCCCCGCCACCGGCCTCTGGCTGGCTCTCGCCGGTGCCACCGCCACCGTCTTCTTCCTGGCGGGGTACTTCTCGCCGACCCCGGATCAGGGCGACGGCCTGGACCTGGACGCCGCCGACCTCGCCGCCGCCCGGGAATTGGACGCCCACGGATACGGCGCGCTCGCACCGGTGGGCAGCGGATCGGACGGATCCCGTTCGCCCACACCGGGAAGTGGCGGGCTGGAGCCGCGCGGATTCCGTGCGCCCGAACCGGGCAGTGGCGGGCGGGATCTGTACGATTCCCGCTCACCCCAACCCGTGCACGGGGTGGGTGCGCACGACCCCGGTGCTTCCGGGCAGCGCGGTTATCGCGCCCCCGGGACGGGCTTCGCCGAACCCGATCGGCGTACCGCACCGCCCACGCCCGCAGTCGGTGCGGCCACCCCGTTCGGTCCGGCCGTGTACGGCGGAGCCGAGGTCGGCGCAGCCGAACCGCAGCGGCCGCCCGGGCCGGGCTGGCACGACCCGTCCGAAAGCCCCACCGTCCGGGTTACCCCGCCCCACCGTCCGGTTGAATCGAATAGTCGTGCCATACCGAGGTCGCGCGGTCACCGTGGGTCGGACGCGCGCAGCTTCGGCGCGCCCGAGCGGGACGGGGACACCCTGCGCGATATCGGCGGAACGCTGCCGGACCTCACCGGACTCGACCGCGCTGCGGCCCACCATTCCGGTCCGCCCGCAGTGCAGCGGCCCGGTGCTCCACAATCGCGCTCGATGCCGAACCGTCGTGCGGCCGAAAGTACCGAAACCACCGGCCAACCAGCATCCGACGCCCGTTCGAACCCGGAGCGGCGTGCAGCTGACAATGCCGAGACCATCGGCCACGTGGGGCTTGATGCGACGCAACGGCAGAAGTACTCGGCGCCGGATCGGCGGGAAGTCGAAAACGCTGCGCCCCTCGACCATTCGGGGCCAGGTGTTTCTCCGGACTCGGATCGGCGTGTGGATGACGGTGAGACCATCGGTCGTGGGGGGTCGGGCGCTCGGGCGGGCTGGAAGTACTCGGGGTCGGACCAGGCTGGTGTCGAAGGTGATGTGGGCCTCGGCTATTCGGAGTCTGGTGTCCGTCCGGTGTCGGATCGGCCTGTGGATGACGCTGAGACCATCGATCGTCGCGGGTCCGGTGCGCGGGTGGGCTGGGAGTACTCGGGGTCGGACCGGGCTGACGTCGAAGGTGATGTGGTACTGGGCTATTCGGGGTCCGGTGTTTCTCCGGTGTCGGATCGGCGTGGGGTGGATGACGCTGAGACGATCGGTCGTGCGGGATCCGGTGCTCGGGAATGGCGGACGCGTTCGGCAGCGGACCCGCGTGCGGGCGAGGACGCCGAGACCATGGGCTATGTGGAGCCGGTTGTGTCGACATCGGGGAAAGACACGATTTCGGACAAGCATGAAGTCGATACGGAGACGGTCCAATTCGGGCTGGCGGGCGATCGGCGAGGTGGCGGCTCGGACCGGCCGGGGCACGACGTGTCGGATGCTCGGCGGCGCGATGTGCCCGATCCTTATGGGCGCGAGTCCGATCCTTATGGGCGCGATGAGTCGGAGACCTCGGGGCGGAGTGTGCCCGCGCCGGATGGGTTCAGTGCGCCGGATTCGTCGGGGCGTGGGGTGCCGAAGTATCCCGGTGGGGGCGCGGGGAGATGAGTGTTCCGGATCTGAACAGTGCTGATACCGAGCGGGTTCGGGCCGCGCTGCCCGGGTATGTGATCGATGGGCAGGTGGGGCGCGGGGGTTGCGGGGTGGTGTTGTCGGGGACTCATCGGGGGTTGCACCGGCCGGTCGCTATCAAGCAGATACCGCCGCAGTTCGCACACGATATGCAGGTGCGGCGGCGGTTCGTGGACGAGGCGCGATTGATGGCGACCATCGACCATCCGCATGTGGTGCCGGTGTACGACTACATCGAACACCAGGACCTGTGCCTGCTGGTAATGGAGTACCTGCCCGGCGGGACCGTCGAAAGCCGTTTCACCACCGAGGGTTTCGCTGCGACGGCGGCGGTCGCCATCGCGCTGTCCTGTGCGGCGGGACTGGAGGCGGCGCATCGGCACGGCATTCTGCACCGCGATGTGAAGCCGTCCAACCTCATGTTCTCCGGCGCGGGCGCGCTCAAGCTCACCGACTTCGGTATCGCCAAGATCGTCGGCGGTGATGACACGCTCGTGACGCGCGCCGGGGAGATAATCGGGACCCCGTCCTATATTGCCCCCGAACAGATACGCGGACAACAACTTTCCCCCGCCACCGACGTCTACGCCCTGGCCACCATGCTGTACCAGTTGCTGTCCGGCGTTCTCCCCTTCCCGCCCGGTGAAGACCACCTCGCCATGCTCTTCGCGCACGCATACGGCGAACCGGTACCCCTGCGCCAGGTGGCCCCCGGCGTCCCCGAACGCATAGCCGACGTAGTCATGCGCGGTCTCGCCTCCGACCCCGCCGAGCGCTTCGACACCGCCGAAACCTTCGGCGTCGCGCTGGCCCAACCCGCCGCCCTGTGCTGGGGCACGGATTGGCTCACCCCCGTGGGCATTCCGGTTATCGGCGCGGACACCATCGTGGCCGCCGCGACCGGCGGTGGCCGATCGACCCTCGCCGGATATCCCGGCCCACAAACCAGCGCATACCCGGGCGATCGCCCCACCGCGCGCCCAGGACCCTCGTCGTACCCGGGTTCTGGATCTACGTCGTACCCAGGTTCTGGACCTTCGCCGTACCGAGGGTCAGGGCCTTCGTCGTACCCACAGCCGGGGTCTACGTTCTCGGGTTCTGGACCTTCGTCGTACGGGGGTTCTGAACCTTTGGCGTACCCGGGAGCCGGGCCGTCGGCGTACCCGGTAGCCGGGCCGCCGCCGCAGTTTGAATCGGCTCGGACACAGCACGCGCCGCAGCCGCGAGGGGGTACGGGTCCGAACGCCCAGGCGGGAGACGGGCCGTTCCCGCGCGACGGTGCTGGACCGGCGGCGTTGCCGGGCGGCGATCCGAATACGCGGTCCGGGCGAGATTCGGCAGCACACTCCGGCAGCGGTCCCGCCGGATACGGTGCGAGAGATATGTCAGGGGACCCCGTCGATCCCTACGCGATCACCGTGCGTCCCGGCCACCCCGGTTATCCCGGTTCGCGTGGGACCGGCCCACGCCCGGTCGACCAGTTCAATGCCACCCCGCCACCTCGCGCTACCGGTCAGCGCGGGGACCCCCAGCCCTCGGACATCGGTCCCCAGTTCGGCACGGCCCCGCCGCCACGCGCCTCCGATGTGCGCGGGGGCACGCCGTTGCCAGGCCCCGGTCCCCAGTTCGGTGGGGCCTCGACACCGCGTGCTGCCCACCAGCTCGGTGCGGAGTCGCCACCGCGTGCCGACGGCCAGTTCAATGTGACTCCACCCCCACGTGGCGCCACCCAGTTCGGTGCGATGCCGCCACCTCGCTCCTTCGATTCCGGCGGTAGCCCGGGGCGGCGGGATTCCGCCGCTTCCAATGAGCGCATCGTGCGACCGGGGTCGGTACCCGAAGCCGATGGCCGACAAGAGTCTTCGATGACGCGACAGCCCGGTGATTCGGGGCCGCGACCGTCATGGGTTGGGTCGGTGCCGCCACCGTCCAGTGCACCGGAAACCCTTGTGAATCCGCGTCAGCGGCCACCTTCGCGGCCACCGT
>NZ_BDCE01000060.1 GCF_001613345.1 Nocardia uniformis NBRC 13702 | reverse complement strand
CCGCTGTCCGCGCCCGAGACCGTTGTGCGGCCGACCCTTCCACCGCGAACAGACCCGCCGAGGTCCCACGCGGCCTCGGATCCGGCGTATCGGTGGTCCGGTGCGGTTGCCGCGCGCGGGCCCTCGCCGACTCGGCGCGCGGTGCCCACCCTGCGGATGCGGCCTCGACAACCGCTGGAGCAGCACGGGGTTCGGCTGATCGATGTCGATCGTGGCGATCTGGTGCCGGTTCAGCAGGTCGTCAAACTGCCGTCGCCGCGGGTGCCATTGCTCGCGGCTGGGATATTGGCTGTCGCGACGGGTGCGGTCGCGGTGCTCGGCCTGGGCGTAGCGGCAAGTGGAGATGTCGTACCGCCCAACACTGTTCGTATCGCCGGTGTGGATCCCGCCACCGTCGACCGGGTGGAAGTCGATCTCTCGCAGCCCGTGCCGATCACCGTCACCGGCACCGATGCCGACACCGCGAAACTCTCGTGGAATGTCCTGGGCGCACGCGTCGGCGGTGCGGTCACACCGCTCGAGCCGGGCGCGGAGCCCACCGCGACCGTCCCCGCCCCGGTGAACCAGTACGTGCTCGCCGGTGACCTCACCGGCGAACTGATCGTGTCCCCCAATGGAACCGATACCGCCACCTACAGTTTCGGCGTCCGCACCATCCAGCGTCCCGTCACCACCGTCGCGGCGGTCGGCACCCTTTTGCTCGCCCTCTTCGCCGGTGCATACGCGGAATCCAACTCCCGCGCCCTGCGTCGCGGCAATGCCCGTTTCGCCGCCACCGTCGGCCTCACCATCAGCACCGCGCTGTTCGCGGTCGCGGCCGTTGGCGCCGCCTGGATCCTGCTCGGTACCGAACCCACCACCGCAACCCTGATCTGTTGCGCCGCACTGGGTGCCGCCACCGGTTTCGTCGCCGCTGTCGCCGGTCGCCGCATGGGCCGCCGCTACCGCTACCTACGTTTGAGCCGCATCCGCGACCTGCTGTGAGGCAGTCAATATCGGTGTGGGCGTACAGGTTCGGTGGTGTAGGTGAGGATGCGGTCGCCGATTCGTACGCTCCAGCCGGGTGCGAGTTCGAATCGATGGGGGCCGAGTCGCTTCCAGTCGTCGATGCCGGGGGCGGCAACGAAGGTTCCGCCCGGGGTGGCGGCGTCCTGCACGAAAACCCTTGCGGTGTCGAGGGATATGCGTGCATGGACTCGCGATATGTGCCGGTTCCCGGCGAGTACGATCGGCGATGCGGCGGCCCGCCGCACCGCGTCATCGGTCAAGGGGTCCCGCCCGATGACGTACGGCCGATCCAGTGGGTAGGTCGCCCCCTCGGTGGTGGTGAGCGCGCCGGTGGGTTGGGCGATCCGGGGAGTATCCGGTGCGGGCGGCCCGCCGACCGGTGCACGACCGGCGACCGCGGACCACGCCTGTGGTGCGGCCCAAGGCTTCTCCGGCGATTCGGCTCGCGGTTCTCCCGGCGATTCGGGCCGGGACCGGTTGGATGGTGCGGCCCGAGGCTTGTCGAGGGATGAGGCCCCGGGTTTATCGGACGATCGCGGGCGAGGTTTGGACGATTCGCGGCGACGGTCTTCGGCGGGTCCGGCCGGAGATTTCCGGCGGCGCGCGTGCGGCTCGGAGTCCGGCGATTCGGCGTTGTCCAATGCGGCGGCCCGGGCATCGAAGGCTGCGGTCGGCGGCGGCTCCGGGGCATCGGATGGTGCCGCCGGAGTTGGCCCGGCCGGGACATCCTCGCGCGCAGCGGCCTCGGCATCGAATGCCTCGGTCGGCGGCGGCTCAGCCGGACTGGTGGGCGGTTTCCGGGTGCCGCCGGGGGATACCTTCGCGGGGCTCACCACTGCGGAATCGGCGGAATCGACTGTGCGCCCGCCGGACTGGTCGGCGGGTTGGTTCGAAGCTCGCTGGGTGGCGGGGTGGTTCGGAGTTCGCTGGGCCGCGGGTTGGTTCGAAGCTTGCTGCGTGTCGGGCTGCGCGGCCGGGTGTTTCGGAGTTCGCTGCGCCTCGGCGGCTGGGCGTTTCGATCGGCCGGGCGGCGCTGTTGGTGTGCCGGACTGCTTCTCGAAGAGCGCAGTGGGTGGTGGGCTGTCCGCGTCGCCGGATACGGCGTGCGGATCCTTCGATCCTGTGCCGCGACCCGATGTGGCCGTCCCCGCAGTGCCCGCTCGTGGTTTCGCCGGGGGATAGCCCGCCTCCGGGGAGACATCGTCGGTCGCGGTGTGCGACTCCTTCGATACCGCCCGACCGCCCGGTGTGCCGACCGTTGAGGTTCCGGGTCGTGATTTCTGTGGGGCACCGGATGCCGCCGCCTCCGGTGTCTTCCCTGGTGTCCTCGGTCCACGCTCGGTCGGGACGTACTCCGCCGCGTCTGCCTCGGGATGCTCGACCTGTGCCTCGACCTGTGCCATCGCTTCGGTCCCAGGTGGGGCTCCTGGTCCGAAGCGTTCGGGGTTCGGACTCGTTTCGGCGCTGCGCCGGGCGAAGGTGCTCCCCGGATTGGGCGTGGTTCGGTCCCTCGGGCCGATTCGTGCCATATCCGCTCCCGCGCCGCCCAGCGGATTTCCCGGAGCGGCTGGGCTGCGGGGTGTTCTCGATGCCGCCTCGCTACGGGGAATGTCCGATGAACTGCCGCCGCGCGGGGTGCCGCGTGCCGCATTACCCGTCCTGCGCGGCGGGGTCGGGGCGCTGTCGGCGGTGGGAGTGAAGCGCGTGTGGGAGGGGGTCGGCAAGGGCTCGCGTGCGGTGGCGTCGGTCGGCGGCAGCGGTGCGGTCGTTTTGGGGGTGGCGGCGGAGCGCCGACGGTCGGCGATGCCCGTGGGCGGGGCGTGTAGGACGAAACCGCCGCCGGGGACCACACCGGAGCGTAGGTCGGTGTGCGCGACCTCGTTGGCCGTGCCGTCGCCGCTGACGGTAATGCGCCGCACCGGATCCCGGATTATCTCGTCAGCCCAGGTCATAGCCCGATGACCGGATAGCTCGTGGGCACCCTCCGGCCCCTCGATCACCGCACGAACCGGCCCGCGCAGCAATACCAGCAGCCCCTCGGAAGTCGGCGCGACCACCCCGAACGAGGGCGACTGCCCGGACCCACTCGAGAAGATCGCCGCCGCCAACCGCTGTGCGACCGCCACTCCCGGATCACTCGCCCCGGCCGCCGCCTCAACAGCTCCGAGGATCCGTTCCGTCGAAGGAGTTTCGCCGGTCAGGAACAGCACCACACCGCCGAACCGCGCGATCAGCCCCTCCCCGCGCGACAACCTCACACTGGACGGAATTCGCCCCATTCGCGCCTCCTCTCCCCGGCGCATCGCGGCCGGGAAAACCAACCCGGCGCACCGAACATTGCAGCCCAGAATAGGACGTTCCACCGCCCGGATGCGATGTCTATGTCACCCCTCACCCGGCGGTACCCCCACCGGCGGCCGCAATCGCACGGGTGGTGTCCCGAGCACCGGCAGCCGTCGAGATCGGGGGGAAGCCGCGGTGGCGTAGGCCGAGTACCCTCCGCCACCAGCGTTCCTTCTCCCGGTTCCAGACCGGCTCGCACGCCGCGGCACCCGGAGAGTCATGCGCGGAGGTGTGCCTCGAGGTGACTGTGCGGCGGCCGCACTCAGGTAGCAGTGCGCTCGTCGGGGGGTCTTCCGTTACCGCAGCACGGTGTTTCCGCACGTGGATAGACGGCGAGCCTATGCAGGACGCGCCAACTCGAGCCCATTTCCGCGCGTTTCGATGCGGTGGAGCTCATCACACGTCACGATCGACGGAAAGATCGTCGGCGCACCCGGCGTCGACTCGGCATGACGAGGACTGCCCTATGAGCATTGGGAACCGGATCTCTGCTCGGCCGCGCATTCGAATGTCCAGCGGTACGGGCGCGCGGGGACGCGTGGTGGTGGCGGGAGTGGCCGCCTTGGTTGGGGCGGCGGTGCTCGCCGCGCCGAATGCCGCCGGTACGGCGACGCGGGTGGGGGTGGAGCCGGGGATCAGTTTCGGGCCGGCCACCAACTATGGGACCGGATGTTCCTATCCGGTCAATGCGTATGTGAATGATCCGGTGACACCGGTTGTGTTCTATGACAATGGGATCGCGTTCGCGGTGGCGCACCCGTCGGGAGCCATCGCGACGGCGCATTGGGCGCCCGCGACGCCGGGTGCGCACCGGTTGCAGGTGATTCAGCACAGTGCGCCGGGCGAAGATGTGGTGCCCTATGTGGATCTGCGGGTGGGGACGGGGTTGCACAGCGGGTCGGGGTGCATCGTTCTCCACTGAGAGAGCGCCTTCGGCTCCCACACGGCGTGTCTGCCAGTAGCTGTACGTTGGCTACTAGTTGAGGCGAGAGGAGTCGATATGGCAGGCGACCGTGCGCTGGTACTCGGTGGCGGGGGAGTGGCCGGAATCGCGTGGCAGAACGGCGTACTCGTCGGGCTCGGTGACGCCGGTGTGGAGGTGGCGGATGCCGAGCTGCTGATCGGCACCTCGGCGGGTGCGAATGTCGCCGCCCAATTCGCCAGTGGGCTATCGCGAGAAGAGCTGTTTCGCAGGCAGATCGACCCGCGGGTCCAGAGCCGCGAACTGGTGCCACCCGGCAACCCGCTCGCCGACCTCGCTCCCGTCTGGGCCGCGATCGGTGCCGAATCCGGGGGCGACCCGCTCGAAGAGCGACGTCGAGTAGGCGCGGTAGCCCTCGCCACCCGCACCGTCCCCGAGGCGGCCCGCCGCGCGGTCGTCGAAACCCGACTACCCGCGCACGAGTGGCCGAACCGACGCCTGCTCGTCATCGCCGTCAATGCCGAATCCGGACAACCCCGTGTCTTCGACCGAGATTCCGGCGCCTCCCTGGTCGACGCGGTCGCCGCCAGTTCCGCCGTCCCCGGCGTCTGGCCGACAGTCACCATCAATGGCGCGCACTACACCGACGGCGGCGTCCGCAGCACCACCAATGCCGATTACGCCGCCGACTGCGCCCGAGTACTGATTATCGCGCCGATGCCCGGTCCACCCGTGGACCAGGAAATCGCCGACCTCACCGCCCGCGGTATCCGGGTCGAACTGATCACCCCCGACGAGGCCACCCAGACCGCCTTCGGCGACAACCCCCTCGACACCGCCACCCGCATCCCCGCCGCCGAAGCCGGTCGCGCCCAGGGCAAATCGGAAGCCGACCGAATCGCCGCGTTCTGGGGCTGAGCCAGGCAGCCGTCCCCGGGGACGCCGCTCGGGGTCGATGAGAAACCCCGCGCCCGACGATCCGGCCGCCCGCACCCCGCGGACATCGGCGACCGCGACGCTGCCGGTCGACCAGCCGCGCTCTACCAGGGTGCCAGTCCGCGGCCTCGGATCCCGTGGAACCCACATCCGTTTCGTGCCCAAGCCGAAGCGATTACCTCAACCGGCCGTAGTCCCGCGATACCGCGTCGATCGAAACGAACCCGGACCAACGCCGCCCAACCCACCCGCCGCCTACCCCAAGTAGCGACCGCTCGTCGATCACGAGCGACTCGGCACCGCCTGGTAGCGGGTGCCAAATACCAATCCAGGGTGTTGAGAGCGGGCTCAGCGCTCGGCGGCGACGTGGGTGGTTACTCGAAGGCGGCCTTGGCGGCCGGTTCGGCGGCGGCGCGGTCCGCGACGACCAGGCCGAGGCGGGTGCGGCGGTCCAGGAGGTCGTCTGCGTCGAGTGCGCCCTCGTGGGTGGTGGCGAAGGTGAATTCGGCGGCGGTGACGTCCAGGCCGGGGGCTACCGGGTCGGCCAGCGCGGGGGTGGCTCGGGACAGTTCGAGGATGGCGGTGGCTTCGCTGCCGTAGCACTCGACCAGGCGGGTGGGGGCGGGAATGCGGTCGCGGGCCGCCCCGGAGACCGCGCCTACCAGGGGTAGGTCGCGGGTTCGGCACGGACGGGCGGTCAGACCGGAACCCGCGAGGGCGGCGTCTACCGTGTCCTCGGCCATTTTGCGGTAGGTGGTGAGCTTGCCGCCTACGACGGTGATGACGCCGGTGGGGGCGCGCAGGACGGCGTGTTCGCGGGAGATATCGGCGGTGGTATTCCCGGCGGTGCGCAGCAGGGGGCGCAGACCCGCGTAGGTGCCGCGAATATCGTTGCGGGTCAGCGGCTCCCGCAGGACCGTATTGACCGTGTCGAGGAGGAAGTCGATTTCGGAGTCGGTGGCGTGCGGGACGTCGGGGACGGGACCGGGAGCCTCCTCATCGGTGAGACCGAGATAGACGCGATTGTGCGCGGCGGGGAAGGCGAAGACGAAACGGCTGATACTGCCCGGAATCGGGACCGTGAGCGACGCGGTCAGGCCGCCGAACGCGGCCGCGTCGAAGACCAGATGGGTGCCACGCGACGGGCGCAATTCGATACTCGGGTCGACCTCATCGGCCCACACGCCGGTGGCATTGACAACCGAATGTGCTCGCACGGTGAGAGTTTCGCCGGTGAGCCGGTCGCGCAGCACGGCCGAGTCGCCGGTCACATCGGTCGCCTCCACCCGCGTCAGAATTGACGCGCCGTGCAGCGCCGCGGTTCGCGCGATGGCGACCACCAGGCGGGCATCGTCCACCAATTGCCCGTCCCAGGCGAGCAGCCCGCCACGTAAACCGTCGCGCCGTACCGTGGGCGCGAACCGTAGGGCCTCCGCGGCCGCCACCCGCCGCGATCGCGGCAGCACCGCGGCCGATGTTCCGGCCGTGCGCCGCAATACATCTCCCGCCACGAACCCGGCCCGAATCAGACTTCGCTGTGCCACACCGATTCCCGGCAGCAGCGGCACCACCTGCGGCAGTGCCCGGGTCAGATGCGGGGCCGTGCGGGTCAGCAGAATATCGCGCTCCACGGCGCTCTCGTGGGCGATCCCCACCCCGCCGCTGGCCAGATAGCGCAGCCCGCCGTGCACCAGCTTGGAACTCCACCGACTGGTCCCGAACGCCAGGTCGTGCTTCTCCACCAGTACCGTTCGCAGCCCCCGCGACGCGGCATCGAGGGCCACCCCGGCCCCGGTGATCCCCCCACCGATCACCAGCACATCGATCGCGCCGCCATCACCCAACGCGAGCAGCTCCCGTTGCCGCCGAGCGGCATTCAGCGCGGAGTTGCCGTTGTTCGAGGTTCCGGTCATGACTTGGCCTTTCGGAGCGGAGTCAGATAACTGTCGATGGCATAGGCGAGTTCGGCGTCGAGGTGTTCGGCGTCGAGGAGGTGGGCGACCGTACCCGCGGATTGCACCGCGGATTGGCTCATGAGTAGCAGCATGGTGGCGAGGTGGTTGGGATCGCCGTCGCGGATCGAACCTTCTCGCTGTCCGACTTCGATTGTCTCGGCGAACATTTCGATGAGGTGGCGCTGATTGCGGCCCAGGCGATCGAAGACGTAGGTGAGCATGACGTCGGCGTCGGTCCGAAAAATCTTCTGGAACAGCGGGTTCTCGCGCAGTGCCGCACCGCCGCCGACAATGCCCCGGCACAACCGCTCGCGGGCGGTGCCTTCCGCGGGCAGGGTGCCGTCGACGATCTGGCGCAACTCCCGTACCAGCAGATCCGCTACCAGCGACCCGGTATCGGGCCACCGGCGGTAAACGGTCGGACGGCTCACACCCGCCCGCCGCGCCACCTCGGTCAGCGTCGTGCGGCGCACCCCGAATTCGGACACGCAGGCCCGCGCCGCGTCGAGGATCGCCCGATCGACAGCGGAGGACGGTTCGGTCATCTGTCACCACCATCATCGTTACTACTTGACATTCTATGTCAGACTGTAACGCATGGTCGACACGAAAGCACCCGCCACATCCGCGGAAAACCCGGGCGAGCCGCAGGTCCGCGCGGGTATGGTTTGGGACGCCTGGGGCGCCCCGTCCGGACATAAACCACTGCCCGAACAGATTCGGGGACTGCTCGCGCAGGTGTTCGGCGTGTCCGGCGAGCCGGTGACCCGTCGCGATGAGGGCGATGTGCCGTTGCGCGCGACCGCGATTACGTCCGAGCAGCATGCCGGGCTCGTCGCGGTGGTCGGCGCGGAGAATGTTTCGGCCGATCATCGCGATCGGCTGCGCCACGCGGGCGGTAAGAGCACCCCCGATCTACTGCGCCGCCGCGCCGACGGCGAGCAGGACGCCCCCGACGCCATTGTCTTCCCCGCCGACCATGACGAAGTCCTCGCGATCCTCGCCTACTGTGCCGAAAACGCCATTGCCGTGGTGCCTTTCGGTGGCGGCACCAGCGTGGTCGGCGGTCTCGACCCGGTGCGTGGCCGATTCCCCACCGTCATCGCGCTCGACCTGCGCCGCCTCGACACCCTCACCGACGTCGATCCGATCAGCGGCACCGCCACCCTCGGCGCGGGACTCACCGGCCCGCAGGCAGAGGAACTGCTTGCCGCGCAGGGGCTTTCGCTCGGCCACTTCCCGCAGAGCTTCGAATACGCCAGTATCGGCGGTTTCGCTGCCACCCGCTCCTCCGGACAGGCGTCGGCCGGATACGGCCGCTTCGACGACATGATCCAGCGGCTGCGCGTCGCCACCCCGGGTGGCAGCCTCGACCTGGGTCGCGCCCCCGCCTCGGCCGCCGGACCCGATCTGCGGGAACTCTTCGCCGGATCCGAGGGCACCCTCGGTGTTATCACCGCCGTCACCGTGCGCGTCCACCCCGTCCCGGAAACCACCGCCTACCAGGCCTGGTCATTCCCCGACTTCACCACCGGCGCGAACGCTCTGCGCACCGTGATCCAGACCGGCGCGAACCCCACCGTGCTGCGGCTGTCCGACGAGGCGGAGACCGGACTCAACCTGGCCCGCGCCGGAGATATCGGCGGCGCGACCGTCGGCGGCTGCCTGGCCATCACCACCTTCGAGGGCACCCCCGCTCACGTCGAGGCCCGCAAGGGCGAAGCCGAAGCCCTGTTGACCGCCGCCGGCGGCACCGCCCTCGGCGAAACCCCCGCCCGGGAATGGGAACACGGCCGCTTCAACGCCCCGTATCTGCGCGACGCCCTCCTCGATGTCGGAATCCTCTGCGAGACACTGGAAACCGCCACCGAATGGTCCAACCTCGCCAACCTCAAGGCGAAAGTCACCCAGGCACTGACGGACTCGCTCACCGCCCAGGGCACCCCCGCCCTGGTCATGTGCCACATCTCGCACACCTACCAGACCGGTGCCTCCCTCTACTTCACCGTCATCGCCAAACAGGCCGACGACCCGATCACCCAGTGGGCCACCGCGAAACGCGCCGCCGGTGACGCCATCGTGGCCGCCGCCGGCACCATCACCCACCATCACGCCGTCGGCGCGGATCACCGCCCGTGGATGACCGACGAAATCGGCGACCTGGGCGTCCAGGTGCTGCGCGCGGTCAAGCAGGCCATCGACCCCACCGGAATCCTCAACCCTGGGAAGCTGATCCCGTGAAAGAGATCCACTCGGTCGCCCTGGTGACCAATCCCATGTCCGGGCACGGCCGTGGCCTCGAGGTCGGCGCCGCCGCCATCGCCCGCTTCACCACCCATGGCGTGCGGGTCAGGGAGCTGTGCGGCACCTCGGCGGCCGATACCGCACGGCTGGTGCGCGAAGCCCTCGCTGATCCGGAGCATCGCCCCGATGCCGTGGTGAGCGCGGGCGGCGACGGCCTGACCTGTGTTGTGCTGCAAGAGCTCGCGGGGACCGGTGTTCCGCTCGGATTGGTGCCGGGCGGTACCGGCAATGACCTCGCCCGGCAGCTCGGTATTCCGGATGCGACCGATGCCGCGGTCGATGTGGTGCTCGCGGGCAAGACCCAGGACATCGACCTGGGCACCGTCGAAACCGCGGCCACCGCCGCGGATTCCGGTCCGTTCTGGTTCGCCACCGTCACCGGTACCGGTCTCGATGCCCGAGTCACGTTGCGCGCCAACGAACTGCGCTGGCCGAAGGGGCCGATGCGCTACACGTTCGCCGCGCTCATCGAACTGTTCAACGGGCTGGCGGTGCCGTACCGCATCGAACTCACCGGATCGCCCGACCACCCCGACGGCACCGTGGTGGAACTGGACGCGATCATGGTCGCCGTCGGCAATACCAAGACCTACGGCGGTGGCATGCTCATCTGTCCCGACGCGGTCGTGGACGACGGGATGCTGGATTTGACCGTGGTCGGGGCCATGTCGCGGCTCGCGATGCTCAAGATGCTGCCGTCGCTGTCCTCCGGCAAGCGCATCGACCACCCGGCCGTCAGCCAGTACCGTGCCGCCACCATCACCTTGTCGGCCTCGGGTGCACCCGCGACGGCCGACGGGGAACCGGCGGGCATGCTTCCGGCCACATTCCGTGCGGTACCGGGCGCCCAGGCGGTCCTGGTGCCGTAGCCCGTCGCGGCCGGTCCGGAGCCTCCAGCCCGCCCTCGGACGTGTGAGCATTCCCGACCCATGCCCGGTCGGGGGCGCTCACACGATTTCCACCAGTTCTGCAGGACTGTCGGCTCGCACCCGGGCCACATCGATGCCGCCACCTTGCCCGTTTCCGGCCGCACCGACAGTTTCCTTCGCTGGCACGTGCACCCACTCTGGGTTCGGGGGAGGTGGTATGAATCCATCCAGCAGAGGCGGTACCGAACTGGTCGCAAGTACCTGCGTCTCACCATTATTCAGTCTCATACCGATAGCACCGGCCCGCGGTACCGGAACGGTGTCGGGTCGGATACGGGATCGGCGTTCGCGATGGCTTCACGCCGCGAACGACACCTGACACAATTCGGTGACGGCCGCCCGATCGAGAATGACCACCGATGTCGGTGCGGGCCTTGGTTTCTTGCCCGTCGCCACCGAATCGACCAGTCTGCGCCACTTCACGCAGTGCACCGTGAAACTGAGCCCGATGATCTCGCGTCCCCGGGAAATCTGCCCGGCCAGTGCGGCTTCGGCGGGCGCGTCGATCATGATCATGTGCACCTGCCGCCCCGCGCCCCGTGCCCACATCGCGACCAGCCGGCGTGCCCACTGCCGCGTCCCGCAGTCGTGAATGACCACCGGGCCGTTCACGGTGTACAGCGCCGCACGAATCCGCAGAAAGTGCGTGATATGCACGATCGGCAGCCACAGGGGATAGGGGATCGCGCCCAGCCGCGGCGCCCACCAGTTGCGGGCGTGTCCGGAATCCAGCAGTACCGCCCCGTCCTGTCCGACAACCGGTTGGACGGCGTCTTGGGTGGCACCGAAGAGATTGCGCAGTGCGGTGCTCTTCCCCGCCCCGGGGACTCCGGTCACCATCACAGCAGCCATTGCTGGATAACGCAATTCGCTGACTCCGTCACCGCGTAAATCATGCACTTCACGAGGCGTCATACTGCGCGGTTCGGGGGAGAGGTGGAGCGGGCCGGATTCGAGCGGAGGGTTCACGTCTCCCAGCCTCCGCACTCGCCCACCGTTCGGCAACCGGGAAAACCCCGATCCTGGCTCCAGATCGCCTGGGGGCGAGCCTACTTGGGATACTGGACGGTACCCGAATGGGAGGCGGGCCCTGCCGTGATCGGTTGGCTGCACCCGCACATGGAGCCGCATCCCGGTGGTGGCCGCCAATGCGGTGAAGGCCGCGCGAATTCCCGGAAACGGCAACGAAATTTGCCGCCCTGTCACTCCTGCACGACTGTTGTCCGTGGAGGTGATCGCAATGAGCGAAACAACATACGACGTAGTGATCGTCGGCGGCGGGGCAGCGGGACTGTCGGCGGCACTGGTGCTGACCCGATCCCGACGCCGGGTGGCCGTGGTGGACGCGGGCATGCCGCGAAATGCCCCCGCCGCACATATGCACGGGTTCCTGTCCCGAGACGGTATGCCGCCGCTCGACCTGCTCAGTGTCGGCCGCGAGGAGGTGGCCGGATACGGCGGTGAACTGGTCGACGACCGGGCGACAACGGCCGAGAGGATCGAGGGTGAACCGGGCTTTACCGTCCGCCTGACCGGCGGACGCACGCTGCGCACCCGGCGGCTGCTGGTGACTTCCGGACTGCGCGACGAACTGCCGCCCATTCCGGGCCTACTCGAGCGCTGGGGTCGAGATGTGCTGCACTGCCCCTACTGCCACGGCCACGAAGTGGCCGACCAGCCCCTCGGTCTGATGGGCATGGCCGAACCCGGACCCGTCTCCCGCTCGGTCCACCTGGCACTGATGCTGCCGCAGTGGTCTCGCGACCTGGTGTTCTTCCCGAACACCCTGGACCTGTCCGATATCGATCGTGAGCGCATTACCGCGCGCGGGGTGCGCATCATGGACGGAAAGGTGTCCGGACTCACCATTGCCGAGGACCGCCTGCACACGGTCGACCTCACCGACGGCAGCTCGGTCGCCCGCTCCGCCCTATTCGTCGTCGCCGCCATGATCCCGGACAATGCGGTCCTGGACGCGCTCGGCTGCGAAATCGGACACCAGGGCTTCGTCAGCACCGACCCCAACGGGCAGACCAGCGTGCCCGGCGTCTGGGCAGCGGGCAATGTGGTGGATCCGCGAATGCAGGTGATCACCGCGGCCGGTACCGCCGCCGCTGTCGCCATCGCCATCAACACCGATCTGATGGCAGACGATTGTGATCCGCACTGACGAAAGTTGGCCTATCCTGGGCGATTAGGCGAAAACCTGAGAATTGCTTATGGATTCCAAGGGGTTGCCCGGATCGGCGGTAGGCTGGCTTTCGAGGGCGAGGCTCTCGGTGTCCCTCATCCGCCGAGAGCCTCGCCCTTCGGCTATTTCACCCCGCCTCCGGCGGCCGCGGACCACGCGGAAGCAACCTGCTCGCTCGCCGAGGTTGCCAACAACTAGAATCTTCCGGTGACCAGCGCAGCCTCAGAGAACCCGCGTAATCGTGCCGATGCCCTCCCCAAAAGCTGGACCCCCAGCGAAGTAGAGGCCGACCTGTACGAACGCTGGGTAGCGGCTGGTTACTTCACCGCCGATGCCGGCAGCGACAAACCCGCGTACTCGATCGTGCTGCCGCCGCCGAATGTCACCGGCACCCTGCATATGGGCCACGCCCTCGACCACACCCTCATGGACACCCTGACCCGCCGCAAGCGCATGCAGGGCTTCGAGGTGCTGTGGCTGCCCGGTATGGACCACGCGGGTATCGCCACCCAGAACGTGGTGGAGAAGCAGCTCGCCGTCGACGGTAAGACCAAGGAAGACTTCGGCCGCGAGCTGTTCATCGACAAGGTCTGGGACTGGAAGCGCGAATCCGGCGGCCAGATCCAGGGCCAGATGCGGCGCCTCGGTGACGGCGTGGACTGGAGCCGCGACCGCTTCACCATGGACGAGGGCCTGTCGCGGGCCGTGCAGACCATCTTCAAGAAGCTCTACGACTCGGGACTGATCTACCGCGCCGAGCGACTGGTGAACTGGTCGCCGGTGCTGAAGACCGGTATCTCCGACCTCGAGGTCGACTACAAGGACGTCGACGGCGAACTGGTCTCGCTGCGCTACGGCTCGCTCAACGATGATGAGCCGCATGTGATTGTCGCCACCACCCGAGTGGAGACCATGCTCGGCGATACCGCGGTGGCGGTGCACCCGGACGACGAGCGGTACCGGGCACTCATCGGTAGCACGCTGTACCACCCGATCACCGGCCGTCAGATCCCGATCGTGGCCGACGACTACGTCGATCCCGAATTCGGTTCCGGCGCAGTGAAGATCACCCCCGCGCACGACCCCAATGACTTCGAGCTGGGCCTGCGCCACAACCTGCCGATGCCGACCATCATGGACGAAACCGGCAAGATCGCCGGAACCGGAACCGAATTCGACGGGATGGACCGATTCGAGGCGCGGCTGAAGATCCGCGAGCGCCTCGAATCAGAGGGCCGCGTGACAGGACGCAAGTACCCGTACTCGCACAGCGTCGGCCACTCCGAGCGCTCCGGCGAGCCCATCGAACCGCGCCTGTCCATGCAGTGGTGGGTGAAGGTGGAACCGCTCGCCAAGGCCGCCGGTGACGCGGTGCGCAACGGCGACGTCAAGATTCACCCCGCGGGCCAGGAACCGCGCTGGTTCGACTGGGTCGACAATATGCACGACTGGACCATTTCCCGGCAGCTGTGGTGGGGCCACCGCATCCCGATCTGGTACGGCCCCGAAGGTGAGGTCGTCTGTGTGGGACCGGATGAGCCGGCCCCCGAGGGCTTCGTCCAGGACCCGGATGTGCTCGACACCTGGTTCTCCTCGGGCCTGTGGCCCTTCTCGACCATGGGCTGGCCCGACGCCACCGCCGAGCTCGAGAAGTTCTATCCCACCAGCGTTCTCGTCACCGGCTACGACATCCTGTTCTTCTGGGTGGCCCGGATGATGATGTTCGGCATGTACGTGTCCGACGACTCGGTGCTCGGCGTCGGCAAGGACACGAAGCAGGTGCCGTTCCAGGATGTGTTCCTGCACGGCCTGATTCGCGATGAGCACGGCAAGAAGATGTCCAAGTCGCGCGGCAATGGCATCGACCCGCTGGACTGGATCAACGAGTACGGCGCGGACGCCACCCGATTCACCCTGGCGCGCGGTGCGCAGCCGGGCGGTGACCTGTCCGTCGGCACCTCGCATGTGACGGCCTCGCGCAGCTTCATTACCAAGCTGTTCAATGCCAGCAAGTTCGCGCTCATGAACGGTGCGCAGCCGGGTGAGCTGCCCGCCCGCGACACCCTCACCGACTCCGACCGATGGATCCTCGATCGCCTGGACCAGGTTGTGGCCGAAGTGGATTCGGCGCTGGACCGCTACGAGTTCAGCAAGGCGTTCGAGGGTCTGTACCACTTCACCTGGGATGAACTGTGCGCCTGGTACCTGGAACTGGCCAAGGTGCAGTTCGGTGAATCGGAAGGGCGGGCCGCCAGCACCCGCATCGTGCTCGGCAATGTGCTGGATTCGGTACTGCGCCTGCTACATCCGGCCATTCCGTTCGTCACCGAATCGCTGTGGCTGGCACTCACGGGTGGGGAATCCATTGTGGTCGCCGAATGGCCCAAGGTTTCCGGCGTGCCCGCCGACGCGGTGTCCGATCGCCGTATCGCCGATACCCAGCGCCTCATCACCGAGATCCGCCGCTTCCGCAGCGACCAGGATCTCAATGACAGCCAGAAGGTGGCGGCCAAGCTCATCGGCCTCGACGCCGCCGACCTCACCGGCCAGCTCGGCGAAATCACCAGCCTGGCAAGGCTTACCGAGGCGGGCGTGGATTTCGCCGCCACCGCCTCCCTCGAGGTGCGCCTGACCGATGCCACGGTGACCGTCGAAATCGACACCTCCGGGACCGTCGACCTCGACGCCGAACGCCGTCGCCTGGAGAAGGATCTCGCCGCCGCGCAGAAGGAACTGGCGGGCACCACCGCCAAGCTCGGCAATGCGGGCTTCCTCGCCAAGGCTCCCGATGAGGTGGTCGAGAAGATCAAGGGCCGCAAGGAGATCGCCGCCTCCGAAGTCGAACGCATCGGCGCGCGGCTGTCCGAAATCGCGAAGCTGGCGGAGCGCAAATGAACAACGAACCCGAACGCCGGTACGCCGAGGAGCCGATCACCGGCACCTCCCCGGTCGACCTCGCCGAAATGGCGTTGGTAGAGGCCGAACTCGATAAGCGCTGGCCGGAAACCAAGATCGAGCCGTCGCTCGACCGCATCTCCACCCTCATGGATCTGCTCGCCTCGCCGCAGCGGAACTATCCGGCCATCCATATCGCGGGCACCAATGGCAAGACCTCGGTCACCCGCATGATCGACTCCCTGATGACCGCGCTGCACCGGCGCACCGGCCGGATCACCAGCCCGCATCTGCAACTGGCCTCCGAGCGCATTGCCATAGACAACGCGCCCGTCACCCCCGGGCGCTATGTCGAGACCTACCGCGATATCCAGCCGTACGTCGAGATGATCGACGCGCGGTCGGAGGCGGCGGGCGGTCCGCGCATGAGCAAGTTCGAGGTGCTGACCGCCATGGCGTACGCCGCATTCGCGGAAGCGCCCGTCGATGTGGCGATTGTGGAAACCGGACTCGGCGGAACCTGGGACGCCACCAATGTGATCGACGGTCAGGTCGCGGTCATCACCCCCATCGGGCTGGACCACACCGAGTACCTCGGACCGGACCTGACCTCCATCGCGGGGGAGAAGGCCGGAATCATCAAGAAGGCTCCCGAAGACGACCTCGTCCCCCGCGACACCGTCGCCGTCATTGCCGAGCAGGACCCCGAAGTCATGGATGTGCTGCTGCGCCGGGCTGTCGAGGTCGACGCCGCTGTCGCGCGTGAGGGTTCGGAGTTCCGGGTGCTGTCGCGCGCCGTCGCCGTCGGCGGCCAAGTGCTCGAATTACAGGGACTCGGCGGCGTGTACGACGAGATCTTCCTGCCGCTGCACGGCGAACACCAGGCCCGCAACGCCGTACTCGCGCTCGCGGCCGTCGAGGCGTTCTTCGGTGCGGGCTCGCAGCGCCAACTCGATATCGAGGCCGTTCGCGCGGGCTTCGCCGCCGCTGTCAGTCCCGGCCGGATGGAACGCATGCGCAGCGCGCCGACCATCTTCATCGACGCCGCGCACAATCCGGCCGGCGCCCAGGCCCTCGCCAAAACCCTCAGTGACGAATTCGACTTCCGAAAACTCGTCGGCGTGGTCGCGGTGCTGGCCGATAAGGACGTCGGCGGCATTCTGGATGCCCTGGAGCCGATCTTCGACGAACTGGTCGTCACCCAGAACGGTTCCCCGCGCGCCCTGCCCGTCGACGATCTCGCCAACCTCGCCGTACAGCGCTTCGGCGACGAACGCGTAGCGGTGGCTCACGATCTCACCGATGCCATCGAGACCGCGATCGCCCTCGCCGAAGAGGGCGAGAGTGGCGAAGCGGTCTCCGGTGCGGGCATCGTGGTCACCGGATCGGTCGTCTCCGCCGGGGCGGCACGCTCGCTGTTCGGAAAGGACCCCTCCTGATGAGCGAGGATACGCAACCAACTCCGCCGCCCGCCGCGGACCCGTGGAAGGGTTTCCGCGGTGTCATGGCCGGTGCGCTGATCCTGGAAGCGATTACGGTCCTGCTCGCCCTGCCCGTGGTGGCCACGGTCGGCGGCGGTCTCACCTGGTGGTCCATCCTCTACCTGGTGGCGCTCGCGGTGCTGATGATCCTCGGCGCGGGTGTCCAGAAGAAGTCGTGGGCCGTCCCGTTCAACCTGGGCTTGCAGGTCCTGCTCATGGCGGGCACCTTCATCCACCTGTCCATCGGGATTATCGGTGTGGTCTTCGCCGCCGTCTGGATCTTCCTGCTGGTCCTGCGTGCCGACGTCAGGAAGCGCATGGAACTCGGCCTGCTCCCGAGCCAGCGCACCCAGAACGCGCCCTGAACAGTTTTCCGCCAGGTCACACCGCGACCCCACGATTCGGGAGTTGACAACCTGCCCGGCTAGGCTGTGCGCCGTGACTGAGCAGACGTTGGTACTCATCAAGCCGGACGGCGTGGCCCGCGGCCTGATCGGGGAGATCATCACTCGTATCGAGCGCAAGGGTCTGAAGATCGCCGCGCTGGAGCTGAAGAATGTCTCCGAGGAGTTGGCCGGGCAGCACTACGCCGAACATGCCGAGAAGCCGTTCTTCGGTTCGCTGATCGAGTTCATTACCTCCGGCCCGGTTATCGCGGCGGTCCTCGAAGGTCCGCGCGCCATCCCCGCCTTCCGCCAGATCGCCGGCGGCACCGATCCGGTCGAGAAGGCCGTACCGGGCAGCATTCGCGGCGACTACGCCCTGGAGACCCAGTTCAACCTGGTGCACGGCTCCGATTCCGAGGAGTCGGCCAAGCGCGAAATCTCCCTCTGGTTCCCCGACTTCACCCTCTGAATACAGTTCGCCACATCGTTGCCACACCCCGTACCACGCGCGGCTCGCTCTCCTGGCCGAGTGCGTGGCGGGGCTGGTCGGCGCACTCACCGCAACGACCTGAAAAGGTATCTCGGGGGTTCGTGGGGCGGCGCTCGCGGAGGTGTGTGGGATACTGGCTCTGGAAGTAGCCACCACCCGCCGTTCATGGCAGGTAGCGGCCACAACCAAGGCACCGCAGCATGACGGACGATCATCGCTGCTGCCGACAGCTTCTGAGACTCGGTTGTCGGGCGGCACGCTGGATGAACGCTCGTGCGGTGGTGTTGAGCCAAACCAACCAGGCACCGCGTGACCAGTTAGCCGAACGAACGAAGACAACAGGCGAACATCGGGCACGTGGGGCGAGACCATATGATCTTGCGCCCTCGGGCGTGAGGCGAACTGACAGTGCCCCCGCGTCGGCGGCGTGACTCCGTAGTTTCTCGGAGGGACGCGCCCGGGGGCCCGAGGAGAATTCGTGGCCGAACAAGAGCCGCAGGAAACACCGCAGGTGAACGGCGAAGGGGAGGCGGGCCGTTCGGAACAACAGCAGACGGACACCGCTCCGGCTGCCGAACAGTTGCCGGAACGGATCCGAGTGCATGCACTGGCGAAGCTGCTGGGCACTACCAGCAAGCGCATCCTGGCCCACCTGACCGATATGGGCGCGCAGGCGCGCAGCCCGCAATCGAGTCTCGATCGCACGGTCGCCGAAACGGTGCGCGACGCCTTCGGGCCGCGTTCCGTCGAGACCGTCGCCGAGACCACCGTGCCCGAGACGGTCGCCGAGGCCGTTGGCACGGGCGATGAGCTCGTCGCCGATGAGCTGGCCGCCGAAGAGGTCGAGCAGGCCGAGGCCGCCGCCAAGCCGGAGCGGGCGGGTCGGAAGAAGCTCCCGACCCTGTTCGCCAGCCCCTATTCGGCGCAGCAGGAGGTCGAGGAACAGCCGATGTTCGCGCCGCCAGCCTCGGTGGCCGCACCGCTGTTCCTGCCGCCGGATGCCACCGCCGCCGAGGATCTGCGTCGCAAGGTGCGTGCCGAACGTGCCGAGCGCAGCGAACCGGCCGAGCGCCCCGAACGGACCGAGCGCCCTGAGCGGGCCGAGCGCAAGTCCAGGGCCGCCAAAGCGGATAAAGCAGACAAGGTCAATAAGGTCGAGGAGCCGGTCGACGAGCCGGCCGCCGTCATCACCGACGACACCGCGGCCGAGGACAATACCGAGGACGCCGACTGGGACGAGACCCGCGAGCAGCGCGATGGCGCGTCGCGTCGTCGCCGTCGCGGCCGTCGTGGTCGTGGTCGCGGCCGTGGCGAACAGCAGGGCGAGGGTGACGACAACGGCTCGGACTCCGAGTCCGACGATGAGGACGATGACACCCTCGCGACCGCCGACGCCGAGGATTCGGCCGACGAGAACGAGGACGACAACGACGATGCGGCCGAGTCGGAGGGCTCCAGCACCCGCCGTCGCCGTCGTCGCCGTCGCCGCAAGGGCTCGGGCGAGGACAGCGAGGCCGATCCCACCGAGGACGATCCGCCGAACACCGTCGTGCACGAGCGCGAACCGCGCAATAAGCGGCGCGCCGCCGCGGCTGCCGCCACCAATGTCGATCGCGACGAGGTGCAGGGCATTTCCGGCTCCACCCGGCTCGAGGCCAAGCGCCAGCGTCGCCGCGACGGTCGTGAGGCCGGTCGTCGCCGCCCGCCGATTCTGACCGAGTCGGAATTCCTGGCCCGCCGTGAATCGGTGGACCGGGTCATGGTGGTGCGCCAGAAGCACTTCGCCGAACACCCGACCACCACCACACAGGTGGCGGTGCTCGAGGACAACATCCTGGTCGAGCACTTCGTCACCAGCACCGGTTCCGCGTCCATGGTGGGCAATGTCTACCTGGGCAAGGTCCAGAATGTGCTGCCGTCGATGGAGGCCGCCTTCATCGATATCGGCCGCGGTCGCAATGGCGTGCTGTATGCGGGCGAGGTGAACTGGGAGGCCGCCGGTCTCGGTGGCCGCGAGCGCAAGATCGAGCAGGCGCTCAAGCCCGGCGACACCGTGCTGGTGCAGGTCTCCAAGGATCCGGTGGGCCATAAGGGCGCTCGCCTGACCACCCAGATCAGCATGGCCGGTCGCTTCCTGGTTTACGTGCCGGGCGGGACCTCCACCGGTATCAGCCGCAAGCTGCCCGATACCGAGCGCAAGCGCCTCAAGGAGATCCTGCGCGATATCGTGCCCCAGGACGCCGGTGTCATCATTCGCACCGCGTCCGAAGGTGTCAGCGAAACGGAGCTGGCCCGCGATGTGGAGCGGTTGCAGGCGACCTGGCGCACCATCGAGGAGCAGGCCAAGGACAAGTCCGGCGCGCCCAAGACGCTGTACGAGGAGCCGGATCTGTTGGTCAAGGTCGTCCGCGACCTGTTCAACGAGGACTTCTCCAAGCTGGTCATCGAGGGCGATCGCGCCTGGACGACCGTGGAGAACTACGTCCGCACCGTCGCCCCGGATATGTTGGCCCGGGTCGAGCGGTACGAGAACACCGGCGTGGATGTGTTCGGCGCGATGCGAATCGACGAGCAGCTGGCCAAGGCGCTCGACCGCAAGGTGTGGCTGCCCTCGGGTGGCACCCTGGTGATCGACCGCACCGAGGCCATGACCGTGGTCGACGTCAATACCGGCAAGTTCACCGGTGCGGGCGGCTCCAATCTCGAAGAGACGGTCACCCGCAACAATCTGGAGGCGGCCGAGGAGATCGTGCGCCAGATGCGGTTGCGCGATATCGGCGGCATGATCGTCGTCGACTTCATCGATATGGTGCTCGAATCCAACCGGGACCTGGTGCTGCGCCGCCTCACCGAGGCGCTGGGCCGGGACCGCACCCGCCATCAGGTGTCCGAGGTGACCTCGCTGGGTCTGGTGCAGATGACCCGCAAGAAGCTGGGCACCGGACTGGTGGAGGCCTTCTCCACCAACTGTGAGCACTGCCATGGTCGCGGCCTCATCGTGCACGACTACCCGGTGGAGGCCTCACCCGCGGAAGAGGGTGGTGGTCGCCGCGAGGGCCGTCGCCGCCGTAAGGACAAGGGCGGCAACGCGACTGCTCCGGAGCCGGTCGCCGCGGCCGTGGCCGAACCGCACGAGTCCGAGGAGAAGGCCGCCGCTCGGCGGGCACACCCCGTCGCGCTGGCGATGGCCGCGCACCACGACGAGGATTCGGAGGACTCCGCTGCGGCGGTCGAGGTCGCCGAGGCCGAAACCGTCGGTGTCGACGAGGTTGTCGAGGCCACCGAGAACGCCGTGGCCCGCGATTCGGCCGCGGCCGAGGCGAAGGCCGCGGTGGCGCAATCCACCAAGGCTGCCAAGTCCAATGGAACCGCCCCGAAGGTGACCGAGACCAAGGCGGCCGCCGCCGATGCGGTGGTCGCGCAGTACGCCGAGGAGGCCGCTGCCGAAGCCGCCGTGGCGGTGACCGAGGCGCAGGCCGCGACCGGTGTTCAAACCGCCGCGGCGGCCGAACCGAAGCAGGCCGAGCCGAAGCAGTACGAGCCCGAGCAGGCCGAGCCGAAGGCGGCCGCCGCCGAAGAGGTAGCGCCCTCGACCGGTCGCCGTCGTCGCCGGGTGGCCCGTACGGCTGCCGCCCCGGCCGCGGACAGCAAGGGCGCGGTCTTCGTGCTCTCCAGTACGGATCAGGCTCCGCCCGCGGCCCTGACCATCGAGGATGCGGCCCCGGTGGATGTACCGCCGCGTGCCCGTCCCCGCCGTCGCGCCGCCGGTCGCCCGGCCGGTGCCCCGGAGGGTGGCAACTAGCTCCGAATGAACGAGTGTGGCCCCGCTGTCGAACAGCGGGGCCACACTCGTTTCACGGCGGCTGCTTACTGAGGTTGAACGTGTGGTGTCGGCTATCGCTCCCGTCGTCCTCACCTGCTGTCGTCTCCGCTCAGGCCCCCGCCCCCTCGGCTCAGTCCCCGCCCTCGGCTCAGCTCCGTCGCCTTGGTGCAGCTCCGTGGTCTCGGTGCAGCCCCGCCGTCCCGACTGGGCTGCCCACCCGTCATCCCGGCGTGCTTTTGGCCAGGATCCACTACTGCGGAGGTGTGGATTCCGGCCAAAAGCACGCCGGAATGACGAAGCGGCCAGGCGCCATCGCGGTACCGTTCGCTCAGTCGCTCAGTCGCTCAGTCGCGGACCGTGATGCCGAATGTCCGGGCGAAGGCCGGGGCGAGGTCCATGAGCTGGAGCGGGTTGATTGTCGCGCCCCGGAGTGCCTCGATACCGGCGGTGATGCCGATCGCGGTCGCGCCACGCAGGTCGACGTTCTTCAGCTGTGCCTGGTGCAGCGACAGTCCCTCGAGGATGGTGCCGGGGAAGCTCACCTTGGTGAGCTTCGCCTCGGCGAAATCGGTATCGCGCAGCACGCAGTCGACGAACTGCACCTCTTGCAGGTTGGCGTTGCGGAAGTTCACGGCATCGAACTTGCAGCCCTCGAACCGGATTCGGCGCAGACCGGAGCCGATGATCTCCACGCCGGACAGGGCATTGTCGACCATTTCCACATTGACCCAGTTGGTCTGGCTCAGATTGGTGCCGACCCAGCGGCTGTCGCGTAGCCACACATCGGCAAACCGCGCGAAGCGCAGGCTGCCGCCCTGGAATGTCACCCCGGTGAAGGCCGATTCGTCGAACCGCGCGCCACTGGCCTCCACGGCGTCGAAGTATTCGCCGTTCAGGTGGACGGTGTCGTAGTGGCTGTCGGGCTCCAGTTCGGCGGCGAACGGTTCGAGGTGGCGGGCGTACGGGAGGTCGGTAAGCTCACGGGGCACCTCGGCACCATAGGCCGGTGCACCGACAGCTTTGTGAGTGGGCGCGGCACCGGTTCGGAATGTGCCGGAGGCCATCGGCCCCCAGTTTGGAGGGGTCGGCCCGGGTCCTGTAGCCTAGGACGGTCGCTGCCCGGTGACAGCAAATCTGCTGTGAGCCCGTGGCCCGGTTCATTCGAGAGCCACCAGGCGCTGAGGCGGCGGTGATTACCAGACCAGTCGTACGGCGGTAACCGGTGTGAGCCGGAGCCAAGCCGTGTGAGCACAGTGCCGATGGCACTTGTACAGGAAAGAAGGGCAGCCGACCGATGGCATCGTACGCAATCGTCAAGACCGGCGGAAAGCAGTACAAGGTCGCGGTCGGTGACCTGGTGAAGGTCGAGAAGATCGAGGGTGAGCCGGGCACTTCGGTGTCGCTGTCGCCGGTGCTGGTAGTTGACGGCGCCGAGCTGACCACCGATGTTGACAAGCTGGCGAAGGTTTCCGTGTCCGCCGAGGTCGTCGAACAGACCAAGGGCCCGAAGATCCGTATCCACAAGTTCAAGAACAAGACCGGCTACCACAAGCGTCAGGGCCACCGTCAGAAGCTGACGGTCCTGAAGGTCACCGGCATCAAGTAGTTCCGACCAGGGGGTCGTTCCCCGGCACGAGGAGTTAGCAATGGCACATAAGAAGGGTGCATCCAGCTCGCGCAACGGTCGCGACTCGAATGCCCAGCGACTCGGCGTGAAGCGCTTCGGCGGTCAGGTCGTCAAGTCCGGCGAGATCCTGGTTCGCCAGCGTGGCACGCACTTCCACCCCGGCGTCAATGTCGGTCGTGGCGGCGACGACACGCTGTTCGCCCTCGCGGCGGGTGCGGTCGAGTTCGGCAGCAAGCGTGGCCGCAAGACCGTGAACATCGTGGTTCCGGAGCCGGTTTCGGCCTGACGCCGTCACCGGAGCCTCTCCACACACTTTCCGAAGCGGGTCAGGGTGAATACCCTGGCCCGCTTTGGTGTTCGAATGGCACCCGAACCGGCGGCGCGGAAGCGGCGCTGTCACTACAGCCGACCAGTCCTGAAGGAGGATGATCACCGGTATGTCCAAATTCATCGACCGCGTCGTGCTGCACGTGAGCGCGGGCAAGGGCGGGCACGGATGCTCCTCGGTGCGCCGCGAGAAGTTCATGCCGCTCGGCGGGCCAGACGGCGGCAATGGCGGTAACGGCGGGGATGTGATCCTCGAGGTCGACCCCAATGTGCACACCCTGCTGGACTTCCACTTCCATCCGCACGCCAAGGGCGGCAACGGCAAGCCCGGCGAGGGTAATAACCGCAATGGCAAGCAGGGTGAGAGTCTGCTGCTGAAGGTGCCCGAAGGCACCGTCGTCATGAGCCCCGAGGGCGAGGTGCTGGCCGATCTGATGGGTGCCGGTACCCAGTTCATCGCGGCGCTGGGCGGTCGTGGCGGTCTGGGCAATGCGGCGCTGGTATCGAAGGCGCGCAAGGCTCCCGGTTTCGCACTGCTCGGTGAGGCGGGCCAGGAACGTGAACTGGTCCTGGAACTGAAGTCGGTCGCGGATGTGGGCCTGGTGGGCTTCCCGTCGGCCGGTAAGTCCTCGCTGGTGTCGGTGCTGTCGGCCGCCAAGCCGAAGATCGCCGACTACCCGTTCACCACGCTGGTGCCGAATCTCGGTGTGGTGCTCTCGGGTGACACTACTTTCACCGTGGCCGATGTGCCGGGTCTGATTCCGGGCGCCAGCGACGGCCGGGGTCTGGGCCTGGACTTCCTGCGGCATCTGGAGCGCTGCGCGGTGCTCGCCCACGTGGTGGACTGCGCCACCCTGGATCCGGGCCGCGACCCGGTCTCCGATGTGGATGCGCTCGAAGCCGAACTCGCCGCGTACCAGCCCGCGCTCAAGGGCGATGCGAGCCTGGGTGATCTGGCGGACCGCCCGCGTGTGGTCATTCTCAATAAGGCCGATATTCCGGATGCCGATGAGCTCGCCGATATGGTGACCCCGGAATTCACCAAGCGTGGTTGGCCGGTGTACAAGATCTCGGCGGTGAGCCGGGAAGGCTTGCGCCCATTGACTTTCGCGCTCGCGAAGATGGTCGACGAGTACCGCAAGGCGCATCCGAAGGCCGAGCCGGGTCGTGCCATTATCCGTCCGGTTGCCAAGGGCGACAGTGGATTCAAGGTGAAACCGGATCCGGAGACGCCGGGTGGCTTCATTGTCATCGGTGAGCGTCCCGAGCGTTGGGTGGCGCAGACCGCGTTCGACAATGAGGAAGCCGTCGGTTACCTGGCCGACCGCCTGGCTCGCCTCGGTGTCGAGGATGAGCTGGTGAAGCAGGGTGCGCAGCCGGGGGCGCCGGTGACCATCGGCCATGTGTGCTTCGACTGGGAGCCGCAGATCTCCGCCGGCGTGGAGACCCTGTTGACCCGCCGCGGCGTCGATCCGCGACTGGATCAGAGCGAACGCATCGGTGCCGCCGAGCGTAAGTACGCCTCGCGTGCGCGCCGTGGGTTGCTGTCGGAGGACGAGGACAAATAGTGACCGTCGCACCGGATCCGGTCTCCCTCCGGGGATGCTGGACCGGCGCGGCAATCGGAAGCTGCTGTGGTGGCGGCACCTTGCCGATGCGGAAGGTGCGAGCGCAATACCGCCGCGAATCGCATAATGCTGGTGAATTGAGGTGTGGTGCAATGAGTTCGGGTATCACGCGGGGCCCCGTGGTCGATGCGGAGTCCGCTGAGCCGAGCGCGGCGCGGCAGGCGATCGCGTCGGCACGCAGTGTGGTGGTGAAGATCGGATCGTCCGCCCTGACCAGTCTGGAGGGTGGTCTCGATAACGCGCGGCTGGATCGCCTGGCCGATGCGGTGGAGGGGCGGATGCGCGCCGGATCCGATCTGGTGGTGGTGTCCTCCGGTGCTATCGGCGCGGGCATGGCGCCGCTCGGATTATCCAGTCGTCCAAAGGATCTGGCCACCAAACAGGCTGCGGCGAGTGTCGGCCAGCTGGCTCTCGCGCACGCCTGGGGTACCTCCTTCGCGCGTTACGACCGGGTTGTCGGCCAGGTGCTGTTGAGCGCCGATGACTTCTCCCGCCGGGAATCTCACCGCAATGCCCAGCGCACTCTGGATCGGCTGCGCGCCCTGCACGCCATTGCCGTGGTCAACGAAAACGACACGGTCGCAACGGAAGAGATCCGCTTCGGCGACAATGACCGGCTGGCCGCCCTGGTGGCCCACCTGATCGGCGCGGATGCGCTGATTCTGCTCTCCGATGTCGAGGGTCTCTACGACGGCGACCCCCGCAAGGGTGGCGCCAAATTCATTCCCGAAGTCCGTGGCACCGCCGACCTCGATGGCGTAATCGCGGGCAGCGGAGGCGCTTTGGGTACGGGTGGGATGGCCTCGAAGCTCTCGGCTGCTCGGCTGGCCGCCGACGCCGGAGTGCCTGTTCTGCTGGCCGCCGCCTCCGATGCCGCCGCGGCGCTGTCCGGTGCATCGGTCGGCACCGCCTTCGCAGCCCGGCCGGTCCGGCTGTCCGCCCGGAAGTTCTGGGTCCGCCACGCGGCCGACAGTCGCGGGGCGGTCCATCTCGACGCGGGTGCGGTCCAAGCCGTCGCCGCCCGCCGCAGCTCCTTGCTGGCGGCCGGAATCACCGAGGTCCGCGGCCGTTTCTACGGTGGCGATGTGATCAGCCTGGTAGCACCCGACGGGCATGTGGTCGCCCGCGGCATCGTCTCCTATGACAGCGATGAGCTCGAGACCATGAAGGGGCGATCCACCACGGATCTCCCAGAGGGTATGCAGCGTCCGGTGGTTCACGCCGATGATCTCGTAAAGGTCTGACCGCCAACATCTTTCCGAGGACCCGCCGATGTCGCAAGCGATCCTGCGCTCACCTCGCATCACCCTGCTACCGCTCGCGGATGAACACCTCGACCATGAGGTCGAGTTGGACGCCGATCCGGAAGTCATGCGCTATCTCGGCAATGGCACGGGGCGTTCCCGCCTGGAAGTCGAACGGGCGCACCGCAATCGAATGGCGGCGGCGACGCAGGTGCCGGGACTCGGGTACTGGATAGGCCTCGTTGGCGATCGCTTCGTCGGTTGGTGGATTCTCGCGGCTCCGGACCGCCCCGATCAGGGTCCCGTGGAAAGTCAGGCCGAACTCGGGTACCGGTTGTTGCCGCGCTATTGGCGGCGGGGGCTCGCCAGCGAGGGTGCTCGTGAGCTGCTTCGGTACGGCTTCGAGGACCTCGGCCTGACCCGGGTCTTCGCCGAGACAATGGCTGTCAATACCGCATCCCGCGCGACCATGGCGGCCATCGGGCTGGAATACGTCCGCACCTTCCATCTGCGATGGGAGGATCCGATTCCCGGCGCGGAGCACGGCGAGGTCGAGTACGCCATTACTCGAAAACACTGGAATACCAATCGGTCTCGATTCAATATTCGCTGAATTCGCGCCGGGCCAGCCGTTGCAATATGCGCGACACGCACGGAAAGTACGCGAATTCGTTCATAGGTGCGCTCGGGTGGGATTGAGGGCTGGGTCAGGGGCGACGGAGGGTCGGGGGAATGGCAGTGGGCGGGCGGCGGGGGTGGCGCATTCTGGAGGTGCACCCGGTGCCGAATCGCATGTGCCCTTCGCCGATAAGCGATTTCCGGATCCGGCGCGGTCCGCCCTTGCCGCGTCGGGCTCGCGATCCGGTAATCGCCCGCGGCGCCGGGTGCGCCCGCACCGCCCCGGAGGTAGGTAGGTATGTACGTACCGGACAGTACGCAGTTGTGGCGGGTGGGTGGCCGTGGCTCGCACGTCGAAACCCGTCCCCTGCTGCCGAATTGGCATGAACTGCTGGCCGCGTTCTGCGGTCATATCGGCGACCAGCCGGAGGATCACATGGTGACCCGCTGGGCGCGGCTGCTCGCGGAATTGCATCTGGCCCGCAGACAGCAGCCCGACCGCATCGCTGAGATCGATCACCGGCGCGCCCATATCGTCACGTGTATCGACGATTTCGTCGTCATACGCAGCCGACGCGGCGCCACGTCGAGCGGGGAATCGCTCGGCTCGGTCGTAGACGCCATGGCCGCCGCCCACGTGCGCGCCGTGCACCTGTTGCGGACCGTGGAGGACGTATCCGATGACCGAGTCCACGCGGCTTGGTTCCGCTTGGCCTCCATGGCCGACGGCTGGACCGATCGTGTCGCGGGCGTGATCGAGCAGCCCGTGCGCCGGACCGCATAGCTGCCGACCGGTCGGCATCGGCGGCGGTAGCCGACGTACGGCTCGGCCTGCGGGATAGTGGCGACCAGCGGGCTCGGGGTGCGGTGGACGCGGTGGCGCGCAGGGGGCGCGGCCGCGCCCATCCGTGCGTCAGCGGTCGAGGGGGAGTGTGCGAACGGGGTCAATGGGCGGGATGGGCCTCGAGGATGCAGTCGGGGGCGGCGGTGGAGATGGTGCGGTGCAGGGTGAAGCCGCTGCGGGCGAGCAGATTTCGGTAGTCCGATTCGGAGCGCTCGCGGCCGCCCGCATTGACCAGCATTTCCAGGTCGATGAATTTGCTGGCATGGGGGCGGTGGTGTTCGGGGAGCACCATTTCGATAATGAGCAGGGTGCTGGAGGGGTCCATGGCGGCATGGACGGTGCGGAGCAGACGTTCGGCTTCGGCGTCGGTCCAGTCGTGGACGATATGTTTGAGGATGTAGCCGTCGCCGCCCTTGGGAACCGATTCGAAGAAGGAGCCGGTTTCCACCGTGCAGCGGTCCGCCAGGCCGAGCCGGGCGAGTTCGGCGGGCAGTGGCGCGACTACTTCGGGCAGGTCGAAGATGACACCCCGGGTGGATTGGGTGCGGCGCAGGATGGCGGTGAGCAGGTTGCCCTGACCCGCGCCGAGGTCGACGAGAGTGCGGTAGCGGCCGAAATCGTATGCGGCGAGCAGGGGGTCGATGGAGAGGGTGCCGATGCTCGACATGGCGCGGTCGAACAGGTCACCGAATTCCCGATGGGTGGCCGCGTACTCGAAGAAGGTCGCACCCTCCAGTGCCGGACCGACGGCGGAGCCGGTGCGTACCGCGTCGGCGAGATGGGTCCAGTGGTTGCGGTGGTAGTCGGAGCCGAAGAACAGCAGCATATCCCGCAGCGTGATCGGCGCGTCGGAGCTCAGCGCCCGCGAAATCCCGTTCAGCGCATAGGATCCGTCGCGCCGCTCGGCGAATACATCGAAGCTCAACAGCAGCCGCATGAGGCGGCGCAGCCCGTCCTCGTCGACATCGAGGACCCGCGCGAGCTCGGCCGGCTTTTTGGGCCCGTCGGCGAGCGCATCGGCGATACCCAGTTGAGCGGCGGCATTGATGGCCTGGGCCAGGAACCCGGTCATCTGCATCTCGAGTAGCGCGATATGACCGGGGATCAGGCGTCGGTGCAGGGCAGCGAGCCCGTCCCGGAATAGTCCGAGCGCGCGCAGCAGGGGCAGGGGTGGAAGCTTGGTGGATCCGGACGCCATGACGACTCCATCGCTGGTCGGCACTGCTCAGAACGGGTCCGAGCCTACGCCGGTCCGGCCACGAATCCGGGTCAGCCGCTGTAGCGTGCGGCTTCCTGTCCGGCATCCGGCTCGGGTGTATAGCTCGATGAGGACGGCTCGGTAGCTTTCTCCTCGATCCACTCACCGGGCTCCGCGGGCAGCTGTCGCCAGTGTGCTCGTGGATCCGGCGTCTCGCTCGGGTTCACCTGTGCGGCCATGATCGGGCTCCCTCCCCAATGGAAGTTCGAGTGTACGCGCGACCGCGGCCCCGGCCCGTGACAGTGGTGCAGCAGCGGGACTTCGCGGATGTGACGCTCATCCGATGCGAGGCGGGATGCCGCCCGCCACCTCGTTATTCCGGCATGCTCGGCCGGAATCCACCCATTGGTCGCGGTGTTGCGGGACATGGATCCCGGCCAAAGGCACACCGGGATCGCGAGTTCGGTGGCTTTGACGTGGTGAGTGTCAGGTCGGAGCGGGTGTCAGGACGGAGTGGCCAGCGCGAAAGGCAGGACGGCGTCGGCTCCCGCCGCGCGTAGGGTGCGGACCGCCATGGTGAGTGTCCAGCCGGTATCGGTGAGGGTGTCCACGAGCAGGATCGGGCCGTGGACATCGGTGAGATCCGGTATCTCCCAGGCATTGTGGAGGGCGGCGACGCGGTGTGCGGAGTTGGCGGCCGACACCGGCGGGAGGTCCGGGCGCAGGTGCAGGATGCCGAGGTCGTTCAGACGGCCCACCTGGGCGAGTCGGGCGGCCAGTGAGGCCGCCAGCATGGGGTGGGTGGCCGATTCCATGGCCATGACGTGCATGGGGCGCTGCGACCAATCCCATTCGCGCAGTACGACTGTGCAGGCCTTGAACACCTCGTCGGGGACCGGGCCGTCGGGGGAGTCGAGGAGGGCACGCAGGCGCTGGCCCCAGCCGAGATCGCTGAGGCGGCCGAGGACACGACCGACTTCCGCACCTTGGGAGATCTTGCCGGACAGCGAGATTCCCAATTTCGCCATACCGGTCGGCCACTGTTTGCGCGGGGCCAGGTCGATACCGGGCCGGTCCAGACGGGCGCGGATGGCCGACAGGGATTCGGTGTCGACCGCGGTATCGAGGCGGGTGCCGGTGCAGTTGTCGCAGCGCCCACAGCCGGGGGAGTCGGGGTACAGACCCGGATCGTCGAGTTGGCGACGCAGGAAGTTCATTCGGCATTCGTCGGTGGCCTGGTAGTCGACCATGGCCTGTTGTTCGGCATCGCGGGCGATGGTGAGGCGCTCATAGCGTTCGGTGTCGTAGACCCAGGGCTCCCCGGTCGAGATCCAGCCGCCGCGTACGCGTTTGACCGCGCCGTCGACATCGAGCACCTTGAGCACCATTTCCAGGCGGGAGCGATTGAGTTCGACCAGGGGTTCCAGCGCGGCGGTGGACAGCGCTCGATCGGTATCGAGGGCATCGAGGACCGATCGCACGATATGTTCGCGCGGGAAGGCGACCGAGGCGAAGTAGCTCCAGATCCGCCGGTCTTCCGGCCCGGGCAGCAGCACCACTTCGGCACGTTCGGTAGCGCGCCCGGCACGGCCCACCTGCTGGTAGTAGGAGATGGGCGAGGAGGGCGCACCGACGTGCACCACGAATCCCAGATCGGGTTTGTCGAAACCCATACCCAGTGCCGAGGTGGCGATGAGTGCCTTCACCTCATTGTTGAGCAGCGCTATTTCGAGGGCTTCGCGCTCGGTGGGATCGGTCTGGCCGGTATAGGCGGCGACATGGTGCCCATGCGAATTCAGCACATCCGCGAGATCGTGGGCGGCGGCGACGGTCAGGGTGTAGACGATTCCGGAGCCCGGCAGCGCCCGCAGATGTTCACTGAGCCAGGCCGTGCGCTCGACCGCATCCGCGATCCGCACCACCGACAGATGCAGGGACTCTCGATCGAGGCTGCCGCGCAGCACCAGCGTATCGGTGCCGATCTGGGTGGCCACATCGGTGACCACGCGGTCATTGGCGGTAGCGGTGGTGGCCAGTACCGGCACATCCGATCCGAGATCGGCGATCAAGGTCCGAATTCGCCGATAGTCCGGCCGGAAATCATGTCCCCAGTCCGATACACAGTGCGCCTCGTCGATGACGACGAGTCCGGCATCCGCCGCCAGCTTGGGCAGGACCGCATCGCGAAAGTCCGGATTGTTGAGGCGTTCCGGACTGACCAGCAGGACATCGACATCCCCCGCGGCGACGCTGGCGTGAATCTCGTCCCATTCGGTGACATTCCCCGAATTGATGGTCGCCGCAACCACGCCCGCTCGCTCGGCGGCCACCACCTGGTTGCGCATGAGCGCCAGCAGTGGTGACACGATCACCGTCGGTCCCCGCCCGGCGGCCCGCAGCAGTTTGGCGGAAATGAAGTACACCGCCGACTTACCCCAGCCGGTGCGCTGCACGACGAGAGCTCGCCGCCGCTGCACCACCAGCGCCTCGATAGCGGTCCACTGATCCTCCCGCAGCCGCGCGGCGGGTCCCGCCAATTCCCGCAGCAGCCGCTCGGCATCCGCCCGCAGGGCGGTCGGCGTCGTGGTATCGGTCCCATCGGTCGAGGTCACGCGCTCCATGGTGCCTCACCGCACCGACATCCGACCCCGCGCACCACCTTCGCGCACCCATTATTGGCTGACGCACCCCCTTCGTGACGTGCGTTCGCGTCCGTGGAGCGGGGTGCCTACCCCTTCACCGCGACCACTCTCTCCGGAACCCTCTCCTGTACATCCCCGCGGCGGGCGGCGTCTACGCCTCCATTCGCGCCGGACAGCAGGCCGACGCCGACCGTCGAGCCCAGGCCGAGCGCCGCACGGTCAGCTATCAGACCCGCTACTCGGCCAAATACGATCTGTATGCCGAGGCGGTGAGCCAGGCCGATGTCACCCGTCTGCTCGACCAGATCGAGAAGAACCGCCCACGCTGATCGGCTTGATTGCGGTGTGGCCAAGATCGGGCGCGTCGCCGGATTGTCCCGGGACAATGGGGCGGAGGGGCCGGCCGGTCTTCTCGGGTGCAGGGAGGCGTGATGGGTGAGAGGTTTGTGTCGCCTGCGGGGTGGACTCCGCCGGGGGCGCAATTTTCCAGCAAGGCAACGATTTCCAGGACGGTGGGCGCGACACTGGTCGGGTTGGTGGTTACGCCGGTCGCGATCGCCCTGGCGGCGCTCGGGGCGGCCGATACCAAGCGCTGGGTGATTCTCGGGAATCTCGCGGATCGGTGGGGGTCCGCATTGCAGATCCTGGTCGGGGCGACGCTGTTCCTGGTGGTGGCGGCGATGGCCGCCTACTCACCGGCGAGCACCATGATCGCGGGGCTGGTGTGGGGTGTGATCCCGGGGCTGATCTACTTGATATTTCCCGACGACTCGTTTCGAACCATCGGCGAGCTGCCGCTGCTCTCCGACGAAATGCATATCGCGCTCTATGAGTGGTTGGCGACGGGATTCCCGCTCATCGTCGGCATGGTGTTGATCGGCGCGGGCGTGGCGGCCACGTTCCGGCGGCGCTGAATTCAGCACCGCCGGACCGCGACTCAACCCTTCACGCACAGCACCTGACGCAGCGTGGTGACAATATCGACCAGATCGCGCTGGGCATTGATGACCTGATCGATGTCCTTGTAGGCGGCCGGAATCTCATCGATCACCCCGGCGTCCTTACGGGACTCCACACCCTCGGTCTGCTCGATCAGATCGGCCACCGTGAACTGCTTCTTGGCGGCATTGCGGCTCATCCGCCGCCCCGCGCCATGCGACGCCGACTGGAACGAGGCCGGATTTCCCCGGCCGCGAACCACATACGACCGCGTACCCATCGATCCCGGAATAAGTGCCAGCTGCCCGGCCCCCGCCCGCACCGCACCCTTACGGGTCACCAGCATGGGCATCCCATCGATGGTCTCCTCGGAGACATAATTGTGGTGGCATGAAGTCGGCTCGTCGAAACGCACGTCGCGCCCAGCGAATTCATCCCGCACGGCCTCACACACAAGCGCCAACATGACCGCCCGGTTACGTGCCGCATACTCCTGCGCCCACGTCAGATCTCGCCGGTAAGCATCCATTTCCGGTGTCCCGGAAAGAAATACCGCCAAATCCCGATCGGGCAGTTCCTGGTTATGCGCTAGGTTCCGCGCTACAGCCATATGGCGCTCGGCGAGTTCCTTACCGATATTACGGCTTCCGGAATGCAGCAGGATCCACACGCGCTGCTCGGAATCCAGACAAATTTCTGAAAAGTGATTTCCGGAGCCCAGTGACCCCATCTGCCTCTGCGCCTTGGATTCCAGTGCCTGCACGCCGGAGTCGAGTGAGCTGAACGACTTCCAGAACCGCTCCCATCCGCTGCGCAACGTGGTGCCAGCCGCCTTCTGCCCATACATCTCGCTCTCCAGCCGCTGCACGTTCACCGGATCGGCGTGCGCCGAGAAACCAACCGGCACAGCCGCTTCAATCCGAGACCGCAGGGCATGCAAGTTGTCGGGCAGGTGTGAGGCGGTCAGCGAAGTCCGCACCGCCTCCATTCCGCAGCCGATGTCGACACCCACCGCAGCAGGCGCGACGGCATCCTTCATGGCAATGACGGACCCAACGGTCGCGCCCTTACCGAGATGCACATCGGGCATGACGCGCACGCCATACACCCATTCCAGTCCGGCGATATTGCGCAACTGCTGGAGCGCGGCCGGTTCGACCTCGTTCTCGTGGGCCCACATGAGCGTCTGCGCGCGCGTTCCGCGCAGCTCGACGGGAAACATCGTCCTTACCTTTCCTCAACATCCGAATACCCCACCGTAGGGATCGGACGAGGTCCCGCGCACCTCAATATTGCCGCCGGCTCCGAATTCGGGATCGGATAAAGCCCGCGGCATCCATAGGAAATTGCCTTACATCGCGTTGGGGGTGCAGGAGGAGAGGATGACGTGGGCGGGGCGCGGGGAGGCACTGCCGAGGTCGGGGAAGGGTGGGTTCGTTTCGCCCAGTGCGGTTACGGCGATGGTCTCGGCCTCGGCGCGGGAAGGTGCGGCGGCCCAGCCGTAGGTGCCGTCCGCGCCCCGGGCGATCGCGCCGCAGCCGTCGGTGAAACGCAGGACTATTCGGCAGTCGTAGACGGCGCAATCGCGGATGGCGGCGGCGTCGGACGAAACCTTGCTGGAATCGGTGGACGCGACCGCGGATCCATTCAGCTCGGAGAGGGCGATGGTGCCGTATTGGCTGGCCGCGTTCGCACTACCGGCGACGGTGAGGGCAAAGGCGGCGGCTGTGGCGGCGGTGAAAGCGGCACTGCGGGCGAGCGACAAGAGAATCCTCGGTATTTCAGAAACTGGTGAACGAGGCCGATGCTAGACGAAACGGGTGCCGCTCGGGGCGTGAGTTTTGGGAAATACCTTGCTATCTCGGGCAACTCGGCCACGGTTTCGGTGGCCGAGTGCGGCAGGGGCAGCTCAGGCCGTGCGCTCGGCGCGGGCGGGTACCAGACCGAATGGGGCGGGATGGATTTCGCGGGTGAAGTCCAGGACCTCGACAGCGGTCGGACGCAGACGCAGCAGGATGAAGTCGCCACCGGTGGGGCCGTCGGGGAAGAACATCTCGAACTCGCGCATCCATTTGGCGTTCAATTCCGCGGGATCGTCGATGATTTCGGCGGCGGCGTAGAGGCACGCGTAGGACAGGCCGACGCGATCCTCCACGGCGTAGGTCACCTCGGGGTGCAGGGCGATATCGAGGGCTTTGCGGGATTTCGGGCTGGTGCCGATCCAGACCGTCGCATCGGCGTCGACGCTCATGGTCTGGACGAGGCGGGTGTGCGGGTGGCCGTCGGCGAGGGTGGTCAGGAAGCCGTACTTGCCGGCCCGCACGATTCCCACTGCCGCGTCGAACAGTTCCTCGGACATGGTCGATCTCCCTACTCTGATATAGAGGATTCTCTCTATATAGAGCGAGCGTACTATATCGTGTGCGATCTACCAGGTCGCGGGGACCTGGCGAGTGAGGGCGGTGCGGAGCGCGGTGAATGCGGAGGCATTGGCGAGATCGGTTTCACGCAGATGCCAGGCCATGGACATGAAGCCGTGGACGGTGCCGTTCCATCGGTGGATCTCCGTATCGACCCCGGCATCGCGCAGCATTTGGCCGTAGGCCTCGCCCTCATCGCGCAGCGGGTCGAACTCCGCGGTGGCGATATAGGCGGGTGGGAGGCCGGACAGGTTGGCGCGGAAGGGATTCGCGTAGGGATTGTCGGCATCGGCTTCCGGCGCCAGATACTGCTGCCAGTACCAGCGCAGGTGCGCGGCGGTGGTGAAGTAGCCCTCGGCATTGTCGCGGTAGGACGCGCTACCGCAGGCCGGGTCGAGCATGGGGTACATGAGCAGCTGAAAGGCAATATCCGGGCCGCCGTTATCGCGGGCCGCGATAGCGGCGACCGTGGCGAGATTGCCGCCCGCGCTATCACCGGCGACGGCCACGCGGGCCGGATCGCCACCGAGGGATTCGGCGTGGTCGGCGACCCAGCGCAGCACCGCGTAGGCGTCATCGGCGGCGGCCGGGAAGCGCGCATCGGGGGCGCGGCGGTAATCGACCGACACCACAATTGCCCCGGCCGCATTGGCCATGGTTCGGCAGAAGCGGTCATGGCTGTCGAGACCGCACAGCACGAACCCGCCGCCGTGATAGAAGACGACGACGCCGGGAGCCTGCTCCGCCTCGAGCGGGCGGTACAGTCGCACCGCGACCTCGGGTGCGCCGACCGGGCCAGGTACCAGCCATTCCTCCACCCCCGCAACGGGTATCGGCTCCACCGCCGGTGCCGGTCGGGAGGCGAGGAACGCCCGAGCTTCCGAAGCGTCGAATACTTCGGTGCCGATCGCGGGGAAGGCCGCGGTGGCGGCATCCACGAAGACTTGCCATTCGGGGGAGAGAGGCACGGCGAGATCCTTCCGGTGAACCGCCGCCGACCGGCGGCGGCCCAATGGGGTTGGGTTACTACATATTTCGTGGGATGAATTTGCCCGCCGCCAGACCGCCGTCGACAGTCACCTCCGCACCGGTGATGTATGCGGCGGCATCGGAGGCCAGGAAGGCGACCAGTTCGGCGACTTCCTCGGGCAGGCCGGTGCGCTCCAGCGGCAGGGTCGGGAAACTACCCGGGCCGGTGGTCAGATACGGCACCATCGGGGTGGCGATGGGGCCGGGATGTACCGAGTTGACGCGGATCTGGGCGGGGCCCAACTCCAGTGCGGCGATCTTGCTCAGCCCGCGCAGACCCCACTTGGACGAGCCGTACGCGGAGTGGTTCATCAGTCCCTCGATACCGGCCTGCGAGGAGATGTTCACAATGGAGCCGCCACCCGCCTCGGTCATGGCGGGAACGACCGCCTTGATGCCGTTGAACGCGCCCACCAGATTCACCTCGAGAATCCGCTTCAGCTCTTCGGTGGTGGTCTCGAGCAGCGGCTTCATCGTGTAGATGGCGGCATTGTTGACCAGCACATTGAGCGTTCCGAATGCCGAAACGGCCTCGCTCACAGCCATATCCCAGCTGTCGGTGTCGGTGACATCGTGGCGTACGAAACGGGCCGCGTCACCGAGGGATTCGGCAAGCTCCTTCCCTTCGGTGTCGAGGACGTCGGTAATGATCACCCGAGCGCCCCGCGCCACGAACAGCCGTGCCTCCGCCGCCCCCTGCCCGCGCGCGGCACCGGTGATGAGGGCGACTTTGCCGTTCAGATCAGCCATTTCGGTTCCTTCTACTTGTTGCGGAAGTGGGGGATGACCTTCTCGCCCCACTGACGGATTGTCTCCAGGCACGCGTCCTGCGGCACGGTGCCCATTTGGATGAGGCACAGGATCTCGTCCGCGCCCGCCTCCTGTAGCCGCTCGACATACGCGATGGCGTCATCGGCGGTCCCGTAGGCGTGCTCGGTATTGAAAATCGCTGTGGAGCTGGCCTTTACAGGGATCTTGGCCTCGTGCAGATAGGCCACATGCTGCTCGGCGGCCGCCCGAATCCTGGCCACCTCGTCCACGCCGGGATCGACCGCCTCATCGGGGATGGGGCCCGCACCGTAGTAGTACTTGATGGACTGGGCGAAGAAGCGCTGCCCACGCGCACCGATCTGTTGGGCCCGGTCCCGATCGTCGAGCACGATGGTCGGGCAGAGCGCGGCGAAATGATCGTTCACTACCGTGGAGACGAAACGTTCCCCGGTGCGTGCGGCAATGGCGGTGTCATAGGTGCGGCGCAGCTGCGCGATCTCCTCGATGCCCGCGAAACCCAGTACCAGAGCGCCGATTCCGTAGTCGGCGGCCAGCTTCAGCGTGTCTTGCCTGGTGCACGCCATGAACAGCGGCGGATGCGGACGCTGTACCGGCCGGGGCAGCAGATGATGCGGGTCGATATCGAGAAGCTCACCGTGATAGGAGAATTCGGCTTCCGGGTCCTGCCACGCGGCGGCGATCATGCGCAGTGATTCCTCGACCTCCTGATGGGTGCGGTCGGGATCGACTCCGCACATGGAGGTTTCGACGGCCGTGGCCCCGCGTCCCGCCCCGAGATTCAATCGCCCGTTCGACAGCACATCCAGCATGGCGGCCCGTTCGGCGGCGCGGACCGGGTGGTTGAAGTTGAACGGCATACAGACCACCCCGTGCCCGATGCGAATACGCTCGGTCCTGGCGGCGACCCAGGTCAGGAAGATCTCGGGCGCGCTCATATGCGCGTACCACTTGAGCCCGTGGTGTTCGACGGCCCAGACGGTATCGAAGCCGACCTGGTCGGCGAGTACGGCCTGCTCCACACAGTCGCGCAGCACCTGGGCCTCGTGCTCGGCAGTCGGGTTCGTCATCTGCGCTTCGAAGATCATCGAGAACTTCATCGCCGCCACTCCTCGCCGCTTCGGCCCGGTCGGGCCGAGAGCTATGCCTAGACGAAATAGTTCTGCACGCATAAGCGGAGGTCATCGGGATGTCCCAGTGGCCGGGACCACACCGTGCCGGGGCCCGATCGCGCACTTAGCGTCGAGAACACAACCGCACCCCCGTCTCGACGCCGGCCCGATCGCGGCCCTGCCGGGGTGCACGGCCCGGGCACTGGCGCGGGGGACCGTGAGGAAGGACTGAAATTCGTGGGACAGCTGGACGGCAAGGTAGCCCTGGTCACGGGCGGTGCGCGCGGTATGGGTGCCGAGCATGTGCGCCGCTTCGCGGCCGCGGGCGCGCGAGTGGTGTTCGGCGATGTGCTCGATGACGAGGGCAAGGCCCTGGCCGCCGAGCTGGGTGCGGACACACACTATGTCCACCACGATGTGACCAGTGAAAGTGACTGGGGCACAGCGGTATCGGAGACGGTCTCGCGTTTCGGCCGCCTCGATGTGCTGGTGAACAATGCTGGCATCCTGCGGTTCGCGCCCATCCTGGAGATGAGCCTGGACGAGTTCGACACCGTCATGTCCATCAATGTGACCGGCGCGTTCCTCGGCATCAAGACCGCCGCGCCCGCCATGATCACCACCGGCGGCGGCTCCATGGTCAATGTCTCCTCGGTGGAGGGTTTCGTCGGCGCGGCCAAGCTCTCCGCATACAGCGCCAGCAAATTCGCGCTGCGTGGCCTCACCAAGTCGGCGGCGCGCGAACTCGGTCACTCCGGGATCCGGGTCAATTCCATTCACCCGGGCGGTATCGCCACGCCGATGACCGCCGCTGTCTCCGGTGCGAGCGGTATCGACGGCAACAGCTTCTTTTCCGGTCTGCCCATTCCGCGCTGGGGTCAGCCCGTGGAGGTTTCCGAGGTGGCGCTCTTCCTGGCCTCGGACGCATCCAGCTACTGCACCGGCGGCGAATTCGTCGTCGACGGCGGCATGCTCACCAGCTGCGGATACTGAAAGGGATTTGGACACAGTGGTATCCAGTAATTCTGCTTCGAAGGCTCATGAGTCCGAGCCGGTCGAGTTCGAATTCGATGTCGTGGTCATCGGATCCGGCGCGGCCGGTATGACCGCCGCGCTGACCGCCGCCTATCGCGGACTGTCGGTCACCCTGATCGAGAAGAGCCGCCTGTTCGGTGGCTCCACCGCGCGCTCCGGCGGCGGCATCTGGGTGCCCAATAATCCGGTGCTGCAGGCGGCGGGCGTGCCCGATAGTGCCGAGATGGCTCGCACGTATCTGAAAGCCGTTGTCGGCAATCGGGTTCCGGAGGCCAAGCAGCGTGCGTTCCTCGACAACGGGCCGGAGATGTTCAACTACCTCGGCGCACGGTCCAGGTACTGGGACTTCGTCTACGACCGGGGATACTCCGACTATCACCCGGAGTATCCGGGCGGGCTGTCACAGGGCCGCAGTATCGAGCCCAAGCCGATCGACGGGCGACTGCTCGGCGCTGATCTGCACAAAATCAACAAGCCGACTATGTCCGCCCCCGCGGGCATCGCCATTACGGTCAGCGACTTCCACGATCTGAATATGATCGCGCGCACCTGGGCGGGCAAGAAGGCCGCTGTGAGGGTCGGCGCGAAGACCGCCCTGAATATGCTCAAGGGTGCGCTGCCGCTCAGTCTGGGCAAGGCTCTGGCGGCCCGGTTGTGGCTGTCGCTGCGCGATGCCGGCGTGCCGGTGTGGCTGAGTACCCCGCTCACCGAGATCATGGTGGAGGGCGGAGCTGTGGTCGGCGTGCGTGCCGAGCACGAGGGCCGGCCGGTGGTTATCAAGGCACGGCGCGGTGTGGTGTTGGCCGCGGGCGGTTTCGAGCACAACCTCGAAATGCGCAAGCAGTACATCGCAGGCCCGCAGTCCACCGAGTGGACCGTCGGTGCGACCGAGAACGTCGGTGAGGGCATTGTGGCGGGCCAGAAGGTCGGCGGCGCGGTGGATCTGATGGATGACGCGTGGTGGGGTCCGTCGGTGCGTAACCCCGAGGGTCCGCCGTTCTTCTGCCTGGCGGAGCGGTCGCAGCCGGGCGCGATCATTGTCAACAGCAACGGTGAGCGCTTCGTCAACGAATCCGCGCCGTATGTGAATGTCGTGCACAAGATGTACGAGGACGAGGCCGCGGGCACCGGCACCATTCCGGCGCACTTCATCTTCGACCAGAACTTCCGCGACCGGTACCTGTTCCTCGGAAACTTCCCGAAACGCCCACTGCCGCAGAAGTATTACGACTCGGGCATTATCAAGTCGGCCGATACCCTCGCCGAGCTGGCGGCGAAGATCGGCGTCCCGGCCGACCGGCTCGCGGCGTCCGTGCAGCGGTTCAACGGCATGGCCCGCAACGGTCGTGACGAGGACTTCGGGCGGGGCGATTCCGCCTATGACCGGTACTACGGCGATCCGACTGTCAAACCGAATCCCACGCTCGCGCCGTTGGAGCGTGGACCGTTCTACGCGGTGGAAATGGTGCCCGGCGACCTCGGCACCAAGGGTGGTCTGGTCACCGACGAACACGCTCGGGTACTCGACCACGAGGGCCGGGTGATCACGGGACTGTATGCGGCGGGCAATAATTCGGCCGCCGTCATGGGCAATGACTACGCGGGCGCGGGCGCGACCATCGGACCCGCCATGGTGTTCGGGTATATCGCCGCCAACCACCTCGCCGATCTCGAACCCGGGCAGAAATCCGAGAGCAAGCCCGCGCCCGCCAAGCGGCCGGCGCGACGCGCTCACGCCAATAGCGCCGCGAATCAGGAGAAGTGAGATGGGCAGGGTCGCTACCAAGCACGTCATTGTCACCGGCGGCGCACGCGGTATGGGCGCTGCGTTCGCGCGCACGCTCGCCGCCGAGGGGGCGAAGGTGACCATTACCGACGTGCTCGTCGAGCAGGGCGAGGCATTGGCCACCGAAATCGGCGACACCGCACTGTTTCTCGCACACGACGTCACCGACGAGGCAGGCTGGAACGCGGTGGTCGCCACCGCCGAGGAGTCGTTCGGCCCGGTCTCCGGTCTGGTCAATAACGCGGGCATTGTGCATGTCGATCCCATCGAGAAACTCTCCGAGGCCGATTACCGCAGGGTCATCGATGTCAATCAGGTCGGGGTATTCCTCGGCATGAAGGCCGTGATCGGGTCCATGCGCCGTGCGGGCGTCGGGTCCATCGTGAATATCTCCTCGACCGGTGGACTCATCGGCTACTCCAACATTCTCGGCTATGTGGCGTCCAAGTGGGCGGTGCGCGGGATGAGCAAGACGGCGGCGCAGGAGCTGGCCGCCGACAATATCCGGGTCAACTCGGTGCATCCCGGCATTGTCGCCACCGAGATGACGGCCGACTCGGACCGCTCGCACGAGATCGCCGCCAAGCAACCCATCACACGCCCGGCGCGACCCGAGGAGCTGGCCAACCTGGTGCTCTTCCTGCTCTCCGACGAATCCTCCTACTCCACCGGCGCCGAGTTCATTGCCGACGGCGGCTTCACCTCCCAGTAGTACCCGGCGGGTTCCGCCTGCGAGACAAGGACATTCACATGAAGAACTTCAACGGCAAGGTGGCCGTGATTACCGGAGCCGGTGCCGGTATCGGGCGGGCCCTCGCGATCGAGCTGGCACGCGGTGGAGCGCAGCTCGCGCTGTCGGGGCGCAACCTCGACAGTGTGGCCGAGACGGCGGCGCTGTGTGAGAAGGAGGGCGCCAAGGTCCGCGCCTACCAGCTCGATGTGACCGACCGCGCCGCCGTGTACGCGCACGCCGATGAGGTGGTGGCCGATTTCGGCAAGGTCAATATCGTCATCAATAATGCTGGTGTCTCGCTGACCGCCAATATCGAGGACGTCAGCTGGGACGACTTCGAGTGGATCTTCAACATCAACTTCTGGGGCACCGCTAACGGCACCAAGGCATTCCTGCCGCACGTCATCGCCTCCGGTGACGGGCATATCGCGAACGTCTCCTCGATGTTCGGACTGGTCGCGTGCCCGAGCCAGAGTGGCTACAGCTCTTCGAAGTTCGCCATGCGTGCCTTCACCGACGCCCTGCGCCAGGAAATGATCATCGCCGAACACCAGGTGGGTGTCAGTAGCGTGCACCCCGGCATGATCAAAACCGACATCGCCTGGAAGGCCCGCGCTTCCGCCAACCGCGACCGCGACGCCCTCGCCGCCAATTTCGACGGCCTGGCCAAAACCACGCCGGAGCAGTGCGCACAAACCATCCTGAACGGCATCAAGAAGAACAAGCCACTCATCCTCATCGGCACCGACGCCAAGGCCATGAACTGGATGCAACGCCTGCTGGGCTCCGGCTATATGAAGCCGCTGACCGCGCAGATGCGCAAGGAGATCTAGCTCCGAGACGCGGTAGCGGAAGGCAGAAGTGTCGATCTCCATCCCCCTCCCGGGGGACCATCCGTTTTCAAGACGGTGACGGACGCCGGTCCGTTTTGCCTTCCGTGACGCAGGTCGGAATCGAACCGACGTGGGGCCTGAATGAAAGTCAGGCTGCCCGTACCAGCAGAGCAACTGCGCCGTCGTGGGGGCGGCAGGGATCGAACCTGCCCTGCGCAAGGCACCTGGTTTACAGCCAGGGTGAGCCACCAGGCTCATCGCCCCCATGGGTGGTGATAGCTGCGCCCGTGACGGGATTCGAACCCGCGATTTCTTCCTTGACAGGGAAGCGAGGACGGCCTGACTCCTCTACACCGGCTTGCCGCCTCATCCCGGCAGGTGGGAATTGGCGGGTGGAATTGAAAAGGGCCGCTCCCTTGGCTTTCGCCGTGGTGCGACCCGGTGCACAGGAACCAGTCCTGTTTATGGATCGCCCGCCGGATCGGTGTCGTACGACGAGGATTGCGGCTCGGAACGGCGCTCTGCGGCAGTATCGCGCCGCTGATACGCGGAGGCTGAATACTGGTTCATCGCCGTTCCTTTCGCTCTCGTCGGTTGGTATTCGCAACGCTAACAGGCTCAACAGAATCGCGGTACCGATTATTTCGTTGCCGCCCCGATGCGGGACGGCCGGTGGGGTTACGCTGGCGTTATGTCTGATGCGATGTCGCCCAACGGATCTCGGATAGCGCTCGTGCTGGGCGGAGGTGGTCCGGTGGGTATCTCGTGGTTGACGGGGGTGGCCGTCGGGTTGCGGGAGGCGGGGATCGATCTGGCGCTGGCGGATCGGTTCGTCGGGACCTCGGCGGGGGCGATTGTGGGGACGGTGCTGGCCGCCGGTGGTGATCCGATGAGCCTGCTGGCCGAGCCGCCCGCGGATGCCGCTCCCATCGAGGCGGATCCGGCGAAGCTGGCGGAGATCTTCTCCGTCATGTTCACACCCGGTGTCGATGCGATGGACGCGCGGCGGCGGATCGGGGAGTTGGCGCTGGCGGCCGAGGCCGGGGATCCGGCGGTGCATATCGCGCGGATCGGCACCATGGTGGGCATTGCGGAGTGGCCGGAGCGGGAGCTGGTGCTGACCGCGGTGGATGCGCGCACGGGGGAATTGCGGGCGTGGGAGCGCGGTGGGGCCGCGACGCTCGAACAGGCGCTCGCATCCACCACCTGTGTACCGGGTGTGTTCCCGCCGATTCCGATCGCCGGGAACGATTACATCGACGGTGGGGTGCGATCCTCGATCAATGCGGATCTGGCACTGCCCGCCGATATCGTGGTCATAGTCGAGCCACTGGCACATATCTTTCCGCGAACCCCGGCCGACCGGGAATTGGGTTCAGCACGCGAGATTTCCATCATTCCGGATACCGCGGCCATTGCGGCGTTCGGCAATGACCTGTTCGGCCGGGCGGCGCTACACCCCGCCTTCGAAGCCGGAGTCCGCCAGGCCGCCGACGCCGCACCGCTGTTGAAGGACGTCTGGCCGACCCGCTGAGGGGAGAGACCTCGCCAGGGACTCTCGGACCACACCGGAGATGGTCCGAGCGATGTACCCCCGGCTGCGGGAGTGGCGTCATATCCGCGACACCGTCGACCCGGAGCGCGTGTTCGTCTCCGACCTGGCGATCGTCTGCAACTGGTCGATGAGGAGCCGTCGATGTCGGGGCGTTAGCGCGGGTCTCGGAGCTGGCTCTTGAGTACCTTGCCACCGGGATTGCGGGGGAGGGCGTTGGTGAAGACGACCTCCCTCGGTACCTTGTAGCCCGCCAGGCGCGACCGCGCCCAGTCGAGAATCGCGGCGGCGTCGGCGGCCGCCGGGTCGGTCGGTACCACCACCGCTCGGCCGACTTCGCCGAGCCGGGAATCGGGAATGCCCACCACCGCTACATCTTGAATCCCCGGATGCCGCAACAGGGTTTGTTCTATTTCGGCAGGGTAGGCATTGAAGCCGCCGACAATGAACATCTCCTTGAGACGACCGGTGATGCGCAGATAGCCCGCGGCGTCGAGGGTGCCGATATCACCGGTGTGCAGCCACCCATCGGTGTCGATGGTGGCGGCGGTGGCCTCGGGATCATCGAGGTAGCCGCGCATGACATTCGCACCGCGGACGGTGATTTCCCCCGGATCGCCCAGGGGTACGGGGTTTCCCGTGCGATCGACCAGGCGGATTTCGGTGCCGGGGAGAGCTTTCCCGGCCGTGGTGGCGACCAGGTCGGCGGGTGCGTCGGGTGGGCAGACGGACACCACCCCGATGGATTCGGTGAGCCCGTAAGCCGTGAAGACTTGGGGGACACCGAGATCGGTGCGAATACGTTCCACCAGCTCGGTGGGGACGGTCGCGCCTCCGGTACCGGCGAGCCGCAGTGAGCTCAGGTCGTGGCGGGTGCGATCGCGGTGGAGCAGATCGGTGAACAGGGTGGGTGCGCCCGCGATCATGGTGATTCGTTCCTGCTCGATCAGATCCAACACCAGATCGGTTTCGAAGCGGGGAACCGGAACCATGGTGGCCGCCCGCAGCAGTGACGCGATGATTCCCGCCTTATAGCCGAAGGTGTGCGAGAACGGGTTGACCAGCAGATACCGGTCGCCTTGGCGCAGGGTGACCGCGTCGGCCCAGCCGGAGAACACCGCGAGGGTCTGGCGGTGGGTCGCGAGTACACCCTTGGGTGCGCCGGTGGTGCCGGAGGTGAACAGGATGTCGGAGATGTCGTCGGGGTCGACGGCGGCGGCCCGGGCCCGCGCCTCCTCCACGGTTGTCGCGGAGGCGGATTCGAGGAACGACGACCACGAGTCCGCATCGCTCGCCACGATGGTCCGCGCGAGATCGGGCAGCTCCCGCCCGGTTTCGGCGAGCATGCGCGGATAGTCGTAGCCCAGAAACCCCCGCACCGTGAACAGCGCCCGGGTGTGGCTGCGCGCCAGCATATCCGCCGCCTCGACACCGGTCAGCCGGGTGCTGATCGGCACCACCGTGGCTCCCGCACCGAGCAGTCCGAGCGCGGTCACCACCCAGCGCGCGCTGTTCGGAGCCCATATCCCCACCCGGTCGCCGGGCTCGATCCCGGAACTCATTGCCGCCCGCGTGACCCGCGCCGCCCGCTCCGCCAATTCGGTGTACGTCAGGCGCCCCTCGGGTCCGCTGATGGCGAATACCTCACCGAATCGCTCGGCCCGGTCCGTGAGCAGGGCCGGAATGGTCGCGATAGCACCGACCCCCGCCGTGTCCCGCCGATCCATGCGCCCATCCTGCCGCACGACCGGGTCGTCGATATCGGATTTCACCCGGCGAATCCCGATGACCGGCCCGTCTACCGCCCTTCGGCGCGTCACTCGGTGGCGAACGTTCCGCTGATCGAGACCGAGTTGGGGATCGGAGGCCTCGACGCGGCACGCTCGATTCATGACCCCGGTGACTGGGAGGCGCGGGGGCGTGGTGCGCAGATGAACCGAAGGAGTGACATGACCGCGGGAGCGGAGCTTGCCCAGCGACCGAACGTGGCGGCCGAGGCCGTGACCGTCGTCGAACTCGATGGCGACTGTGGATTGTCGCGGACGAAGATCGGTGGCAAGGCCTGGAGCATCGACCATATGCGGGCGCTCGGACTGCCGGTACCGCCCGCCTTCGTGATCACCACCGACGGGTGGGCGGACTACACCCGGCGCGGCGGTATCGCCGAGGCGATCTGGCAGCAGGTGCGCGAGGGTATCGCCATGATCGAGCGTGGCACCGGGCGGCGGTTCGGCTCCACCGACCGGCCCCTGCTGGTATCGGTGCGCTCCGGCGCGGCCATCAGTATGCCGGGCATGATGGATACCGTCCTCAATCTCGGCATGACCGATGCGGTACAGCGCGCCCTCGCCGAGCAGACACGGAATCCCGACTACGCCAACGACACTCGGCAACGCTTCGTGAATCAGTATCGCGAAACCGTCCTGGGCGACGAGCACGGCGCGGTACCGGAGGATCCGTGGGCGCAGCTGCGCGCCGCGATCGAGGCGGTATTCCGCTCGTGGGATTCCCCGCGCGCCAAAACCTATCGCCGCAATCGAGGTGTCTCCGACGTCCTCGGTACCGCGGTGACCGTACAGGCCATGGTATTCGGCAATCTCGACGAATTATCGGGCACCGGAGTGCTTTTCAGCCGCAACCCGAATACCGGCGACGGGCCGGTGTACGGCGAGTGGCTGGTCGGCGGCCAGGGCGAGGATGTGGTCTCGGGCCGCCTCACCCCGCGCCCGCTCGACGAACTGGCCGCCACCCAACCGCAGGTGCACCAGCGGATCGTCGCCGCTGCGCAGCTGCTGGAACGCGACGGTCGCGATATGCAGGATATCGAGTTCACCGTCGAATCCGGCACGCTGTGGCTCTTGCAGTCCCGGCCGGCCAAACGATCCGCCCGTGCCGCCGTACGTGCCGCGGTCGCCATGGCCGACGAGGGGCTCATCAGCACCGACGAGGCGCTGGACCGCGTCACCGCCGATCAGGTACGCGAGGTGCTGCGACCCGCTTCCGGTGATATCACCGGCCAAATAGCCCTCGCCCGCGGCGAATCCGCGTGCCCCGGGCTGGCTTCCGGCGTCGTGGTCACCGACCCGGATGAGGCCGAGGTTCGGGCCGAAGCGGGCGAGGCCGTCATTCTGGTGCGGCCCACCACCAGCCCCGACGATCTGCACGGCATGATTGCCGCCCGTGCCATTGTCACCGAACTGGGTGGTACGACTTCGCATGCGGCACTGGTCAGCCGAGAACTCGGCCGCCCCTGCGTGGTGGGCTGCGGCCCGGGTGTGGTGGCCGCGCTCACCGGTCGGACCATCACGGTCGATGGTGGCGCGGGCATCGTATGGCCCGGGGAGATCGCCGGAAAGCCCGTCGAGGAAGCCATTCTCGCCGATATCCGCCAACTCGCCGTCTGGGCGGAAGCGAATCCGGATCAATTGCCCGCCCGCCTCGAAGAGCGTGCTGCCGCACCGGAAGACGCTGCGCGGGAACAGGTGTGCGAGCAGGCCCCGGTGACCGAGCTCGACCTGCTCCGCCTGATCGGGATCAAGGGCCGGGTCAATGCCGAGAATCTGGCCGCCAGCCTCGGCACCGAGGTCGACGACATCGCCGCCCGCTGTGCGGATCTGGTGACGGCGGGACTGTGTGCCAGCACCCCTGCCGGTTTCCGTCTCACCCCGGATGGCCGCCCGCGCCTGAACGAGCTGCTGACCGCCGAGTGCGGCACCGTCGACCACGCCGCGATTACCGGTGCCTACGACGAATTCTGCGTCTACAACCAGGATTTGAAGGTCATCATCACCGATTGGCAGATGAAGGACGCGGCCACCGTCAATGATCACGCCGACGCCGATTACGACACCGCCGTATTGGGCCGCCTCACCGCGACCCACCAGCGTTTGCGACCGCTCATCGCACGACTGGGTGCCATTGCCCCGCGCCTGACCCGCTACGCGGCCCGCCTGGACCGCGCGGTGGAGCGCATAGCCGCCGGTGACCACACCTACGTGGCGCGCCCGATTATGGACAGTTACCACACCGTGTGGTTCGAACTGCACGAAGACCTGATCGGACTGTGCGGCCGCACCCGCGCCGAGGAAGCGGCGGCCGGGCGTGCCCACTGACCATGCCGGACCGACCGAGAATACCGACAACCTGAGGCTGACTGATATCGCCGTGCCGACCGAATCCGCTTCCGACGCTGCCCCCCAACCTGCTGTCGCCGGACAGCGGTGGCTGGAGTTCGCGCAGATCGACAATGTGCGTGATCTGGGTGGTCTCCCCGTCACAACGGGCGGCAGTACTCGCTTCGGTGTGCTCTTCCGCTCCAGCACCCTGCAGCAGGCCACCGCCGCCGACCTGGATCTGCTGCTCGGCACTCACGGTCTGCGCACGGTCATCGATCTGCGCCTACCCGACGAAGTGGAGCGCGAAGGGTACGGGCTGATCGGTCCGGCCGATGTGACCATCGCGAATCTCCCGATCCGCAAGTCCCCGCAATCCTCCTTGGCCGCACGTGATCTGGTGCCCGACAAATCCCGTGTGGATTTGGTCGACCTGTACCGCCAGCTGCTGAGTGGCAGCGGTGAGCACATTGTCGAAGCCGTCCGGCTCATTATCGACCCGGACCGCTCCTCGCTGTTGTTCCACTGCGCGGCGGGGAAGGACCGCACCGGCGTGCTGGCCGCCGTCCTCCTGGATGCGGTGGGCGTGGTGCCCGAGGCCATCGCGCACGACTACGCGCTCACCAATGAACGTATGCGACGAGTCCGCGATCGCCTCGACGACCTGCCCTCCTACGCCGGACTACCACCGGTCAGTACCGGCATCCTCGCCGTGGAGCCGGGCGTCATGCTGCGCTTTCTGGAGAATCTGCGTACCGAATACGGCGGTGCGGCGAAATGGCTGCTCGCCAATGGTGTTTCGGAACCGGAACTGGATCGGCTCGGTGCCGTACTGGTGGACCCGACCGCTTGAAACTGGACGGTTGGCTGGTCGCCGGAAACCCGCTGCGGGGATAGGGTGGAGGAATGACGACCAGCAGCCACGCGGTTGTCGGGGCCCGCGAACGAATCGTGGCTGCCGCGTACGAGTTGTTCACTCGCCGCGGCGTCCGAGATGTTGATATCGACGAAGTGTCGGCACGCGCGAGCGTCACCTCGGAGACGCTCCGAGAGCTGTTCGCCAGCAAGGACGACCTGGTCATTGCCGTGTTGCGGCGACGGGAAGAACTCTGGACCTTCGCCCTGATCGAGGAGCAGTCCCGCAAACGTGGGGCGACCCCACTGGAACAGCTGCTGGCCGTTTTCGATGTCTTCGACGAATGGTTCGGCACCGATGATTTCGATGCCTGCACCTTCATCAATGTGCTGCTGGAAATGGGTGCGGATCATCCCATCGGGCGGGCCGGAATCGAACACCTCGGCACCATTCGCGATATCGTCCGTACTCGCGCCGAAAGCGCGGACCTCACCGATCCGGATAATTTCGCCCGCTCCTGGCACATTCTCATGAAAGGCGCGATCATTTCCGCCGCCGAGGGCGATCAGCTCGCGGCGCAGCGCGCCAAACGAATGGGCCGCCTGCTGATCGACTGTCACCGACCGCCCGCCATAGCAATGCAGGTGGGCTCAACTCCGATCGATGATGATCTTCCCGCCCGCGCCCGCCGCGATCACGGGCATCAGCCGTTCGGCCTCGGCGCGCACGGCGGCCTCGTCGACGGCGGAGAGCGGATGCCACGGGATGATCCGGATGGTCTCCCCGTCCAATGACCAACGGCCGTGCACGAATCCGTCGACCAGGTACATGGGCACTCCCCCCGACGCCTCCTTGCTGATCCGGGCGCGATCGACGTCGCTGATCATGCGGCGACGGTCGTGATGGCCCAGTAGCGCATTGTCGAAGGCGGGCAGGAACCGCACGGGTACCGGCAGATCCGGATCGGCGAGCGGCGCGTCGGGGATATCGAAGAGTTCGCGGCCGGTGTCGTCGCGGTAGACCCTCAGCTGTGGACGCAATGACGCCACCACCGGCCCGAGCCTGGTGACCCCCGACCACGCCTGCATATCGGCCACACTCGCCGGACCGAACGCGGCCAGATAGCGCAGCACCATCCGCTCCGGCTGCGGCAATGCCTCCAATGGCGCGCCGATCCACTCCTCGGCCAGCGATACCGAGACGTACCGATTGCGCCAGCGGCCCCATATTCCCGCCTCCGCATCGTGTAGCAGCGGCGTCATCACATTGAGCGCCGCCGCCAGTCGACCCGGATACGGTGTCGGAAACCGTTCTGCCAGTTGGCGTCCCAATTCGCGACGCGGCACCGTGCGACCGGTGAGCAACTCCCGCCCGGCCGCCAGCAACTGCTCCGGGTCGATCTCCCCCATGGCCTCGCGATAATAGGCCAACTGTGTCGACGCCGCGACCATCGGTTCCACCGTCGGATACAGCCACCGGAAGTCATCGGCGGTGGCCAGATGTACCGTCCGGCGAATCATAGTGCTGCGCACCACCGTTCGATCCCGCAGTAGCGTGGCCAGGTCGTCGTGGCGGAAATCGGTGAGCCGCGTCCACAGCCCCACATAGGGCCAGTTCGGCTCCTGACCCTGCACCGCGACCAGATGACGAATGAGGTCGGCGGCGGGCATGGAGACCCGGTCGACCAGCATCTGGCGCAGCAGCAGGGTGCGATTCAACTCGCGCAGCGATAGTTCCGTCATATGCCCATTCTGGCGGATAGATAGGTCAGTTCTTGTCCTAATTCTCCGAGGGGGTTCACAGACCTCGCACGGCGACGAATACCGCGGCCGTGCTGTTCTCCCGCAGGTAGATATCCGCCGGTGGAGCCCCGAAAAAATCCAGCCCGGAATCCGTCAGCCAGGTGTAGTCGATCAGCCGCAGCGATACCGGCCCGGCCGGTGCCACCAATTCGACGTCGAGCCCCTCGGCCGGGGGCGCGAAGAACTGGAACCCTTGCGCCGGGACCGGAGTCACCTCGCGTCCGCCCACCCGCAGGGCCTCGACGGCGGAATCGAAACGCAGATCCAACCGAATACCGTCGCGTGCCGACTTGACCCGCAGTGTGACGGTTCGCTGTCCGGAATCGGTGGTGTCGGAAACGATTTCGGCGGTCGGGGGCGGCAAGGCCGACGTCGGCGCCGGCCCGCTGGCCACCGCGTTCGGCCACAGCTCGGCGAACTGAGCGCCCGGGGCGGCAGCGTCGACGAATTCGTCGGTCCAGCGGTTGGGCTCACGCTGCGAAAGCCACCGTGCCTCATTGCCATCCGCATCGAAGGCATAGAGCAACTGCGACGGCAGCGGATGCTCGGCATCGAAGCGGTCGACGAACAAACCGAGGGCCGAGAGCGCGATCGTGAGTGTCAATGTCGTCGTCGGGATGAGCCAGCTCCGCCGCGGCGGCCAGGTCCGCACGAGCGTCACGGTGACCAGCCCGCCGAGCAGGACCACCAAGGGGGCCACCATGAATGGCGAGGCGGAAACCCCGGTCTGCAGCACCGCCCAAGAGGCACCGCCGAGGAATATCGCAGCCGGAATCAGGAAGAGTGTGAGTGTCGGTAGCCGCCACGGTTGCGGCACCACGAAAGTGACCGCGAAGCCGATGGCCGCCGCGAAGAGCGGAACAATCAGCATCTGCGCCCCGGATGGGACGAGGACGGTGCATGCCACACCGACCACCGTCACCGCGCCCAGCAGTCCGACAGCGGACGCCGTGGTGTCGAACAGGCGGCGGGCCAGCAGCCACCACACGGCGAGGACCGTGGCCGACAGCATGAGAACCGCCGCGTAGTAGCTCTCCGGGCGATAGGGATCGACATACTCGAGCGTTCGATACTCGGGTCGGATGAACTGCAAGGCCTCCCACAGCAGGTAGACCGCGCCCATGGCGACCGGGACAGCGAGCAGGAATGTCGCCCCGGCGGCGAATATTTTCCGTAGCTTGGTCTCCCCATTGCGCCGGACCGTCCAGGCAACCCATGCCAACAGAGCGACGGAAACCACCGCCAAGGCGATGATCACCCAGATCGGCAGCACGATGAGAATGCCGAACGGCAGCTGGAAGTAGGAGCGATCGGAGCCGCCGGACAGGGTCGCGAGATCGGTATCGCCGTACTCGCGGGCCAGGGCGAGGGTGTTATCGCCCATCTGCTGCACGGTCGCCGGATTCACATGTGCGGGATCGTCGAGGCGATTGTGGTAGTAGGCGCTGCTACCGGCGAATGCCCAGTCCAGCACCTGCAAGCCGCCGGGTTCGAAGGATACGAAGTCGGTATTGCTCGAGGTCTGCGCACCGCCCAGCGCCGTGGACAGTGAATCGGTATTCGGATGCGGCGCCGCCGCGACGGCGTCGATGAGATGGCCGTCGGGATGGGTTATCCGCCACAGCAATACCGGGCCGCTGGCACCGCGCGCCTCGTGATTGATGACCACGCCGGTGCGTTTGCCGTCCTGTCCGGCGGCGACAAAGGCCTCCGCGCCCAGCAGTCCGTTCTCCTCACCATCGGTGAGCAGTACGACCAGATCATTGCGCAGGGCGGAATCGGGCGCGGCCCCGAGTGCGCGGACGGCCTCCAGGATCGCCGCGATACCGGCGCCGTCATCATTGGCGCCCGGTCCGGAAGGAACCGAATCATAGTGCGCCGTAAGGTAAACGGTGCCTGTGGAAGCGGTACCCGGCTTGCTGGCGACGATATTGAAGACCTGCCCCAGGGCCAGCCCCTCGCGCTCGAACGTGGTGGGCCAGCGGCCGATACCCTCCTGGATCTCGGTCTGCAAACCCAGCTTCCGCAGTTCATCGGCGAGATATTCGCGGACGCGGGCGTGTTCGGGAGTTCCCGGCGGATGCGGCTGCTGGGCGATCTCCTCGATCGTTCGCATAGCGCGCTCCGCGCTGAACACATCGGCCGGCGCGTCCGCGGTGCGGTATCCGCTCGGCTGCCCCTCCCAGGCCACCGCCGCGGCGACGGCCACCAGGAACAGGAAGGCGAATAGACCGGAGAACCGCGACGCTGACCGCACGATCTCGATCGTAGCCATCGATCATCGCGCGACGGCGGAGATAGCAGCGGGCCGCGGCCACGCCGGGCGCGTGGGTGGTGCGGCCGGACACGTGACGGCCGGCTCGCTGTTCCGCGACGGCGACGATGCCCGCGACCGAGTGGGCCGGATCGCGGCCCCTGCGGCCGAGGTCATCGACGATGACGGTGACCCGGGGGTGCCCGCCGCGGGCTGGGGACAGGGCGGTGTCTTCCGGCTCCCCGCACCTACCGGGGGTGAGACGGAGCGAAGCTGATACCCGGAATCCGGCGCGGCGGGGCAGGACTGCTGCGATTGTTGAATCCGAGTCGACCAACCTACCTACCACGGGGAGGGACCGGCAATGGCCCGAATCAGCGTGATCAGCGTTTCCGATGGCCGCGACTATGTGCACGCGGGCATCGCGGATTTCATCACCACTGACGAATTCGCCCGCTGATGCTGCTCGGCGTAGATATCGGCACCTCCGCCGCCAAGGGCGTGCTGGTCGAACGCGGCGGCACCGTGGTCGCCAGAGCGCAATGGCAGCACGGTGTCTCGACCCCGCGCCCCGGGTGGGTGGAGCACGATGCCGAGAGCGTGTGGTGGGAGGAATTCGTCAGTATCACCCGCCAATTGGTCGCCGCCACCGACGCCGCTGAGCTGGATGGCCTGGCGGTCAGCGGAATCGGCCCGTGCCTGCTGCCCGCCGACGCGTCCGGTCATCCACTGCGGCCCGCGATCCTCTACGGCGTCGATACCCGGGCCGGAGACGAAATCGATGAGCTGAACCGCGAATTGGGTGCCGATGCCATTCTCGCGCGGTGCGGTTCACCGCTCACCAGTCAGGCCATCGGTCCGAAACTGCGCTGGCTCGCCCGGCACGAGCCCGAGGTATGCGCGCGTACCCACCTGCTCCTGATGGCCAGTTCCTTTCTCGTTCACCGGCTCACCGGCCGCTACGTCCTGGACCACCAATCCGCCAGCCAATGCACTCCGCTCTACGACCTGCGCGCCCGGGCCTGGGCTACCGATTGGGCCGCACGCATCGCCCCCGGTCTCCCGCTGCCCGAATTGGCCTGGCCCACCGAAGTCATCGGCTACGTCACCCGCGCGGCCGCGACCGTCACCGGTCTGCCCGAGGGCCTCCCGGTCACCACCGGCACCATCGACGCCTGGGCCGAAGCCGACAGCGTCGGTGTGCGCGCACCCGGTGACGCCATGGTCATGTACGGCACCACCATGTTCCTGGTCCAGGTCCTCACCGAACCCCGCCCGCATCCGGGACTGTGGGGTACCTGCGGAACCTGGCCCGGCACCTACACCCTGGCCGCGGGTATGGCCACCTCGGGCGCGGTCACCGATTGGCTGCGCACCCTGGTGGACAGTGAATTCGCCGATCTGCTCGACGAGGCGGCCGAGGTTCCGGCGGGCAGCCGGGGCCTGCTGGTCCTGCCGTATTTCGCCGGTGAACGCACCCCACTGTTCGATCCGAATGCGCGCGGCATGATCGCGGGTCTCACGCTCGGCCACAATCGCGCCGATCTCTACCGCGCCGTGCTGGAGGGTATCGGCTACGGCGTGCGCCACAACCTCGAAGCCATGGCCGAGGCGGGCGGCCGCGCCGAGCGCCTCATCGCGGTGGGTGGCGGCACCAAGGGTGGTCTGTGGACCCGGATCATCTCCGATATCACCGGTCTGCCCCAACAGATTCCGGCCGATACGGTGGGAGCGGCGCTGGGCAACGCCCGGCTGGCGGCCGAAGCGGTCGGCTTGAATACCTCCGCGTGGAACCCGGTGGTAGCGACGGTGGTACCCGATCCGGCCCGCACCGCGGCGTACGACTCGTACTACCGCCACTACCGCACCCTCTACGAATCCACCCGCGCCACCGCCCATTTCCTGGCCGCCGAACAGCACCGCTCCGCTCGCTAGGGCGACCGGGTCCGGCCATGCGGTGAACATGCGCGAAGTTCAGTTTGAAGTGGTATTACTTCGCAGTGGCATGGACGTTGCGACTCAGCGATGACGACGAGGCTGCGCTGGGCGCGCAGTCGGCATTGGAAGGACGGTCGAAGCAGGAGATCACCCGCGATGCCGTCCGCACCTATCTGGAGCGGCACCGCACCTGGGACGACCTCACCTTCGACCGCGCGATGGTGTGACGGCTCGGCGCGCCCGCCTGCTCGGCCGCGCCGACAGTGCGCTGTCCACCGCGGTCAGTTCCGCTCCGGCGGATAGTACATATCCCGCACCTCGGCATAGCGTTCGCGGATCGCTGCCCCGAATCTGACGGCGGGCGGCGGGAACTCGGTAGCCGCCGGGGGCGGCCAGTCCGGTGGGCGTGAGCCGCCGCGCAGGGCCCAGGCGGCTTGCCGGGCGGCACCGCGCGCCACATACTCGCCGGGTTCGGGCACCGTGACCGTGGCATTGAAAATCGTTGCGGCGGTGTGGGCGATGAGGCGCGAGCGGGCCGCGCCGCCGATCAGCAGAATGCGGCGGGGAACGGTCGGTAGCCGATCCAGGGCATCGGCCATATTGCACAGCATGCCCTCGATGGCGGCACGTGCCAGATGATGCGGGCGCATGGTGTGCGGGCGCAGGCCGTGCAGACTGCCGGCGGCGTGCGGGAGATTCGGGGTGCGCTCGCCGATCAGATAGGGGATCAGAACCAGGCCGTCGGCACCCGGCGGAGACTGTGCGGCAAGGACTTCCAGTCCCGACGGGTCCGTACCGAGCAGCGCTGCGGTGGCATCGAGTACCCGGGCGGCATTGAGGGTGCACACCAGCGGCAGGAAGGCCCCGGTGGCGTCGGCGAAACCGTTGATCTCACCGGTCGGATCGGCGATCGGTTGCAGCGACCGGGAGAAGACGGTGCCGCTGGTGCCCAGCGATACCACCACATCGCCCTCGCCGATACCCAAACCCAGTGCGGCGGCCGCATTGTCGCCGGTGCCCGCGGCGACCACCCGACCACCGGGCGTCCGACCGGCGACTTCGGTGGGAGCCAGCACCCGCGGCAGCTGCGGGGTGCGGCCCCGGAAGGCCAACGCCAGCAGATCCATTCGGTAGTGCTCACCGGACGGTGACCAGTAGCCGGTACCGGAGGCGTCGCCGCGGTCGGTGGTCATTTCGATATCCGGTTCACCGCCGCGCAATAGCCAGGTCAGGTAGTCGTGCGGCAGCATCACCCGGGTGGTGCGGTCGGCGAGTTCGGGCTCGTGATCGGCGAACCAGCGCAGTTTCGCCACCGTATGCGCGGCCTTCGGCACACTGCCGACCGCGTCGGCCCACGCCTGCGGCCCGCCGAATTCGCGTACCAGTTGTACGGCCGCCTCGGCGGAGCGAGTGTCGTTCCACAGCAGGGCATCGCGCACCGGGTGTCCGGCCGAATCGAGCACCACCAGGCCGTGCTGCTGCCCGGCGACGGCAATGGCCTCCACCTCCCGCATCATGCGCTCACAGGCTTGCCGTAGCGCCTCCCACCACATGGTCGGCGGCACCTCGGTGCCGTCCGGATGGGGAATCTGGCGGTGCCGCAATACCGTTCCGGTATCGGCATCGCACACCACGAGCTTGCAGGATTGGGTCGAGCTGTCCACTCCGGCGATGACCGTCATTGGTCTTACCTCGATGTCCTTGCGGTGGGACGTAACTGGATCTTGCGGCCGACACCCGAACGGAAGGTGTTCCGGGCATCGCCGAGCGCCACCACCTCTCCGGCGAATTCGTCTCCGGGAATGATCGGATAGGGCGTCGGCGGAAATTCCCCCGCCACAATGTGAATATCGGTGCCGCATATGCCGACCGCGTCGACCCGCACCACCACATCGTCCACTCCCGGTGACGGATCGGGCACCGTCTCCACCGAGAACTGTCCAGACTTCTCGACGAGCAACGCGCGCATATAAATACCATGCACCCGAGGTAGGGGTGGCCGATGCGTTTTCCCCCATTGGGGGGTGTGTGCGGGGAAATGGGGGACGCAATGGGATCGGAGTTCGGGTGTCGCGCTGTACTGTCTGGGCCGCTCACGCCTGATACCAGAGCGCGGTACTCGCGACACAGGCGTGTTCGAGCGGCCGATAGTGCCCGTCCGCACGCCATCCCAGCGTCTGTACGGTGACCCGCAGCGAATACTCGAAACAGATCGGGTCGGGAATGTGCCAGCGGTACATGCCGAATCGCTGCTGCGGTTCATAGATGCGATCCGGCGGATGCACCTGCACCAGCCCCAGATACGGCGTCGAGTAGGGCAGGTACGCGCCATTGAGGTCGAAATTCCAGGCACCACCGAAATAGTCCTCGGTACCGGTGCCACAGATGGTCGGGTATTCGGTGTCGTCATCGAGATAGAACTTCATCTCGCCCTCACCCCACCAGCCGGGTGCCCGCGGTTCGACCGCCAGATAGGTGCCCACATATCGACCCGGTCCGCCGGCCGCTTCGACAATCGGATGGACGGCGGGATTGCCGATCGGATCGCTGCTGCGCCACAGCGCGTGTAGTCGTCCGGCCGAATCCGGGACATCCTCTTCGAGATAGGTGATCTGGTAGTACACCGGCGCGGTCCGCTCGCCGCCATTGTGCAGCATGACCAGGGCGTGTGTGCCGAACGGCATGGGCCAGTAGCTGTTCAGTCCGCCCGCGGGCGCGACCACCACGGGCTCGGAGTTCACCAGCGCCAGCCGATCCCAGCCATTGCAGAAGAAATCGCCCAGCGGCACCCGGATCGCCGGATTCTGCGCGCCGTCCCAGTACACGTACAGCGTGAAGTCGTGCAGCATGGTGCAGTCGGTGCTGAGCCAGAAATGCCGGATTACCCCGGGCCCGGAAATATCGGCGAGTGTGACGGTTTCGCCCGGTTCCATATCGATCGACGGCGAGACCTTCCAGCCGCGTCCCAGCCCCGCCGCCGCGTAGGCGCCGGTGCCGGAGATGGCTCGACCCCCCGCCCCGGGTTGCCCCGTCGGGTTTTCCGCGCTGATCGATCGGGTGCGCCGCCCGTCGAGCCGCCAGATCTCCTGCACCGAAACTATTTTCGCATGTGAGAGCCGTGGCGCGGGGCAAGATCGACTGCGGATACGTAAAAGGTCGGCACCGACCCACAGGCGGTACCGACCCGAACTGCCGTTCTACTCAATAGGTTTCAGCTTCAACCCGTCAGCCGCCAGCCGGCAGGGTCGGGATTGTCGGCATACCGTCGGGTCTGCTGCAGCAGCTTGTTCTGCGGTTTGGCGACGGTCGCCGCATCGACGCCCAAGCCTCGGATGACGAACTGCTCGATAATGCCGTAGGACTTCCGTACCTGACCGAAGAAGGAGTCCAGGAAATCGGCCTGCACGCCCATGATCGGCTCGAGCAGTGTCCGGTCGGTGATCAGACCGTGCGAGATCAGGTAGTCCAGCGTCGCGTTGTTACTGGCGGCCAAGCGGTCGTTGGACAGCAGGAAGTCCGCCATGATGTCGGCCCGTGACACCCCGAGCAGGCCCATCAGGATCGCGGTGGTCACGCCGGTGCGATCCTTACCGGAGGTGCAGTGGTACATGATCGGGCCGGGTCCAGCTGCGCTGCGGTGTGCCGACCCCATGGCGAAGTGGGGTCGGCACACCGTTTTTCAGCGATTGCCGGGCTAATCCAGCAGCTTGGCCTTCACCGCGTCCACGGTGGCGGCGTCGATGCCGAGACCGGAGGACAGGAAGTTGTCGAACGAGCCGTAGGAGGCGTCGATCTGATTGAAGGCGGAGTCCAGGAATTCGCGCGAGACTCCGAGTACCGAATCGAACAGCGACGGATCGGTCACCTTGCCGGTGGACACCAGGTAATCCTTCGTGGCCTGGTTACTCGCGGCCAGATTCGCATTGGAGGCCAGGAAGTCGTTGTAGATCTGGCCACGCGGCACACCGAGCGCGCTCATGAGGATGGCGCTCATCAGGCCGGTGCGGTCCTTACCGGCGGTGCAGTGGTAGAGCACCGGACCGGGGGAGTCGGCGATCTCGGTGAAGGCCGCCGCGAACTGCGAGCGGGCGGTGGCGTCGCTGATCATCCACGCGTAGTAGTCGCTCATATACTTCGCGCCGCCGCCATTGCCGAGCACTTCCTGCTGCATTTCCGGCCCGCCCTGGACGAGCTTGCCGAAGAAGACGTAGAAATCATTGGCGGGGTCGTAGATCGGCAGGTGCACCGCGGGAATCGAGCCGGGCAGCTGATCGGGATTCTGATCGCGCTCGACGGGGCTGCGGAAATCGATCACCTTGGTAATGCCCGCCGTGACCAGCGCCTGCTGGTCGGCGGCGGTCAACTTGTTCAGCGCGTCGGCGCGGTAGACCGACCCGGGCTTGATCTTGCCGCCGCCGCCCTGGGTCGGATATCCGCCCAGGTCACGGGCATTGGGGGCGGAGATCTCGAGCGAGCCGCTCTTGGGGGATTGCAATACCGAGATCGGGATATCGGCTGCGGCGGGGGTAAGGGTGGCGGGGAATACGGCGATGAGTGCCGCGGCCAGACCGGTTACGGTGCCGCGTACTGCGCGCGAAATCGTCACTGGGGGTGTCCTTTCCATCGCGGGCCGAGGAGTGGGGGTTTCGGCCC
>NZ_BDCE01000059.1 GCF_001613345.1 Nocardia uniformis NBRC 13702 | reverse complement strand
GAGGTGGGGCCGCTGATCTCGAGATGCGGCCTCGGAGGGGCTACTCCGCGTCGGTCAGCAGCGTCACCGTTCCTGCCGCACCGTCGACACGTACCCGCTGGCCGTCGGACAGCCCCGTACTGGCGGTCTTGGTATCCACCACGCAGGGCACGCCGAATTCGCGGGCCACAATGGCGGCATGCGATGCGGCACCACCGATATCGGTGACCACCGCGCCCGCGTAGGAGAACATGGCGGTGTGGCCGGTATCGGTGACCGCGGCGACCAGGATATCGCCGGGCTCGATATCGTCGTCGAGTGTCAGTACCCGCTTGACGGTCCCCTCCACGACGCCGGGGCTGACGCCGAGGCCGGTGAGGGTATCGCCGACCGCGATGGCGCCGGAGATCTCCTCCGGCTCCCAGCGGCCATTGACCAGATCGGGCATGCGGATGCCCTTCAGTCGAATGCGCTCGGCGCGGCGTCGGGCCACACGTTCCTTCAGATTCGCCGGGGCCCACAGGATTTCGTCGAGGGTCAGGAACGCCGAATCCTCGATCTCGGTGAGCTTGCCGACCTTGACCAGCCGCGCGGCGCGCTCCTGGGTGGCCAGACGCAGGCAGTTGGTGACGCGCACGACCGCGTCGCGGGCGCGCTCCCGGTTGACGGTCGCTCCGACGGCCATCTTGGCGGTGCGCGACGTCGGCTCGGCCACCGATTCACGGTGCGGGGCAGGCATTTCGGCCGCCCGCCCGGCGGCGGTGACCAGCAGTTCGGGGCGGTCACCGAAGGTCGGGTTGATGAGCTCGCATTCGCCGGGACCGCGATGGCCCATCGTGGCGAGTTCGGCATCGAGAGCCTTGGCGAATTCCGGCGACTTCTCGCGTGCGGCAGCGACATCGCCGCTGCGGGCTACCTCGTGCAGTCCGGCGTCCTTGCGGCACAGTGCCGCCAGTCGCTCCACGGCCAGCATGGGCCGGGCCGATTCCAGGCGCTCCAGGTTGATCTTCACCTCGCCCTTGTGGATGGCGGTGGCCGCACCGGTCATCATGACGCCGATGGACGCCGCCTGCCAGCCCTGGTTCAGGCGGTCGCGCCACAGTAGGGCGCGGGCGTGCAGCTGCTCGTCGGTGAGTTCGGAAATCTGTTCGCGGGTGAGAGCTTCCGCGTGTGAGGCGGCATTGATGTGCTCGGCGGTCCTGCCGTAGGCGAGGGCGGTCGCGGCCACCCGTCCGGTCGCCCTGAGCGTGCCGAGGCGGCCGCCCGCCATGGGCGGACGGCCCAGCGGGTGCAGCTCCAGATCGCCGATCGCGCCGTACACGTCCTTGCGGATGGATTCCTCATCCCAGCCGGGCATGTTCTCGGCGGTGAACACACCGATCGACGGGTTGATGTACATATGGTGGCCGAGCACGCTGGTGACGCGGGAAACCCAGTGCTCCAACGCGATTCCCTCGAGCGCGATCATGGCGCCCATGGCCTCGTTGCCGAGCCGAATCGCACCGGCCTGCAGGTCGATGGTGAGTGGGGTGAGCGGCCCGGGTAGCGCCTCGGAGGTATTGGTGGCGGTGTGCACCGGGATGCGCTCGTCGATCTTGTCGTCGAACTCGCCCTCGAACCCCTCTGGCGCGCCGGAGACCAGCCGATGGCCATCGGAGGTCGGAGCCGATTGCGGCACCACATGACTCGGCAGCGGGATAGCACCGCGGCGGGTGCGGAAACCGGAGCCGTCGGCCTTGCGGCCATGGAGGCCACGCGCGGTATCCGTGACCGTTTCGCGGGCGGTCCAGCCGTAGCGGAAATGCCATTCGTCGCGCGCGGCGCTGGTGTCCACCAGGGTGCGGCCCGCCGTCGAACGCGACAGCCACGCGGAGTATTTGACCCCCGCGTCCTTCAGGATCGTGCGTACGTCATCACCGGAAACCGTACCGGGAGCGGCCAATCCGACAACACCGGTGCGCTGCGAGACGGCGGCGAGCACCAGGAAGCGCTCCAGATCGTCGTAGTGCAGGACCTGCAGTCCCTCGGCTCGGCGGGTACCCGCCAGGCTCTCCAGGGCGCGCCAGCTGCCGCGGTCGACTCGGCGACCGGCCACCACCGGGATGCGCACGATCAGCGCGTCCGCGCCGCTACCGGTGACAATGCGCTCCACCGTCGAATCCGAGCCCGCCACAACGGGAATCACCAGTCGAGCGCCCGCACTCTCGGCGGCGCGGGCAATGGCGGCTACCGAATGTCCGGCCAGATGCAGCACGGTGTCGGCCTTGTCGACCGCCCGAGCGCACACCTTCGGATCGGACAGGTCGCCGACGATCGCCTCGGCCCGCGGGTCCACGTAGCGATGCCGTTGCCGGTCCAGGCCGACAACCTCATGGCCCGCGGCCAACAGCATCCGCGCCACGGCGCGACCACTGGGCTCGGTGACTCCGGTGACCAGAATCCGCATTGCTCTCCTCCTCGTGAGGCGTCGGAAACCGAGACGTGACGCCGTTCACACACCATCGCCCCAGGTGCTGGTAGGCGACGGGTTCCAGTCCCGGTCATCGGGATCTGAGAGTCATTGAGCAAGATGCGCCGCTATGTCGTTCGCCTTTCGAAGGGAATGTCGAGGGTATGACGGTGCGGAATTCGGTGACCCCACGCGCGGCGACCGACGTGAGCAACTACGACATCGAGACCGATGTGCTGGTGGTCGGCTACGGCGCGGCGGGCGCCTCGGCGGCCTTCGAGGCCGCGCGAACCGGGGCACGGGTGCGGGTGCTGGACCGGGCCGGTGGTGCGGGTGGCGCGTCGGCCATGTCGGGCGGCGAGATCTACCTCGGCGGCGGCACCCCCATACAGCTGGCGTGCGGATTCGACGACACCCCGGAGGATATGGCGGCCTTCCTGACCGCGGCCTTGGGACCGAGCGCCGATCCGGCCAAGATCGCCGAGTACAGCTCGGGCAGCGTCGAGCACTTCCAATGGTTGGTCGATCGCGGAGTGCCGTTCAAACCCTCGATGTGGGATGCGCCGACCTGGGTACCGCCGACCGATGACGGTCTCATGTGGCTCGGCGAGAACAGTTGGCCCTTCACGGAATTGGCGAAGCCCGCACCACGGGGACATCGACCGACCGCCAAGGATTTCGGCGGGAATCTACTGATGGAGTGCTTGGCGGGCGCCGCCGAAAAAGTCGGGGCGGAAACACTATTCGACACGTATGTCACCAGGCTGGTGGTCGCCGACGATCGGACCGTGGTGGGCGCGGTCGCGCGTCGGTACGGCAGGGAGATCACCATTCGCGCGCTGCGCGGTGTGGTGCTGACGACCGGTGGCTTCGTCGACAACGACGCCATGCTCGCCGATCACGCGCCACAGTTGTTGGGGCACACCAAGGTCAGCGCAGGAACCGATGACGGTAGCGGTATCCGAATGGCGCAGGCGCTCGGTGCCTCGGTGCGGCATATGGGTGCCGGGCAGGTCGGCATGTCACTGATTCCCGGACTCGCGGCACGCGGCATGGTGGTGAACGCGCGGGGGCAGCGGTTCATGAACGAGGACACCTATCCGGGGCGCATCGGGCAGGCGGCACTGTATCGGCAGAATATGGGCGGGGCCTGGGCGGGCGGCGATACCGCCGTGTGGGTGATCGTCGACGAGACGGGCTTCGAAGACGTACCCGCACCGCAGCGCTGGGGCGTACAACCCACCCACGTCGCCGAAACCCCCGAGGAACTCGAGCGGCTGGCCGGGCTCCCCGCCGGATCTCTCGTCGACACGATCGCGCGCTACAACGAATTCGCCGTCCACGGCACCGATCTCGACCTGCACAAAGCTCAGCGCTGGCTGCGTCCGCTGACCCCGCCCCTGGCCGCCATCGACGTCAAGGCCGGAATCCGCCCACCCTCGGAATCAGGTGACCGCCGCGGCACCGGTGCTTCGGTCTTCACCCTCGGCGGCCTGCACACCGATCTCGACGGCCACGTTCTCGACCACGACGGCTACCCGATCGGCGGCCTCTTCGCCGCCGGCCGCGCCGCCAACGGCCTGCACGGCTTCGGCTACATCAGCGGCACCTCATTGGGCGACGGCACCTTCTTCGGTCGCCGCGCGGGGACGGCCGCCGCACGAAATCTGTGAAGTGGCCGGTCGGTGGTGGGCGACGTCCGATCACCGGGACTTTTCCGGCCGGGTGGCATCGGCGGCCATAGCGTCGATGGTCAGAGGAATTGGACCAGGAGGGAACAGCTCAATGACGAACAAGGTGCTCGATCGGGTCCGGGATCTGCTGCCCGCGATTCGGGAACGGGCCGTGGCGGCCGAGGAGCAGCGGCGGGTCCCCGACGCCACGATTGCGGAACTGACCGAGGCCGGGGTGTTCCGCATGCTCCAGCCGTCGCGGTTCGGGGGCGCCGAGGAGTCGCCGGTGGCGTTCTACGAGGTCATCCGCAGTATCGCCACCGCCTGTCCGTCGAGCGCCTGGGTGGCGTCGGTGCTGGGCGCACATCCGTGGCAGTTGGCCCTGTTCACCGATCAGGCGCAGCAGGATGTGTGGGCCGAGAACCCGGACACCCTGGTTTCGTCCTCGTACGCGCCGACCGGCAAACTGAAGCCGGTCGAGGGCGGTTACGAGATGTCGGGCCGCTGGAGCTTCTCCTCCGGTTGCGATCACGCGCAGTGGGTGTTTCTGGGTGCGCTGGTGCCGTCGGAGCAGGGGATGGACTATTTCACGGTCCTGGTCCCGCGCACCGACTACCGCATCGAGGACGTGTGGAATGTTTCCGGCCTGTCCGGTACCGGCTCCAATGACATTGTCATCGAGAAGGCTTTCGTCCCCACCCACCGCACCTACAGCGCCACTGATCAGGCCAACCTGATCGGACCCGGTCAAGAGCGCAATACTGCTCCGCTGTACCGGATCTCGTTCGGCAGCGTCTTCTCCAACACCATTACCGCGCCCATTATCGGTGCCGCGCAGGGTGCGTACGAGGCGCATATCGCACGACAGCAGGAGCGCGTACGCCTGTCCTACGGCGGCCAGAAGGTGTCCGAGGACCCCTTCGCACACGTCCGAATCGCCCGCGCCGCTTCGGAAATCGATGCCGCCATTCTGCAGACCGACCGCAATATGACCGAGCAGCTGCGCTATGCCGAGGCGGGCGAGCCGATTCCCTTCGAATCCCGTCTGCGTGCCCGCCGTGATCAGGTCCGTGGCACCGAACGAGCGTTGGAGGCCATCGATTTGCTGTTCAAGAACTCCGGCGGCCACTCCATCCGGCGGCCGAATCCCATCGAACGGCACTGGCGCGACGCGCACGCGGGCAGCGTCCACGCCATCAATGATGTGGAGCGCGCCCTGGCCATGTTCGGCAAGGGCGCAATGGGTCTCGAAGTGACGGATCGGATGCTGTAGATGACTCTCACCGCCGAGAACACCAGCCGTTGGATCACCGTCGGCGGCATAAAGCTGCGGTATCACGAGGCGGGCTCCGGCGCGCCCCTCGTGCTGCTGCACGGCTCCGGCCCGGGTGTATCGGGCTGGGCCAATTTCGGCAATAATCTCGAGGTGCTGTCGCGGCATTTCCGCTGCCTGGTGCTGGACCAGCCCGGCTTCGGGGGGAGCGAGCGCCCGGAGGTCTACGAGCGCAATTATCTGCGGATCGCCTCGGACGCGGTAATCGCACTACTCGATGAGCTGGGCATCGAAAAGGCAAGTCTGCTGGGCAATTCCATGGGCGGCGGCGTCGCCACCCTGACCGCACTGGAGCATGCCGACCGGGTGGACAAGCTGGTCTTGATGGCCCCCGGGGGTGTCGGGGTGAACATTCTGGGTCCGGAGCCGTCGGAGGGCATCAACCGACTGATGGCCTTCAACGCCGACCCCACCGCCGAACGTGCCGTCGACTGGTTGCGGACCATGGTCTTCGACCCGGCCGTGCTGACCGAGGAACTCATCGCGACCCGAACCGCCGCCGCGACCGATCCCAAGCAGACCAAGGCCCTCGGCGACGCCTACGCCACCTTCTACAACCCGAAGATGGCTGAGACGCTACCGCTTTGGGCCCGGCTCAAGGGTCTGCGGCATCAGGTTCTGATGATGTGGGGTCGCGACGACCGCGTCACCCCGGTGGAGGGCGCACTGTTCCCGGCCCGCCAGCTCCCGAACGTCGACCTGCGCATCTTCTCCCGCTGTGGCCACTGGGTGCAGGTGGAGCGCAAGGACGCCTTCGAACGCTCCGTGGTCGACTTCCTCGAAAACGGGCTGTAACGACGAGGCGATCGGGATTAGATTGCGACCATGACGTGGATCGCACCCGAAACCGATCGCACCCCGTTCCTCGTGGTGGGTGATGAGCGGGCAATGCTCCGATCATTCCTCGATCGCAGTCGTGCCACTCTGCTGTGGAAGTGTCAGGGGCTCAACGAGACTCAGCTCGCTGCCCGGAGCGTTGAACCGTCGATCATGTCGCTGCTCGGATTGGTGCGGCATATGACCGAGGTGGAGCGGGGGTGGATGCGCGTAGTAGCGGCGGGGGAGCAGGTCGAGTACGCCTATTGCAGCGAGACCAATCCGGACGGCGACTTCGACGACGCCGTGGCGGCCGGTGCCGAAGCCGACCTCGCTCGGTACCGCGGAGAAATCGCACTGTGCGACAAGGCTACTGGTGAGCTGCCGCTCGAACATGTCGGGGTGCATCCGCATACGGGCGCGGAGCGGTCGGTGCGGTGGATCTATCTGCATCTGATCGAGGAGTACTCGCGCCACAATGGGCATGCCGATCTGCTTCGGGAGCGCATTGATGGGGCAACGGGATACTGAGCCCGTCTACAGCCCGTTCTCGTGCACCCAGGCCGCCACCTGGGTCCGCGACGTGAATCCCAGCTTCGTCAGAATGTGCTCGATATGAGTCTCGGCGGTCCGCACGGAAATCACCAGGTCGGTGGCGATGCGCTTATTGCTGTGCCCGGCCGCGACCAGCCGGGCGATTTCCTTCTCCCGCCGGGTCAGCACATTGGTTTCGGTGGTGGCCGCAGGCGATTTCCGAACCGGCCGACTCGCTACCTCGGGCTCGGGTTCGACGGGTGCGGGTGTGCGGCGCAGGGCATAGTCGATGGCCTCCTCGAGAGGTAGGTTGGCTCCCGCTCCAAATGCTTCACGGAAAGCCTTCTCGCCCAGCACCTCTCGTACTCGGCGACGTTCCTCGTCGGCGATGACGCCGGTAATGTGATGGGCCAGCAGCACTGTGCTGCGCTGCAAGGTTTCCCCCGCGCCCATGAGGCGGGCAGCACGGTCGAGATCGCCACGGGCGGCCTCGGTCCACGCAAGTCCGTCGAACGCCGAAGCGAGCCACACACAGCGTTCGAAAAGGGCCAGCTGTTCTATTGCGCGGCCGTGGAATTCGGCGGCGGTGTCCTGGTCGCCTCGACGCCAATGGACAATGCCCACGGTCCAGAGGGCCAGGCCGCCCAGTAGGTGCGAACCCGTGGCTTCGGTGAGTTCGAGGAAACGTTTGGCGATCTCGGGACCGCCGGGAGCCGATGTCACCTCCGCGCACATGAACGCGAATGCGTGGCTGTCCATTTCAATGGCGGGCTGGCCACCGTCGGCGGCGAGTTCGATGGCCCTGCGCGCCAGCTGCAGTGCCTGCGCGCCATCGCCCTCGGTGAAGGCCAGCAGGGATCGATCGAGATTGATCTCCGGCATGATGTCGGTGGTGCCGAGTGACGTCGCCAGTTCCAGGCATTCGGCCACCAGGCGGGCGGCCGATGCCCGATCCGAGAGCAGCGCGGCCAGTGAAGCCGCCGACGACAGTGCCCGGGCCCGCGCTCGGGTGGGTTCCGGATTGCGGTCCAGGGCTTCGGTGAGCCAGCGGTAGCCCTCCAACAGGAACCGATGGTGCTCCCAGAACGGCCGCAGCACGCTCACGGTCTCCATGGTTTCGAGCGGATCATCGCGGAGCCCCGAGCGCAGTGCCGCACGGAGATTGGCGTGTTCGCGGGCGAGATCTCTGAACCAGGCCACATCCTCGCCCGTCCAGTACGCGGTCTGCCCGCGCAATGCCAGTTGCCGGTAGTGCTCGCGGTGTCGAGCCCGCACCGCCGCCTCATCGCCGCGCTGGGTAAGCCGGTCGGCCGCGAACTGCCGGATCGGCTCCAACATCGAGTACCGGCCCACCGCACCGTCATAGCGCGGGGTCAGCACCGACTTGTCCACCAACCCGGTGAGCGCCTCCATGATCGATGCGCCACCCAGATCGCACACCGCCTCCGCGGCGTCGATGTCGAATCCACCCGCGAATACCGAAAGCTGTTCCCACAGCCGCTGTTCGGCAGGAGTGCACAGGTCGTAGCTCCAGCGGATCGCGCCTTCGATGGTCTGCTGGCGCTGCGGTGCGGTGCGCGGTCCGGCGCTCAGCAACTCCATGGTGTCGTCCAACCGCGCCAGTATCTGTTCGGGAGTGAACATCCGCAGGCGCAGCGCGGCCAGCTCCAGGGCCAGTGGCATACCCTCCAATCGCCCACAGATCTCGGCGAGCGTGGCCCGGTTGGCGGTGGACGCGGCGAAGCCGGGATTGGCCGCGGCGGCACGTTCGACGAACAGTCGCATGGCGTCGCTGTCTTCTCCGACACCGGCTCCCCGCACCGGCAGCGGCGGCACCGGCATCACCTGTTCGCCCGGAATACCCAGCACCTCCCGGCTGGTGGCCAGCACGCGCACATCCGGTGTGGTCGCGATAATTCGCCCGACCAGGGCCGCACAGGCATCGATGAGATGCTCACAATTGTCGAGAATGATCAGCAGCCGCTTATTGGCGAGAAATTCGGTGAGCCGGGGCAGCGGGGCCGAGGTCTCGTCACGCAGTTCCAAAGTCTCGGCGACGCTCAGGGTCACCATATTCGGATCCAGCACATCGGCCAGCTCCACCAGCCACACGCCATCCGGAAATGCGCGAGCCACCAATTGCCCGACCTGTCGTGAGAGCCGGGTCTTACCCATCCCGCCCGGGCCGAGCAGAGTCAGCACTCGCGTCGACGGCAGTAGCCGTTTCGCGGTAGCCAGCTCATCGCGGCGCCCGACGAAACTGGTGACCTCCGAAGGAAGGTTTCCGGTGACACGCCGCGCCATGGCCCCAACCTAAGGGATCGCTCGCCATTGCGACCAGTGACCGGCCATAAATCCAGTTCGCGACCGTGTGGTAAGCGCGATGTGCCGACGCTTACACCGGATCGACCGCCGAACAGGGCAACCAGTTGAGGGCTGTCCGATATACCCGGATCGGTGATGTGTACCGCGCATTAGTTCTCCGCGTAGCCTCGGGGTGTGACTGGACGGGCGCGACCGGGGTTCTCCGAGCGACAGCGGCGGGCCGAACGCCGTATCGCGATACTGGCCGCGGCTCGCGAGATTATCGAAACGCAGGGTGCGGATGCGCTCAGTGTGGCGGAGATTTGCCGTCGGGCCGGGGTGACCGAGCCCTTCTTCTATAAAGATTTCGCCGACCTGGACGCGGTTGTGAATACGGTCGCCGACGAGGCCGCGACGGAAATTCGTCGAAAGAATCGCCCGGGTTCGACCTCGAATCGACGCCGTGCCGAGTGAATCGCGCGGGGCCCGCCTCGACGATGTGCATGAGCGCGCCCAGGGTATGCCGCACGTCGCCCTGCTGCACGGGCCGAACGGCAATCCGATCTACCAGGTCGGCGGGAAGTCCTTTATCTACTTTCGCACTCCGAGTCGCGATGCCGTCGACCCCGAGACCGGTGAACGCTACGACGACGTAATCATCTTCTGGGTACCCTCGGAGTCCGACAAGCTCGCTCTCACTCAGGACCCCGACTCCCCGTTCTTCACCACCTCGCACTTCGACGGGCACCTCTCGGTGTTGTTGCGCGGCAGCCATATCGGCGAGCTCACCCCGCAGGAGCTCACCGAGGTGATACAGGACGCCTGGCTATCGCGAGCCTCCGCCACCCGCGCCCGTAAGTGGCTCAGTGAGCGGCGGCTCCCGTGAGGAATGACGATATGGCAGACCCGACGGCGTCGGGGCGATCGAGCATGGACAGCACGTAGGCGTTGTCGATCTCGACCAGTCGACCCTTCGGGATGAGTTCGGCCAAACGGCGGCCGTGCTCGCGTGGCATGACTTTGTCGGCCGAGGACCAGAGGATCAAAGCCTCGCCCGAGAAGTTCCGCAGCGCTTCGGTATTGGCAATGAGCTCTGCCGTCGTGAAACCGGATCGAGTGTAGGAGAGCAGGTCTCGGCGGATCCGCTTATCGCGCAGTCCGGGTTCGGTCCAGCCGTCCACCATCTCGTCCGAGAGTGGTCGGCGCGCCATCCATCCGAACATGAGCGGCGAGCTGCGGAGCCAGGAGACGCGTAGCTGCTTCAGTGCCAACCACACTCCGCCGGGCAGATACGCCGCGAGTTTCGCGGTCTTGCCCGGCAGCCCCGGCGGAAAGTTGTCGAAGGCCTCACTGGGCGTGATGATCAGCGCGCCGACCCGATCATCGAGGCCGTAGGCGGTGAGGAAGAGGCCCCCGCCCCAATCGTTGTGCACCAGCGTCACATCGCGCAGATCCAATGCGGTCAGGAAATCCGCGATGAGCTGATTCAGCCCCCGCAGGCTCAGGTCCGCATCCGGGCGCATCGGCTCCGGATGTGCCCCCAGCGGCAGATCCGGCAGGACGTACCGGAACCCCTCGGGCAGCCGGTCGAGTACCGGGTCCCACACTGTGTGATTCATCAAAAGGCCGTGCAGCAGCACCACCGGCGGCCCCTCGCCGTGTTCGACATAGTGGATTCGACCTGCGGGAATATCGACGGTAGCCATACCACTCCTCCGGTAGAGCATTTGCTCTAGTGTATTTGCTCTAGTCTGTGGGGGTGACCGAGAAGATGTCAACAGGTACCCGCGATCGCCTCGTCACGGCGGTCGCGGAGCTCATGCGGGTGCAGGGCTACAGCGCGATCACCGTCAAACAGATCACCGCTGCCTCGGGCGCGCCGATGGGCTCGCTGTACCACCACTTCCCAGGAGGTAAGGCGCAGATCGCGGCCGAGGCGCTGCGCACCTCCGGCGCGGCCTATATCCAGCTGCTGCCACTGTTGATGGACCCGTACGACGATCTGCGCGAGGCCGTGCCCGCCGCCTTCGCCGCCGCGGCCGAAACCATCGAGCAGGGCGGATGGCTGAATATGTGTCCGGTCGGCACGGTCGCGGGGGAGATCTCCGATAGCGAGCCGGAGCTGCGGGAGGTCGCCGCCGAGGTCATCGGATCCTGGATCGAGGAGGGCACAGGCTATTTCGTACGGCGGGGGTTGGTGGAATCCGACGCCCGCGAACTCATCCTGGCATTCCTGTCCGCGCTGGAGGGCGCGTTCATCCTCAGTCGCACCTTGCGCTCGGCGGAACCACTGCATGCCGCCGGACGCGGCATGGCCGCGCGTATCGACACCGTATTGGCCAGCGCCACGCCTCACTACTGAGGTTGAAGGGGCGGTGTCGGCACACCGCCCGTCATCCCGGCATGTTTGGCCGGGTTCCACTACTGCTGAGGTGTGGATTCCGGCCGAAAGCACGCCGGAATGACGAGGAAGGCGGTCCGTTCAGGAATAGCCGACGGCGGTATCGACCTCGGTCAGTTGGTGTCGCATCCGGTCCCGCTTGGTGCGCAGATAGTGGACATTGTGTTCGGTCGGCTGAGTTTGCAGCGGGATCCGGTCCGCGACCGCGATACCGTGCGCTTCCAGTCCGGATTGCTTGGCCGGGTTATTGCTGAGCAGCCGCACCGACCGCACACCGAGATCCGCCAGTATGCGCGCGGCGGCGCCGTAGTCACGAGCATCGATGGGCAGTCCGAGTCGCACATTGGCATCCACGGTATCGGCCCCATCATCCTGTAATTCATAGGCGCGCAACTTGTTCAGCAGACCGATGCCCCGGCCCTCCTGACCGCGCAGGTAGACCACCACACCGCGGCCCGCCGCGGCGACAGCCGCCAGCGCGGCATCGAGTTGCTCTCCGCAATCGCAGCGCAGCGAACCGAAGGCGTCGCCGGTCAGGCATTCGGAATGGACGCGGGTGAGCACGTCGGCGCCGGATGGATCGCCATAGACCAGGGCGAGGTGTTCAGCGCCGGAATGCTCATCGGCGTATCCGATCACCTGGAAATCCCCCGCGGGGGTGGGGAGCCGCGTCTCGACCACCCGAGAAATTCCGTGCTCCAGGCTTTTTCGGTGCTCGATGAGATCGGCGATGGAGATAATCGGCAGGTCGTACTCACGCGCCATCACCAGTAGTTCGGGCAGGCGCGCCATGGAGCCGTCATCGACTACCACCTCGGCAATGACTCCGGCGGGTCGCAGCCCGGCCAGTCGCATGAGGTCCACCGCGGCCTCGGTATGCCCCGGACGGCCAAGTACCCCACGGGGATCGGCGCGCAGCGGGAATACATGACCCGGCCGCGAGAGCTCCTCGGGTCCGGTGCGCGGATCAGCCAGCAGTCGCATGGTCCGAGCGCGGTCGGCGGCCGAAATGCCGGTGCTCACACCGGAAATCGCATCCACCGAGACGGTGTACGCGGTTCCCTTGGGGTCCTCGTTGACCGTTGTCATGGGCGGCAGTCGCAACCGGTCCAGATCCGCACCCGCCATCGGCACGCACACCACGCCGCTGGTGTGGCGCACCATGAAGGCGATGTTCTCCGGTGTCGCCCTCTCGGCGGCGAGAATCAGATCACCCTCGTTCTCGCGATCCTCGTCATCCACTACGAGCACCATGCCGCCGCGCGCGATCGCGGCCACCGCGACAGCGATCGCATCGAGTTCACCGGTCATCGTCGACCACCTCTCTGACGTGTATTTCAAATAGAAATATGTTTGCCGGAGAACAGCGAGGTCAGGTCCCGCTCAGCGGAAAGGAAATGACCAACGGCCCGGAGATGACAGGCCTCCGGGCCGCTGGCTGTTCAGTTGTGTATTCAGTTGTGGGTTCAGTGGGCCGTGCCGCCGGTGGCCGGGGTGCGGCCGTGCTTCATCCAGATCGCGCCGAGCAGGGCGATGAGTGAGGTACCGGCAATGAACCAGAAGGTGATCACGTAACCGCTATCGGCGAACACCAGCGGAATATCCTGGGTGACCGTCGGGGCGCCGGTTACCGTCACATCCGCTTTCACCGGATTGGCATGCAGGAAAGCGGTTGCCACCGCCAGGCCGATGGCCACGCCCATGGCCTGCATGACGCCCAGCATGCCCGCACTGACGCCCTGCTGTTTCGCGGGTACCGCCTCTACTATGAGGTTGGGGGTGGCCGCGTAGTAGATACCGAACGCGATCCCGAAGACCGCGCTGATCAGGGCCAAGGTCACCCAGCCGTGGCCGAGGACGGCATAGGCGACCGCCGAGCCGACAAAGATGACCAGGGCCAGGATCAGTGGTGCCCGCGCTCCGGATCGGCGGATCCACAATCCGGCGACGAGGCCGAAGATCATGGCGATGACGGCCTGGGCCAGGGCTATGTGGGTGGCGAATTTCAGCAGAGTGAAGCCCTCACCGTAGCTATAGCCCGGATTCATCTGTACCTGAACCATATTCGGCGGCAGCTGGGACAGCACCGCGTCCTCGGGCACCGTCACCGAACCCGGCGGCAGTTCGACGCCCGGTGGCAGCTGCGCCTTCGCCATGGCTTCGGCCTGCCCCTGCGCCTGAGCGAGTGCGCCCGCCTTGACCTGCTCGAAGGTGGCTGCCTCGATCTCGGTCACCACGGTGGCCTGCGGGGGCGACTGCGTCATATAGCCGACGGCGTAGGACTGGAAGCCGATCATGAACGAGGCCAGCAGGGCAATGAACAACACGACGCTCACCCGCGGCGTGAAGAGCAGCTTCATATCCATAATCGGTTGCTTGACCCGCATTTCCACGATCGGGAACAGTGCGAGCAGCGCCAAACCACCGATCAACCAGACCAGCGAACCGGGCTTGGTCCAACCCCACGCCTGACCGTTGTCCAGATAGATGAGGGTGAGCACCGCGCCCGAGCCCAGCAGCGCCGCGCCGATCACATCGAGCTTCTGTGGCACCCGCAGTTTCGACTCGGGCACCACGACCATCACCAGCGGAATCATCACCACGGTGAAGATGAACAGGAACCAGAAGATGGCCCGCCAGCTGTTGTGCTCCACGATCCAGCCGCCGATGAGCGGACCGGCGAGTGCGGAGATGCCCAGACCGGTTGCCGCTACGCCGATTCCGACCGGAACCAGATGGCGCGGCATGAGATCTCGAATGAGTCCGTAGGAGATGACCGCGGTCGCGATGGCCGTCGCCTGGAGGCCGCGGCCGATCAGGAACAGCATCCAATTGCTGGTGACCGCGCAGATGACGCAGCCGATCATGAACAGCACACCGCAGACCAGGAACATCCGCTTCTTGCCGTAGATATCGCTGAGCTTCCCGATCAGCGGTGAGGTCGCGGCACCGACGACACCGAAGATAATGATGGCCCAGTTCAGATTCGCGCCCTGCGTGGGAAAGGTGGGAGCGATCTGACGCAACGCCGCCGACACCATGACGTACTGCATGGGTGCGACCTCGGTGAACAGCACGATCACCGCGAGGACAGAAAAGATCCGGAACTTCGATGCGCCGTCGAGACGGCCGGTGTCCTCATCGCCGACGTCGGGTAACGCCGTGGTTTCGACGGAGGTGGACATAATGCGTCCTCCAGGTGGGTAGGTAACACGATGTCGTGAACCGTGTCACACCGGGAGATCGCCGAGAATAAGTCGATCCGGTCAGTGGGAATTGTTGGAATTCTGCTTCCCGATCGCCTTCCGGTGGTTACGCTTCCTCGCCAATTTGTCCAGGTCGGCCAGCAGCTCTTCAGCGAATTCCTTCTCGGCCTCGTAATGCTTTACGCACCAGCGCAATACCGCACTCGGATATGCCCAATCCGGATTGACTTCCGCGCCGTCCGCATCCGCCTGTGCCCGCCGCTGCATCGTTTCGGTGTATTCGATGTGCCGGGTCAGGATTTCGCGCATTCGATCCGGCTCGGCCAGATGTCCGAGCCAGGCTCGCAGCATAACGCTGTGTTTCAGTACGGGCGGCTCCACGGGCGCGTGGTTCACCCAGTGGGATGCGGCCTCGCGCCCGGAGTCGGTAATGGCGTACATACGTTTACCGCGCATACCGTCCTCGGACACCACGGTCCGGGACGTCGCGTAACCGTATTTCTCGAGGCGTTTGAGTTCGGCGTAGATCTGACTGAACGATGGACTCCAGTAGAAGAACTGCAGGCTCCAGTCGGCCCACTTCTTCAGGTCGTAGCCGGACAATTCCTCTGCGTGCGAGAGCATTCCGAGGACGGCCCAGGAGGTGGTCGGCAGGTCGGGCCGCGCGGAAGCGCCATCGGTCATCACTGAAATGTACCCCCGGGTAGCTTCGGGTCAGCGCCAGTGGGCACGACGCGGGAACAGGGTGCGGCCGGCCTCGTGCGCGACCTCGAGGACGACGCGGGCCAGTCGGTCGAAGCTCATGGCGTCGGCGCGACCGGATAGCGAGATGGCGGCCGGAGCGGCACCGCGACCACGGAGCGGCGCTGCCACGCAGGCGATTCCGACGACGGCCTCTTCACGGTCGATGGCCACGCCCTGCCGCATGCGGATCTGCTGGAGTTCACGGTTGAGTGCGTCCGCCTCGCAAATCGTGCGCGGGGTCAGGCGCGGCAACCGGGAGCGGACCGCGGCCTCGGCGATATTCGGTTCCAGACAGGCGAGCATGGCCTTGCCGACACCCGTCGCGTGCGCGGGCATCCGGCCGCCGAGCCGGGTCGGCAAACTGGCGGCGAAGCGGCCCCCGGCCTTGTCCAGGTAGACCACATCGCGCCCGTCGAGCACCGCGAGGTGACCGACCATGCCGGTGCGCTGGCTCAACTCGTGCAGCAGCGGGCTGACGGCATCGCGAATCTCATTGTGGTCGGCGGTGAGTCCGCCCAGTTCCAGGGCACGCATACCGAGGCGGTAGCCACCGGAGGTGTGTGCCAGCCAGCGCAGCTTGATCATCTGATCCAGAATGCGATGAACCGTCGAACGCGGCAGCCCGGTGCGCTCGACCAGGCCGAGCAGGGTGAGCGTCGGGGTGGAGGCGTCGAAAGCGTCCAGGATGAGCGTCATTCGCTCGATCATCGAGACCGGCACTTCGCCGATGCTACGGGATTCCTTGGCGCGCATTGGGTTTCGTGTCTCCGCCGGAGGGAGCAGGACGACGGACATATGTACCTCCGTTGGTTCATATCCAGTCTAGGAACATTCCGATTAGGCATGTGCCGGTTTCGGACCTTGTGCTACCCATCACAGTGCCCCGCGCCACACGCTGGGGAATCGGGGGAACTACGTAGTTTCTACGGATCCGTGTCTCGGTGACCGAACCCCGATATTGACGCCGCCACGCCCCGACCTGCTGTCATGACTGGTAGCTATATTTCGGATCGAAATAAGGAGGCGCCGTGGAACCGGTGCTTGCACAAGCCCCGGCGATCGATGCGACGGCCTTCAAGGCCGTACTCGGACGGTTCTGTTCTGGGGTTACGGTGATAACCGCCCTCGACGACGGCGAACCTGTCGGCTTCGCCTGTCAGTCCTTCGCATCGCTGTCCATCGACCCGCCGTTGGTGAGTTTCTTCCCCGCGAAGACCTCGAGTACGTGGCCGCGCATCCGGCGCGCGGGCCGATTCTGCGTGAATATCCTGGCCGACCACCAGATCGACATCTGCCGTCGGTTGGGGCGTTCCGGCGCGGATAAGTTCGCGGGCGTGGACTGGATCGCTTCCAGCAATAGCTCACCGCTATTGACCGGTGCGCTGGCCACCATCGACTGCGAATTGCACGACGAGGTCGACGGCGGCGATCACACCATTGTCATCGCCCGGGTGACCGGTCTGAACGAGCATTCCGACGCGACGCCGCTGCTGTTCTACCGGGCGGACTTCGGGCGTCTGGCCGCGCAGTAGCTGCGTCTCGCACACCAGTAGCAACCTCCCGGCCAGTGGGACTCGGCTGTCATCGCCATCACACCGGCCGCGACCATCGAAATCAACGCTAGGAGAGGAATTCACATGACCACCACGGACGGTGAAGTGCGAGTTATCGATGCGGGCGCTCCGCCTACTCGATTCGCGCGCGGCTGGCACTGCCTGGGTCTGGCCGATTCCTTCCGCGACGGAAAGCCACACGCCATCAAGGCTTTCGGCACCGAAATCGTGGTGTTCGCGAGCGAGGACGGCGCGCTCAATGTACTCAATGCCTACTGCCCCCATATGGGTGGCAATTTGGCCGACGGCACCGTAAAGGGCGATTCCCTCGCCTGCCCATTCCACGATTGGCGCTGGAACGGCAAGGGGAAGTGCACCGGCATTCCATACGCGCGCCGGGTGCCGCCGCTGGCCCGCACCAGGGCGTGGCCGACACTCGAGGAGAATAAGCAGCTCTTCGTGTGGAATGACCCGGAGAACAAGCAGCCGCCCGCCGATATCGGTATTCCGCGTATCGACGGCGCGTTCAGCGATGAGTGGACCGACTGGACCTGGAACACCATGGTCGTCGACGCCAATGCCCGCGAGGTTATCGACAACGTGGTCGACATGGCGCACTTCTTCTACGTGCACTACGGCTTCCCGACCTTCTTCAAGAATGTCTTCTCCGGCCACACCGCCAGCCAGTACATGACCTCCATCTCACGCGAGGACATGATGGGCGAAACCGCGAAAGCGCTGGGCGGCAAGAATGTTCTGCAATCGGAGGCGTCCTACTACGGCCCCTCCTACATGATCGACTACCTGAAGAGCGAAAGCGCCGGGCTGACGGTCGAGGGCTACCTCATCAACTGCCACTACCCGGTCTCGGAGAACCAGTTCGTGCTGCAGTACGGCGCGATCGTGAAGAAGCCCGCCGGACTCCCCGAGGAGCAGGCCCTCGATATCGCCAATAAGTTCGCGGGCGGTCTGGGTAAGGGCTTCGAGCAGGACGCCAATATCTGGAAGCGCAAGTCGCGCATCAACAATCCGCTGCTGTGCGAGGAGGACGGGCCGGTCTACCAGTTGCGTCGCTGGTACGAGCAGTTCTACACCGATGTCGCCGACGTGACGGAGGAGATGACCGCCCGGTTCGAATTCGAGGTGGACACCACGCGCGCGGTCACCGCGTGGGAGGCCGAGGTCGCCGACAATCTGGCCAAGCGCGCCGAAACCGCCTCGGCTCAGGGCTGAGAGCGACTGCCATGGAACAGGTTTCGTGCCGGTCCTGCGGGACATGCGTGCTGGCGGAGAAGTTCAGCCCGCAGCACACCAGCGTGCAGTGGAATAACGCGGCCGTCGCGGCGTGCACGGAACTGTCCGGCAGCGGGGTGAACTCGCACACCTGCCAGGCGCTGCGGGCCAGCATCGACCACGCCGTCGAGTCGGGTGCGCTGACCGTCAACACTCGGGACTTCGACGTCCATACGCGCGGAAGGACGTTGGCATGAGCGACTCTCTCATCACGCCGGAGTGGATACGCCCCGTCATCCCGGCGTGCTTTTGGCCGGGATCCACCGCTCGAGCAACTCCCACAGTGTGGATTCCGGCCAAGAACACGCCGGAATGACGATGTGCGTCGGGCACGAATCGACCGAGATCGAACAACTCAGGAACGGAACTGGGAACGCGGATGGGAACGGTGACAGAACTCGAACCGGCAGAGGTGCTCGAAGCATCGGCCAGCGGTGTCGCGTCGGTGCGAGTCGTGCGGGTAGTGCGTGAGACACATGACGCGGTATCACTCGAGCTCACGCCGGATACCGCGCATGCCGATCGATTCGGTTACCGGGCCGGACAATTCCTGACGCTGCGCATTCCCAGTGATATGACCGGTTCGGTGAGCCGGTGCTATTCGCTGTCCAGCGCACCGCACGAGGGTGGCCCGCTCAAGGTGACCGTCAAACGTACTCCGGACGGCTACGGCTCGAACTGGTTGTGCGACAACGCCACCGAGGGTATGGCCCTGGAGGTGTTGCCGCCCGCCGGGCTGTTTACGCCGGGGTCGTTGGATACCGACCTCTTGCTCTTCGGCGCGGGTAGCGGTATCACTCCGGTGTTGTCGATCCTGAAAGCCGTACTGGCCGAGGGCACCGGCCATATCACCCTCTTCTACGCCAATCGCGATGCCGATTCGGTGATCTTCGCCGCCGAACTCGCCGAACTCGCTGCGGCGCACCCGGATCGACTGCTTGTATGGCACTGGCTCGAAGCTGTGCAGGGCCTGCCGACCGTTGCGCAATTGGCCGCGGTAGCTCGTCCATGGGCGAGCCGGGAAGTCTTCGTCTGCGGTCCCGGCCCGTTCATGGACGCGGTGGGCGCGGCCATGACCGCCCTCGGCGCGGAACGCACCCGGGTGCACCTGGAGAAGTTCGTATCCCTGTCCGGCGATCCGTTCGCCGACGCGGCCGCACCGCTCGACCTGGAGGCCGCCGTCGCGGTCGGTGACAATGCCACCGTCGAGGTCGAACTCGACGGCGAAAACCACGAAATCACCTGGCCGCGGCAGCAGACACTCTTGGATGTGCTGCTCGCCAAGGGCTTGGAAGCACCGTACTCGTGCCGCGAGGGCGCCTGCAGCGCCTGTGTGTGCCGAGTGGTGTCCGGCGCGGTGACGATGCGGCGCAATGAGGTTCTCGAGGACGAGGACCTGGCCGACGGCTATGTGCTGGCCTGCCAAGCCGTTCCGGTCACCGACGACGTATCCGTCACCTATTCCTGAACCGCGAGGAGAGAACATGGCTGCCTTCAGCTCGCTCGGCTACGTACGCGCCCGCATCGCCGATGTGCAAGCCTGGCGCGAATTCGCCTTCGACACCATCGGTTTCGCCGAAGGGAACGGGCCCAACGCGGAGTCCGTCTATCTGCGCACCGATGAGCACACCTATCGCTTCGAGTTGGTGCCCGGTGAGCGCGATGAAGTTCTCGCAATCGGCTGGCAGGTCGCCGACAGCGGATCCCTCGGCCTGGTTCGCGAAACCTTGGAGAAGGCCGGTGTCGCGGTGACACCGCTGTCGCTCGCCGAGGCGGCCAACCGGCATGTCGAAGAGGCCATCAGCTTTACCGACCCGTCCGGTTTCACCATCGAGGTGTTTCACGGTCCACTGCTCGACCACAGCCCGGTCCTCACCAAATACGGCGCACGGTTCGTCAATGGTGATCTGGGCCTCGGCCATGTGGTGCTGCCGGTGCGCGATATCGAGTCCGCCCGCCGGTTCTATACGGAGGTCCTGGATTTCGCGTCCCGTGGTTCCTTCCGCGTCGGTCCGCCCGACCATCCGATCTGGATTCGGTTCATGGGCGTCAATCCGCGCCACCACAGCCTCGCGTTGATACCGGGCAGCCGTCCGGACGGTCCGGGCATCGTGCACGTCATGGTCGAGGTCGACGCCCTCGACGATGTCGGCCGGGCCCTGGACCGCGTCACCAAGGCGGGCTACCACCTCTCGTCCACGCTGGGCCGCCACACCAACGACAAGATGATCTCCTTCTACGTCCGCACCCCGGGCGGGTGGGATCTCGAATTCGGCTGCGAGGGCATGCTCGTCGGCCCGGACCATGTCGCCGAGGAAATGACTGCCGACAGCTACTGGGGCCACGAATGGGCCAGGGGCTAGCCCTCCGCCCGGACTCGACCCCGTAGAGGTTTCGACCCACAACTGCATACGCGCAAAGGAGCGTCCAAAATTGAATCAGCCCACCGCACCCGAACCCACCCGGTTCGGATTCTTCATCGCGCCGTATCACCCCCTCGACGGCAATCCGACCCTGCAAATCCAGCGTGACCTGGAACTGGTAGAACTGGCCGACCGGCTCGGCTACGCCGAAGCCTGGGTGGGCGAACACCATTCGGCCGGTATGGAGATCATTGCCGCCCCCGAGGTATTCCTGGCCGCCGCCGCCCAGCGCACCACCCACATTCGACTCGGCACCGGTGTGAATTCGCTGCCGTACCACCAGCCGATGATGCTGGCCGACCGGCTGTGCCTGGTCGACCACCTCACCAAGGGTCGGTTGATGATGGGTATCGGACCGGGCCAATTGGCTTCCGACGCTTCGATGATGGGCGTTCCGCAGCCGCGGCAGCGGGACATGATGCACGAGTCCATGGATGTACTCGCGCAACTGTTCCGCGGCGATGTGGTGACCGCCAAGACGGATTGGTTCGAGCTCAACGAAGCGCGCCTGCAACTGCTGCCCTATCAGCCGGGCGGTCTGGAAATGGCTGTGGCATCGACGATCTCACCATCGGGCGCGGTGCTGGCCGGACGCCACGGCGCGGGCCTGCTCTCCCTCGCCGCCTCCGACCCGAGCGGTTACGAGGCGCTGCTGCCGAATTGGAAGGTCTACGAGAAGACCATGGCCGACAACGGTCATGCGGTGAACCGCGCCAACTGGCGGCTGGTGGCGCCCATGCATATCGCGGAGACGCGGGAGCAGGCGCGACGTGAAGCCGAATGGGGCGTCGGACATCTCGTGGAGTACATCAAGCGGCTCAGCGGTATGGAGGTGCCGTGGGGTGATACCGCCGCCGAAGCCGTCGAACAGTGGACCGGACCGGGCTTCCCGGCGTTCGGTCGCGCGGTCATCGGCACCCCGGAGGATGCGATCGCCGCCATCGAGGCGCTCACCGAACAGTCCGGCGGTTTCGGCACCTTCCTGCAGCTGGCCCTGAATATCGGCGACTGGGATGCCACCCGGCGATCGGCACGTCTGTTCGCCGAACACGTCATCCCGCACTTCACCGGCGCGAACCGCAATCGCATCGCCTCCCTGGACTGGGCGAATGCCAATAGCGAACGGCTCATGTCCGGTATGCGGGCCGGTGTCGAGGCCGCCTTCGAGCGGCACGGCCAAGCACTCGCCGCCGCTCTACAACCCGGTACGGAAGGACAGTGATATGCGTGCGGTAGTAATGCGCGACCGGAAACTCGTCGTCGACGACGTGCCGGAACCGGTACCCGGACCCGGACAGGTGCTGGTGGAAACCATTGCCTGCGGTGTGTGCGGATCGGATAAGCAGGCCCTCGACTACACCGATGAGTTCCTGCAGGCCTCGCGCGACAGCGGTGTGCCGACCTTCCTGTTCGATCCGCACCGCGACCTGGTCATGGGGCATGAGCTGGCAGCCCGGGTCATCGGCGCGGGGCCGGACACCGCATTCGTCGAGGGGCAGAATGTCGTTGCCCTGCCGTGGGCGCTCGATACGGCGGGCGGTATCCACGGCGTCGGTTACTCCAATGACTTTCCGGGCGGGTACGGCGAGCGCATGGTGTTGCAGGCCATGGCGCTCGAACCCATTCCCGACCATGTCCCGGCGCACGTCGCCGCCATGACCGAACCCCTGGCGGTCGGCTTCGGCAATGTGGCCCGCACCGGTATCGGGCCGGAAGGTACCGGGATTGTGATCGGTTGCGGCCCGGTCGGTTTGGGTGCGGTGGCGGCGTTGGTCGAACGCGGCGTCGCGCCCATTGTCGCCTCCGATCCCGCCAAGCTGCGGCGGGAGGCCGCGCTGCGGCTCGGCGCGCACCGGGTGGTGGATCCGGCGGTCGAGGATCCCCTCGAGGTGTGGCAGGAGCTGGCCTCGCCCGGCCAGCAGCTGCACATCTGGGTGTGCGCCTCGGTGCCCGGACTGCTCAACGAACTCATGTACAAATGCCCGCGCGAAACCAAGATCCTGCAAATCGGCGCGGTCATGACCGATGACGTCATTCGGCCGATCGTGGGTATCTACAAGGACATCTCACTGCAGATGTGCATGGTGTACCCGCACGAGGAATACGCGAAGACATTGCAGCGCATTGCCGACGGCACCGTGGACGCGGCATCGCTGATCACCGATCAGGTCGGGCTGGACGGCGTCGCGGGAGCCATTGAGTCGCTGCGCAATCCGGAGGATCACATCCAGATCCTGGTCCGACCGGAGTTGTAGCGCGCGGCCCGCTCACCCAGTTGTCATCCGGGCTGTCTCCCGTCATTCCGGCGTGCTCCGATCGCCCCGTCATACCGGCGTGTCTCCCCCCCCCCGGGTCATACCGGCGTGTCTCCCTCCGTCATACCGGCATGCTTTTGGCCGGGATCCACTACCTGCCAGAGGGTGGATTCCGGCCAAAAGCGCGCCGGAATGACGGCGAATGACGGGGTGAGGGTGGTTGGGCCGTGACGGCTTGCGCGGTCCCGCTACCGGCTCGAGTCTGGGAAGGTGACTCGCACCGATATCGGTGTGGTCTCCAGAACGGCGAACATGGATCGGGCCAGCGGCGCGAGCAGTGGATGCGGCGCGAAGGTGCGGGCGCGGGCCACCACATTGTCCTCGGGGAGCAGCACCGCAGTGCCGGTGCGCCACCGATCACCCTGGCGCACCCTAACTTCCGGATTGGCGCTGATATTGAGGCCCCAGCCCGAGCGCATACCGTGCTGGCAGATCATCCACGCGCCGTCCTCGTCGAACAGCACCGATACCGGAACTCGACGCGGCTGGCCCGACTTACGGCCGATGGTTTCGATCTCGGTCGCGAGGGCGGTGCGCACACCGATGCGGTCCAGGGCGCGAACCGTCGGGTTCATGATGTAGCGACCCAGCGCGCGCTCCCTGCGGAACTTGCGGGCCGCGCGATCGGCGGGGGAGCTCGGTGCGGGAGACCGCTTGGAGCGGAAGGCATCTACACCGTGATGGCGCACCATCATCACGGCGGTACGCCACGGGGACCGGGCCGGGTCGGGATCCGCACCGGACCCGATCAGATGCAATTGGTCTGTGTGCCACTGCAGGTCGAGAGCACCGTCGAAGGCCTTGAGATTGCTATTGGTGCCGAGGCGGGGCGGTAGATTGAGCGAGATCTGCGGCGGGCGCAGCGCATCCGTGGCTCCGGTGAGCAGATCGGCTGCGGCGGTAGGGAATACGGCCGCCGGGCGACCGAGACCGACCATATCGCAGATGCCGGAGTCGACCGCCTCGGACATGGCCGCCCGGGACCGGAAGCCACCGGTCACCGCGATCGGCGTCGCACCGGCAATGCGGCGTACCGTTTCGGCGTAGTCGAGGAAGTACGCCTCCCGCGCCCGGGTACTGGCGCCCACCGTCTGCGGCCGACCCATCATGGCGGGGGATTCGTAACTGCCACCGCTGATTTCGATGAGATCCACCGCTTCGGCCGCCAGCCGGGCAATAACGGTCTGCGACTCCTCCTCGGTGAATCCGCCGCGCTGGAAATCGGCGGAGTTCAGTTTGATGCCGAGGGCGAAACCGGGACTCACCTGTGCCCGAATCGATCGCACCACCTCGAGTACGAACCGAGCCCGCCGTTCCGGATCGCCACCCCAGGCGTCGGTGCGCTGATTCGACAGCGGAGACAGGAACTGCGACACCAGATATCCGTGCGCGCCGTGAATCTGCACACCATCGAATCCGGCGGCCTCCACCACCCGAGCGGCCGTGCCGAAACGGGCGATGATATCCACGATCTCGTCCTCGGTCAGCGCCCGCGGGGCGGGCAGACCGGGAATGGTCAGCGCGATGGCCGATGGTGCCACCGGGCGATTGCGCGTGACCAGGGGATTGGCCTGACGGCCGGGGTGGTTGAGCTGCACCCAGACCGGCGTTCCGCCGTCCTTGCCGGCCTTCGCCCATCGGGTGAGCGCGTCCAGATGCCGGTCGTCCTCGATGGCCACATTGCCCGGCTCGCCGAGATGGCGGCCGTCGACCATGACATTGCCGGTGACAAGGAGCCCGAACCCGCCCGCGCCCCAGCGGCGGAACAGCCGCTCCAGGCGCTCATCGGGTCGGCGGTCGGGGGTGCCGAGCCCTTCGCTGAGGGCCGATTTCATAATTCGGTTGGGGAGGGCCTGGCCGCAGGCCAGCGGCAGGGCATCGTGCAGGGTCGTCATCGCTGGGGCCCCGTTCATGGCGGTGTGAATACGATCCGAGTAGACCGATCAGTGTAATCCGACGGTAGTACACCGATTGGTCTAGAACAAGCCGTAGTATGGCAATACGACGTCGACGCGGGAAGGGGGTGTGCTCATGGGAGCCAGAGATAAGCTCATCGACAGCGCGATTCACCTCATGCGCCGCTACGGCATCGCGGGCACCGGGATCGCACAGCTACTCGACCACAGCGGCATCTCCCGTCGCTCGGTCTACCTCAACTTTCCGGGCGGCAAATCCGAACTCGTCGCCGAGGCCACCCGCGCCGCGGGCGAAGCCTCCAGCGCCCTCATGCGCACCTTGACCGCCGGTGCGGATGTGGCCTCCTCTATCGCCGCTTTCCCCGCCATGTGGCGCGAAACCCTCATCGCCAGCGACTTCACCTCGGGCTGCCCGATAGTCGCCGCCGCTCTCGGCCGTTCGGAATCCGACGCCGCCGCCGACGCGGCCGGGCAGACCTTCGCCGACTGGGAACGGATCATCGCCGACCGCCTGCGCGCCGAGGACGTCGAAGCCGATACGGCCGACACCCTGGCCACCACCATTGTCGCGGCCGTCGAGGGCGCGATCGTCATGTCGCTGGCCGCCCGCTCCACGGTGCCGCTGGACCGCACCGGAAAACAGTTGGCGGAGCTGGTATCTCAGCACACCGGTCAGGCCCACAGCGTCGCGACGCGGGGATGAATCGCTGAAATTGCCATATGCGCGAATCCTGCGCGCCGCCTAGCTTGGGGGCATGAAGATTCTCGTGACAGGCGCCACCGGAAGTGTCGGCCGAATGGTCGTAGACCACCTGGTGAGCATGGGGGCCGACGATATTCGCGCACTATCGAACCACCCGGAACGCACCGCGTTCCCGCCCGAGGTGGAGGTGGTCGAGGGCTACCTGCGGCGGCCGTCCTCACTGCCGGCGGCATTCGAGGGCGTCGACCGGATGTATCTCGCACCCGCCCTCGAAACCGTCACCGAGGTAGTCGATCTGGCGCGTCAGGCCGGGATCGGGCAGATTGTCGATCTCTCCGGCGATGAAACCACCGACTGGCTGCCCATCGCGCAGGCGGTCGAGAAGTCCGGTGTCGGCTGGACACACCTGTTCACGGGTGAGTTCATGGAGAACACGGTGATGTGGGCCGAACAGATCCGCACGACGGGCGAAGTGCGCGAACCGTATCCGGCCGCCGCCAACGCCCCGATCGCCATGGACGATATCGCCCGGGTGGCGGCGACGGTACTGCTCGGCACCGGACACCTCGGCGCGACCTACAACCTCACCGGCCCGGAAACCATTACCAGGGCAGGGCGGGTGCTGGCGTTGGGTGAGGCACTCGGCCGCGATATCTCTTTCGTGACGGTGCCACCCGGGGAGGCGGTCGCGCTGCTCGAACCGGCGATGGGCGAGTTCGCGCAGTGGTACGTCGACGGCCTGGCCGCCATGGTCGAACACCCGCAGGTCGCCACCACCACCATCGCCGACCTCACCGGACGCGCCACCACGTTCGCCGAATGGTCTGTCGCCAATGCCGAAGAGTTCCGCTGAGTAGGTCGTCAGACGAGGGCCTGTTCGATAGCCTCGCGGGTCGGAATCGAAGCGCTCGCACCGAGTTTGGTGGTGGCGAGCGCCCCCGCGGTGCAGGCCCAGGACAGTGCGGTCTCGGGTCCCTCGTGCCAGTGGGCGGCCAGCGCGCCCGTGAAAGTGTCGCCGGCGCCGGTGGTATCCACCACTTCGACGGGAACGCCCGGGTGGGAACGGGTCTCGCCATCGGCTCCGCGGTAGTTCGCTCCGGCCGCGCCGAGGGTGGTGATCACATGGGGGACCGCTTTCAGGACGGTACCGAGGTGAGCGGCTTCGCCCTCATTGACCACCGCCACATCTATCTCCGCCCACAGCTCGGGTGGCAGTTCGCGTACCGGTGAGGGATTCAGCAGCACCGTGGTGTCGTGTGCCCGTGCGTGCCGGGCGGCGGCGAGGACGGTCGACACCGGAATCTCCAACTGGCACATGAGGGTATCGGCGGCGGCGATGGCGTCGAGGTCCGCCGGGGTCAACTCGGTCATGGCCGCGTTCGCCCCACCGACCACGATAATGGTGTTCTCGCCGCCGCCGTCCACGACTATCGCCGCCACACCGCTCGGCCCGGCGACGGTGCGCAGCTGTTCGGTTCCCACGCCGGAATCGCTCAATACCCGACGCAGTTCCGCCGCGAATACGTCATCGCCGACCGCACCCACGAACTCCGCCTCGGCCCCGGCCCGTCGCGCGGCAATCGCCTGATTCGCACCCTTTCCGCCGGGCACCAGCGCGAATCCCTCCCCGGCCACGGTTTCGCCGGGTTCCGGCCGCCGCCGCACGCGCGTCACCAGATCCATATTGACACTGCCCACCACCACAATCCGCGCCATGGGCGTCACGCTAGTCGTCGCTCGGGCCCGGATCCGTGATTTCATCGGCGGCCTGCCGTGGCGTGAACCGGCCCGTGTCGGTTCGCTGCGTATCCGACCTCGAGGTCGGATCAGGCCTGCGCGGCCTGGGCCGCGGCCAACGCCTGCGGTGTCACGGGATCCACCAGATCGTCGAATTCATGGTGCTTGCCTACGAATTTCGCGACGAACGGGCAGACCGGGACGATGCGCTTACCCGCCGCGCGCGTGTCGGCGAGAGCGGCGCTGATGAGCTTGCTGGCCAGTCCCTGACCAGCGAAACGCTCATCCACCTCGGTGTGGAAGAAGATGCGCTGCTCGTCGTTGTCCACGTAGGCGGTCAATCCCGCGTGTTCGGCGTCCACACTGATTTCGTAGTGCTGCGGGCTGGCGTCGGGCCGTTGGATGACGGTGGTTTCGCTCATGGCTCCTCGCTTCGATCAATCCGCCGGGACGGGTCAGCTCTGCTTGACGACCTCGATGCCGAGGGTCAGGGTGATCTTGTCACCGATCACCGCGCCGCCATCGGCCAGGGGCATATCGATGGTGATGCCGAAGTCGCGGCGATTGATGACGGTGGTGGCCTCGAATCCGGCGACCGGACCCTGGCCCATACCCGCGTTCACGCCGAGGAATTCGATATCGAGGGTGACCGGTTTGGTGACACCGGCAATGCTGAAATCGCCCTCGACCACGAAATCCGAACCATTGACCCGGAATCCGGTGGCCTCGAAGGTCGCGACCGGGAAGTTCTCCGCATCGAAGAAGTCCGCGGTGCGTAGGTGAGCGTCGCGCTGCGGGTTATCGGTGCTCACCGAGTCGACGCGAATCTCGGCGTCGGCCTGCGCGGAACCGTCCTCGCCGACAACGAGCTTGCCGGAGAAGTCGGTGAAACGGCCGCGGATCTTGCTCACCATCAAATGGCGTACCGAGAAGGCGAGCGTGGAGTGAACCGGATCGATGGTCCAGGTACCGGCGGTCAGGGCGGTGGTGCTGGCGGTCATGTGTTTCTCCTCTAGTTGTTGGCGAGCAGTTGTTCGAACGGGATGGGGTTGTCGTAGGGGTCCTGGACGCGCCGCGTGGGACGTCCGGTCAGTAGGTCGGCGAATTCGGTTGCGGCACGGTCGATACGGGTATCGAGTCCGTTGTCCGCTCCCCAATCCTCGGTCGCCGCGTATACGGCGGTCGGGCTGGTGAGCGCCCGCAGATAACTGAACAGTGGGCGCATGGCGTGCTCCACCGCCAAGGAATGGCGAGCGGTGCCGCCGGTCGCGCCCAGCAGCACCGGCATACCGGTCAGCGAATCCGGTTCCAGGACATCGAAGAATGTCTTGAACAGGCCGCTGTAGGAGGCGGTGAAGATGGGGGAGACCGCGATCAAGGCATCGGCCTTCACCACCCGGTCGCTGGCCGCGCGCAGCTCGGCGGCCGGGAAGCCGGTCAGCAGGTTGTCGGCGAGTTCGTGTGCGTGGTCCCGTAATTCGACGATATCGAAGTCGACCTGCTGTCCGGTGGTGGCCAGTGCCCGTTCGGTCGCGGCGGCGAGCCGATCGGCCAGTAGTCGTGTCGACGAGGGCTGTGACAGCCCTGCCGTGACGACGGCGATCCGGGTCATGACTTCACCTCCGCGGTAGTGCGAGCGACCAGGCGCGCGGCGTGGGTGGGTCCGTCGGGCACCTGCGCCGGTCGCCCAGCGGCGAATTCCTCGCGCAGCACCGGAATCACTTCCTCACCGAGTAGATCCAGCTGTTCCAGCACGGTTTTCAGCGGCAGCCCGGCGTGATCCATCAGGAACAACTGCCGCTGGTAATCGCCGAAGGATTCGCGGAAGGTCAGCGTCTTGTCGATGACCTGCTGCGGGCTGCCCACGGTCAATGGGGTCTGGTCGGTGAAATCCTCGAGTGACGGGCCGTGTCCGTAGACCGGCGCGTTGTCGAAGTAGGGCCGGAATTCGCGGACGGCGTCCTGGGAGTTCTTACGCATGAACACCTGCCCGCCCAGACCGACAATGGCCTGGTCGGCGGAGCCGTGCCCGTAGTGCTCGTAGCGCTGCCGGTACAGCCGAATCAGGCGCTGGAAGTGCTCTTTCGGCCAGAAGATGTTGTTGGCGAAGAAGCCGTCGCCGTAATAGGCGGCCTGCTCGGCAATTTCGGGACTGCGGATCGATCCGTGCCATACGAAGGGGGGTACCCCGTCGAGCGGGCGAGGCGTCGATGTGAACGATTGCAGTGGGGTGCGGAACTTCCCCGACCAGTCGACCACATCCTCGCGCCACAGCTTGTGCAGCAGCGCATAGTTCTCGATGGCGAGCGGGATGCCGTCGCGAATGTCCTTACCGAACCAGGGGTAGACCGGTCCGGTATTGCCGCGGCCGAGCGTGAGGTCGACGCGGCCGTCGGCCAGATGCTGCAGCATGGCGAAGTCTTCGGCGATCTTGACCGGGTCATTGGTCGTGATCAGCGTGGTCGCGGTCGACAGGATGATTCGCTCGGTGCGGGCCGCGATGTACCCGAGCATGGTGGTCGGCGAGGACGGTACGAATGGCGGATTGTGGTGCTCGCCGGTGGCGAATACATCCAGCCCCACCTCCTCGGCCTTCTGCGCGATCGTGACCATGGCCTTGATGCGCTCGGCCTCGCTGGGGGTGCGGCCGGTCGTCGGGTCGGTGGTGACATCCCCGACCGTGAAGATTCCGAACTGCACGCGTCCTCCTCGGATCTCTGACATCCACGCTTGGTGGATGTGGCAACCATATCTACCTTTTGTGGACATGGCAACCAAGTCAACGGCGGAGTGGTGCGCGAATATTCCAGGAGCGGTCAGTTCACTGCTATAGATCCGGGTCCGAGGTCGAAAGCCCTGGTCGGCCACTCGGCTCCAGGGGCGGCCCGGTTACGGCGCAGTGGATCTTGCATTCCGGCTCGGCCGACGGCGGTGCGGCGCTCAGGGTGTCATCGCGGACGGTGAGGACGGTGAGGACGGCGGCACCCACCATGAGCACCACACAGACCATCAGGGCGATACGGAAGCCGCTCGCGAAAACCGACGGGTTGTTGTAGGCATCGCCGGTGAGGCCCACGAGCGGCGGAATGGCGGCGACGGCCAGCAGACCCGCCGTGCGGGCAACCGCATTGTTGACGCCGCTGGCCACGCCCGCGCGCCGGTCGGAGGCGGCGGCGAGGACGGCCGCGGTGAGGGGGGCGACGGCCAGTGCGAGTCCGGCGCCGAAAACCAGTGCGGCCGGTACGACATCGGCGAGGTAGGAGGCGTCGGGGCCGATCCGGGTCATGAGCAGCATTCCGGCCGCGGACAGCAGGATGCCGATGGTGATGGGTAGTCGTGGACCGATGCGCTGAGCCAGGGCTCCGGCGCGGGCGGAGAACAACAGCATGAGGACGGTCACGGGCAGCAGGGCCGTACCCGCCGCGATCGGATTGAAGCCCGAGACCACCTGCAAGGTCAGCACCAGCAGGAAGAACACCACACTCATGGCCCCGTACATGACGAACGTGACGAGGTTGATGGCCGTGAACTGTCGAGAGGTGAAGACATCCACCGGCAGCATGGCCTGCGGATCGCTCCGGGCGGCCGAGCGGCGCCGCTCCACCACCACGAAAGCGGTCGCGGCGGCGATACCCGTGACCCCGGTGGCCACCACCAACGGCGACGTCACCCCCGCCTCGGGACCCTCGGTGAGCGCGTAGGTGAGTCCGCCCAGGGTCACCGCCGCCAGCACCGCGCCGAGTACATCGAACCTGCCGTGCGCCTCCTCGTCGAAGGTCTCCGGCACATGCCGAATCGCGACGGCGATCACCAGCGCCGCCAGGGGCAGATTCAAGAGGAACACCCACCGCCAGCCCGCCGCGTCCACCAGCCACCCGCCCAGAAACGGCCCGATGGCACCCGCGACACCACCGAGTCCGGACCACGCGCCCACCGCTTTCGCCCGATCCTCCGGTGCGAACGACGCCTGAATAATCGCCAGCGAGCCGGGCGTGAGCAGCGCCCCGCCCACACCCTGGAGCGCTCGCGCCGCGATGAGCATCGAAATATCTTGCGCCGCACCGCATAACGCCGACGCGATGGCAAACCACACGACACCGATCAGGAATATCCGCTTCCGGCCGAACCGGTCGCCGAGCGATCCGCCCAGCAGGATCAGCCCGGCCAGCGTCAGGGTGTAGGCATTGACCGTCCACTGCAATCCGGCCATCGATGACCCGAACTCACCGGCGATCTTGGGCAGCGCCACATTCACGACGGTCGCGTCGAGCATGGCCATTCCGGACCCGAGCACCGTGGCGAGCAATACCCAGCGGCCGGTTCCCGACGACATCTGAACGCTCACAGCCATGCGCTCACCGTAAACCGGACTTACCGGCCCCGCCCGGCAATACGTCCCCCGCGGCGCTGAGCGGGGGTCTGGTGCTGAGTCTCAGAGTCGGCTGCGTGTCGGCAGTGCTGAGCGGGGGTCCGTTGCCGAGTCTGCGGGTCGGTAGGTATCTGCCGGTGCTGAGTCCGAGAGTCGGCTGTGTGGCGGAGGTGCCGAGCGGGGGGAATGGTGCCGAGCCTGAGAGTCGGTGCGTGTCCGCCTGGCGAGCTGTGGTCCGGAGTGGAGGCCCCGACCGTTGACGCGTGCGCGCCGCGCCGCGAAGGGGGTTCGGGGGCGAAGCCCCTGAGGGTCTTCGACAGTCGGACTTCCCGCTCTCGGCGGCAGTGCCCGGTGGGCGCGACCGGCCCGGTCAGTAGGCTGTAGCCCATGACAGCAGGAACTGCCACTGATACGGACGCTGTCCGCGCGGTGGTGCATGAGGCGGCGCGCCGAGGTCGGGTGGCGTCGCGGACGCTCGCACAGCTCACCACCGCGGCGAAGAACACCGCACTGCACGCGGCCGCCGATGCGCTGCTCGCCGCCAAGGATCGGCTGCTCGCCGCCAATGCCGAGGATATCGAGACCGCCAAGGCCGGGGGCACCGCCGAAGCGCAGCTCGACCGTCTGCGCCTGACCGCTGCCCGGATCGACGGCATCGCCTCGGGTCTGCGGCAGGTCGCGGGTCTGCCGGATCCGGTGGGCGATGTGGTGCGCGGCTCGACGCTGCCGAACGGACTGGAACTGCGGCAGGTGCGTGTGCCGCTCGGCGTGGTCGGCATGGTCTACGAGGCGCGGCCGAATGTCACCGTCGATGCCTTCGGTCTCACGCTGAAGTCGGGTAATGCCGCCCTGCTGCGGGGTTCCTCATCGGCGGTGCGTTCCAATGCCGCGCTGGTCGAGGTGCTGCGGGAATCGCTTACCGCACAGGGGCTTCCGGCGGATGCCGTGCAGCTGCTGCCCGCCGATGACCGGTCCAGCGTCACCCATCTGATTCAGGCGCGCGGACTCGTCGACGTGGTGATTCCCCGCGGCGGTGCCGGGCTCATCAATGCCGTGGTGCGCGACGCGCTGGTGCCGACTATCGAGACCGGTACCGGCAATTGCCACGTCTTCGTGCACCGGGACGCGGATCTGGATATGGCGGAAGCGATTCTGCTCAATGCCAAAACCCGTCGCCCGAGCGTGTGCAATACCGCCGAGACGGTGCTCATCGACAAGGCCATCGCCGATACCGCCGTGCCGCGGCTGCTCGAGGCCCTCGAGGGCGCGGGCGTCACCATTCACGGTGATCTGCCCGGGCTGGTGCCGGCCACCGATACCGACTGGGCCGATGAATACCTCTCCCTCGATATCGCTTTGAAGGTGGTCGACGACCTCGATGCCGCCGTCGAGCACATCAATGAGTGGGGCACCGGGCATACCGAGGCCATTGTCACCGGTGACCTGCGGTCCGCCCGGGAATTCACCAATCGGGTGGATGCGGCGGCCGTTATGGTCAACACCTCCACCGCCTTTACCGACGGCGAGCAGTTCGGCTTCGGCGCGGAGATCGGTATTTCCACCCAGAAGCTGCACGCGCGCGGTCCGATGGGCCTGCCGGAACTGACCTCCACCAAGTGGATCGTGTGGGGTGACGGGCAGGTTCGGCCCGTGTAGTACAACGGTGTGGGTGGGTTGTACGCCGTACAGCCCATTCGCCTCCAGGAAGGACAGCACCCTTGGCTCCGATATCCACTCCCCTCCAGGAGCCGATCTTCTCGTCGGTCGACGATGTGATCGCGCGTCTCGCCACGACCGGCTATCTGGCCGATAAGGCCACCGCAACTTCCGTTTTCCTCGCCGACCGGCTCGGTAAGCCGCTGCTCGTCGAGGGTCCGGCCGGCGTCGGCAAGACCGAGCTGTCCAAGGCTGTCGCCGAGGTCGCCGGGGCGGAACTGGTGCGCCTGCAGTGCTATGAGGGCGTTGACGAGTCGCGTGCGCTCTACGAGTGGAACCACGCCAAGCAGATCCTGCGCATTCAGGCGTCGTCGGAGAACGATTGGACCGAAACCAAAGCCGACGTTTTCACCGAGGAATTCCTGCTGTCGCGGCCGCTGCTGACCGCCATCCGGCGTGACGAGCCGACCGTCCTGCTCATCGACGAGACCGATAAGGCCGACGTCGAGATCGAGGGCCTGCTGCTCGAGGTACTGAGCGACTTCTCGGTCACCGTGCCGGAATTGGGCACCATTACCGCCACCCGCAAGCCGTTCGTGGTGCTGACCTCCAATGCGACGCGCGAGCTGTCCGAGGCCCTGAAGCGTCGCTGTCTCTACCTGCACATCGACTTCCCGGATGAGGACTTGGAACGTCGCATTCTGGCCAGCCGGGTGCCGGAGCTCAAGCCCGCGGTCGCGGCGCAGTTGGTGCGGATCGTGCATGTGCTGCGCGGTATGCAGCTGAAGAAGCTGCCGTCGGTCGCCGAATCCATCGACTGGGCCCGGACTCTGCTCGCGCTCGGTGCGAAGGATCTCGACGATAAGACCGTGCGCGCCACGCTGGGTGTGGTGCTCAAACATCAGGCCGACCACTTGCGGGCGCAGTCCGAGCTGAAGCTGGCGTGACATGCCCGGTGGCGGACCCAACCCACGTGCCATTGTCTCGGCCGCCAAGCGCGCCGTGAGCGGTAGTGCGACACCGTCTTCCAAGCGCGAGGCTACCGGGCTCAGCGCGCCGCACGGATTCTCCGGGCACCTGGTCGGCTTCGTAGAAGCCCTGCGCGCCAGGGGAATTCCCGTCGGACCCTCCGAAACCGTCGATGCCGGACAGGTTGTCACCGTCCTGGACTTGATGGATCGAGAGGTGCTGCGCGAAGGTCTGGCGTGTGCGCTGCTGCGCCGCACCAGTCAGCGCACCACCTTCGACGGGCTGTTCGACCTGTGGTTCCCGGCCGCGCTCGGGGAACGCCTCGGTGCCGAGGATGTCGATATCCCACGCAAGCCCAATGGCGAGGTCGACATTATCGAGCTGCGGAAGATGTTGGCGGAGTTGCTGCTTCAGGACCCGACCGGGGAGCGGTCGCAGCAGTTGCAGATGCTGGCCGCGCAAATGGTCGAGGAGATGGGGCAGTACCAGTCCGCCAGCGGGCCGTCGTTCTCGGCGTATCAGGCGATGAAGGATCTGCAGCCGGAGTTGCTGGTCAGCAAGCTGTTGGCCGGGCTCGCGGCGGGTATGGACACCTCCGACTTCGATAGCGAGGTCGCCAGGCGTACCGCGCGTCAGCGCATCAAGGCCTTCCGCGGCACCGTCGAGGCCGAGACCCGCCGACGGGTCGCCGAACGCCTCGGCCGCGACCGCGTCGCCACCTACGGTGTGGCGCGACAAGCCGAGGACGCCGACTTCCTGCGCATCTCCGAGAACGAATTGGCCGAACTGCGTCGCAGCAGTCAGCGCATGGCGCGAATCATGGCTTCGCGCTTGGCATCTCGTCGTCGTCGCGCCCGCCGCGGTGAGATCGATCTGCGCAAGACGCTGCGCAAATCCATGTCCACCGGTGGTGTGCCGGTCAACCTTGTTACGCGCAAGCCGCGCCCCGGTCGTCCGGATCTCGTGCTGCTGTGCGATATCTCGGGTTCGGTCGCCGGATTCTCCAGTTTCACCATGCTGATGGTGAACGCGCTGCGCGAACAGTTCTCCCGGGTGCGGATTTTCGCATTCGTGGACCGCGCGGACGAGGTGACCGGGCTGTTCGATCAGGTGACCCCGCTCGATCAGATCACCCGCCGCATCTTCACCGAAGCCGAGGTCGTCGGCGTGGAAGGGCATTCGGATTACGGCTCGGCCCTGAAGGGTTTCGCCGAGAAGTGGCCCGACGCCGTCACCAGCCGCACCTCCCTGCTCATCCTGGGCGACGCCCGAAACAACTACCGCGACCCGGAACTGGCAATCCTGCGTCAGCTGGCCGATACCGCCAAGCATTCCTATTGGCTCAATCCGGAGGCGGAGAAGATGTGGGGCACAGGCGATTCCGCTGCCAACCGCTACGCGGAAATCGTCGAGATGCACGAATGTCGCAATGCCCGCCAGCTCACCACCGTCGTCGGCCGCCTGCTGCCGGTTTGACGAGTAAACACGCCGCGCGCCAATGGTCCGGCGGGTCTCGATGTCGCTGAGCCGCGCCCATGAGGTTTCACCAGTATTACGAAACTCGCGGCAAACTGCACCACGAACTCCTTCATGCCATCATCATCGACACGTATCGGAATTCCCGACCGGGTCTGCTGAAGGGGAGTGGTGGCAGTGACCAAAGTCGATCCGCCCAAACGCCAGCAACACGTATACACCGGGTTCGGACTACGCACCGACCCCTATATCTTCTTCGTTTCGGCGGGGTTGGTCGCGTTGTTCGTCTTCACCGCGATCGTGTTCACCAAACCGCTCAATGACGGCTCCAAGGCAGCCAAAGACTGGATCGTCAGCAACCTGAGCTGGTTCTTCATCTTCAGTGTCACCGGCATGCTGCTGTTCCTGATTTGGATCGCGCTCAGCAAGTACGGCAATGTGCGACTCGGCGCACAGGATTCGAAACCCGAGTACAGCAACCTCTCCTGGTTCGGCATGTTGTTCGCGGCGGGTATCGGCACCGTGCTGATGTTCTGGGGTGTCGCCGAGCCGATCTCCCACTTCGGCAACCCGCCCCGTGAGGGTGTGGTTCCCGAATCGGTCGAGGCGGCCGACGACGCGATGGCCTTCTCGCTCTACCACCTCGGCCTGCACACCTGGGCGATCTTCTGTCTGCCCGCCCTGGCATTCGCCTACTTCATCTACCGGCGCGGGCTGCCGATGCGTATGAGTTCGGCCTTTCATCCGCTGCTCGGGGACCGGATCTACGGACCGATCGGGAAGGCGATCGACATCCTGGCCGTGCTCGGGACGCTATTCGGGGTCGCGACCTCGATCGGGCTCGGCACCTTGCAGATCAATAGCGGGCTGAACTACCTGAGTGACTCGATCCCGGTCGGCAAGGGGACACAACTCGCGATCATCGCGGTCGTGACGGCCATTGCGACAGTATCGATCGTGGTGGGCCTGGACAAGGGCATCAAACGGCTGTCCAACCTCAATATCGTGATGGCCGTAGCGCTGCTTATCTTCGTCTTCCTCGCCGGATCCACCCTGTTCCTCGCCCGGGGCGTCTTCGAGACATTCGGCAATTACTTCGGTGAATTGATCGGGCTCTCCTTCTGGAACGACAGCTACGCCAACCTGCTGGAGAATCGCAGCTGGGGCTGGCAGGGTGATTGGACGGTGTTCTACTGGGCGTGGACCATTACCTGGGCACCGTTCGTCGGCATCTTCGTAGCCCGAATCTCCAAGGGCCGCACCATCCGTGAGTTCGTGCTCGGCGTACTGGCGGCCCCGACCGCGTTCACCATAGTGTGGTTCTCGATCTTCGGACTGTCCGCGATCGATATCGAGATCAACGGTGGTGGCGGCCTGGTCGAGGAAATGGACACCGACTCCGGTGGCGGCGGCGCGCCCTTCGCCTTGTTCACCTTCTTGGAGAACTTCCCACTGACCACACTGATGGTCGCCTTCTCGGTGCTCATCGTGGTCATCTTCTTCACCACGTCCTCCGACTCGGCTTCCCTCGTGGTCGACATGCTCTGCTCCGGCCAGCAGGAAACCGGAACCCCGACCCGGCAGCGCGTCTTCTGGGCGATCACCGAGGGCGTGGTCGGTGGCACGCTGCTGGCGGCCACCACCGGCAGTAGCGGATTGGAAGCGCTCCGAGAAGTCATTACGATCGCGGGCCTGCCCTTCCACGTCCTGGCGTTCTTCATGATGTGGGCGCTGGTGCGGGCCCTGCGCGAGGACGTCGAAGTCGTCACCGTGACCCCGAGGGAAAAGACACCCATCGAGACTCCGAAGGAAAAGGCGACACCCATCGAGACCTGAGGCCCGTGTCGGTCCCCGCGCGTAGTGTGCGGGGACCGGCCATCGGCCGCCCGCTACTGGCCCGAGGAGGAGATATGGACGAGTGGCTCGCCTACTGCCTCACCAAACCCGGTGCGTGGCAAGACGAACCGTGGGAGAACGACGTCGTCGCGAAAGTCGGCGACAAGATCTTCGCCTTCCTCGGCGGCACGTCCATCGGCCTCAAATGCGGCCGCAACCGCGAAGAGGCAGACGAACTAGTCCGGATCTATCCCGACGACGTCTCCTCTTCCCACTACATCGGCCGCTACGGCTGGAACAGCGTCGGCATCACCGGCAAGGTCCCCGAGGATGAGATCCGCGAACTCATCGACCAGTCCTACGACGCCATCGTGAGCAAGCTGCCGAAGTCCAAGCGGCCGGTGATCTGAGCACCATCGCGTGGTCAGTGTCAGGGAGACGGTCCTCGCGGCCGGAACGGCTTCCGCTACCCCTTGCCAAGGGTGCTATTTCATTCCGCTCGGGCGGCGACGAGATCCCCGATGCCTACGAGTGGGACATCGGCGGAGTCACAATCTTCTACACCCTGATCGAAACCGGCCCGCTTTTGATTCAGGTGGTCGTACAGGTGATCGTGATCGACGCTCTTTGACTCCGGCGCGGAGTCTCACAGGATCGATGTGATCGCCGCGACGACTTCCGATAAGAACGGCAGTGATTCGTCTCGTTGGGGAGCGCGGGCCCACCAGCGGCCCTCCTGGGTGTGGCGGCCGAAACTGGTTGGCAGGATGACGTTTCCGCGATGGAGGCCGATGTCGATGCCGTTGCGTTCCAGGAGGGTAAGGCGGTCGGGGGAGGGGGTGCCGTCGGAGACTACGAGGAAGGTGCGGCGGGGTGGGCGTTCGCGGACCAGGACGGGGCCGGGGACGCCACGGATGGTGAGTTCGCCGAGAATTAGAACTCCGAGTGGCTCGGGGGTGTTGATCGCCGCGATCGAGTCGATCAGCGGTAGGACGACGAAGCCGGGGGCGGTGACGTGTACTCGTGGTAGTCCGAACAGTGATCGGTAGGTTGTTGCCCAATCCTGGGCTGTCGCAAGCTCTCTCAGACGTATGGCCGACTCGCGAAACGTGGCGACACTCCGTTCCCAGTGGCTTGGCCAGCGCCTTCGGGACCTACGGGACGCCGCAGGCATAACCCTGGCGGATGCCGCGGAGTACTTGGGGGTCAAGAACACCTCGACCATGAGCCGGTACGAAACCGGCATCATCCCGCTCAGGTGGACTGACGTCGACGCTCTGCTCACCATGTACGGCGTTGCAGATCAGGGGTTACGGTCGGAACTGATCAGCCTCGCCAAGGAAGCCTGGCGCAAGGGGTGGTGGGATGAGTACCGAGATGTGGTGGGCGACAAGCGGTATCTCGATGCCTTCTGGCTCGAGGGTCGCGCCCGCCACATCCGTACCTTCAATCTCGGCTTCATCCACGGGCTCCTCGAGACGCCGGGCTACATGGGCGCGATCTTCCGCAACGACTCGTCGTTCGATGAAGCGGCGGCAGCACGTGCTGTCGAACTTCGGCTCGCCCGCCAGCGGATTCTCGATACCGGGCAGGCGTCAATGACCGCCATCATCAGCGAATTGGTTCTGCGCCAAAGGATCGGGAGTCCGGCGATCATGCGCGAACAGCTGACTCATCTGTTGACCTTGAGCGAACGCGACAGCATCACGATCCGCGTATTGGACTTCGACGCCACCGTTTACCACGCGCTCGCAGGCGCTTTCACGCTCTTCGATCTGGGTGAACCATTCACGCCGGTCGCCTATGTCGAGAACCTCGCAGGCTGCCTCTACGTCGAATCTCCGGCCGTTGAACGCTATCTCGGTGCGTACGATGAGATCGAGAAGGCAGCGCTCACCCCGAGCGAGTCCGCGAGAGTCATCAGGCAAGCGTGCGAGGTATGGAAGTGACGGAAGGGTGGCGCAAGAGTAGCCGCAGCCAGGGCAGCGAACATTGTGTCGAGGTCCGCTATGTCGGGGAAACGATCCTCATCCGCGACAGCAAATACCTGCGGGACAGCGCGAATGACCCTGCGCTGCAACCCATCATCGCAGTAGCAGCAACGGATTGGCCCGCATTTCTGGGTATCGCCGCTGGCCGATCCATCGTTCGGCCACGTGAGCTACCGAGCGTCGAGCGCTTGTCCGACGGCACTGTGACAGTTCGCGATGCCGAAGGTGTCACCCTCACCTACACAGCAGCGGAGTGGCACGCTTTTACCGCGGGGGTTCTCGCCGGAGAGTTCGACGCAGCTTGATCTGAGCCGTCGGAATCGTTGTCGGTTCTCAAACTGGTGTTCTCCAGAATCCGCATGCCAGCTGCGTGTGCGGATCGACGTCGAAACCAAGCGTTCAGCGACTTGTAGCAGCCTGATCGGCCTCCGTCCTACCTGGAGGAACAGTTCCGCGCGCACGTCGAGAAGGGCGGGCGACCTCCCAGGCCGCTTCGATCATCTGGAAGATCTCGTCTACCGCGGCGTCGGGATCGGTGGCTTCGCGGGCCAGCGAATGGGCGTCGATCACGAATCTCGCGATGGTCGCGCAGGCCGTTGTGGTCTGGGGCAGGTCGAGGTCGGCTGCGATGGCCGTTGCGAGGGACTCGGCGTGGCGCAGCCGCATCGATTTCTCGTACTGCAGCAGGGCGGGCGATTCGTCGATCAGGCGCCGGATCGGGGCGCCGCCCGGCGCCGTGCAATGCCGCACCAGAGCCCGGATTTCGGTGCGCAGCGCGGGGATGAGCGGCTCGTCCGGCGTCCGGCTGCTGACCGCCTGCGTGAGGCGTTGCTCGAAGTCTTCGTCCTGCTCGAAAACCAGCGCTTCCTTCGAGGCGAAGTGGGAGAAGACCGTGGTGACGGCCACGTCGGCGGCGGCGGCCACCTCACGGATGCCTACCGCGTCGTATCCGCGGTCCAGGAATAGCCGCAGGGCCGTATCGGCGATCTTCTGGCGGGTCGCGGCCTTCTTACGTGCACGGCGCCCGGGCGGCATGGTCATCCCTTGACGCTATCAGATACAAAATAGGAGCAGCTTCAAAATGCTAACCGTTAGTGTTAGCGTCGATCGCATGAAGAGAGTGAGCTTCGCCGAGTTCGGCGGCCCGGACGTGCTGCGACTCGTCGACGCCGAGGAACCTCACGCGGGCCCCGGCCAGATACGCATCGCCGTCCGGGCGGCGGGCGTGAACGCCGTCGACTGGCGGATTCGTGAAGGCCAGTTCCAGCAGGCCCATCCGATCGAATTGCCCGCCGGAGTCGGTCTCGACGCCTCCGGGGTGGTGGACGAGGTCGGCGCGGGTGTCGAAGGGGTCGAGGTCGGCGACCACGTGTTTGGCGAAGGCTCGAGCACCTATGCCGAGTTCGCCGTGCTGTCGGCCTGGGCCCGCATGCCCGAGGGCTTGACGTTCGACGAGGCGGCCGGATACCCCTCCGTCGTGGAGACCGCGCTGCGCATTATCGGTGAGGTAGAGGTGCGATCCGGGCAGACGCTGCTGGTCAGCGGTGCGTCCGGGGGTGTGGGGTCGGCGGTGCTGCAGATCGCCCGCGACCGCGGCGTCACGGTGATCGGCACGGCGGGGGCCGCGAACCAGGACTATCTGCGAAGCCTGGGCGCCGTCGCCACGACGTACGGTGAGGGCTGGGTCGAGCGGGTGCGGCAGCTCGGACACGTCGACGCGGCTCTCGATCTGGCGGGCTCGGGCGTGATCGGCGAGCTCGTCGAGCTGACCGGGGATCCACGGAAGGTGGTCTCCATCGCCGATCTCGGTGCGCCGGAGTTCGGTGTCCGATTCTCCGGCGTGGCCGGGAGCGTATCGGCGGCGCTCGCCGAGGCCGTCGACCTCATTTCGCGGGGAAAGCTCCACCTCCCGGTCGAGAGGTCGTACACGCTCGCCGAGGCCGCGGCGGCGCATGTCGACAGCCGTTCCGGTCACACGCGGGGGCGACGGGTCATCGTCGTCTGAGCCGTTTGTCGCACAGTCGCACAGTCCGGCAAGCCTGAATGGCGGAACGCACCCGTCGCCGAGTCTGCTGGGCAGGGATGGCGGTCGTTGAGCCGGTGCCCGTGGCAGCATCCGCACACGCACCGGCTCACCCGTCCTGTGCGGCCTGGTGCTCCAGTGTGATGTGCTGCGGTACTGCGGTCCGATGTGTTCGCGGGCCTTGGGTTCCTACCGTCGGGGCATGCGCATACGAGCCTTCGCTCTTCCGATCTGCACAGCCGCGGTGCTCCTGGTCGGCTGCGCGACTAGCCCGGTCGAGCCCGCTTCCGTACCGTTGGTCGCCGTCGACCGTGCGGACACGGTGCGCGGCGATCTCGACGCGGTGGTCGACGCGGGAGCCGTCGGGGCCATCGCGACGCTCACCGAAAACGGTGCCACCACCGTGGTGACCTCCGGCCTTGCCGATATCACCGCGGGGACCCCGATCCCGACCGATCCTCCCCAGTACGTCCGGGTCGGAAGCCTCACCAAGACCTTCACCGCCGCGATTGTGCTGCAACTGGTGGCCGAGGACCGGATTGTTCTCGACCAGTCGATCGATACGTATCTGCCCGGTCTGCTCGCCGGTGACGGCGTGGACGGGCGCGCTATCACGGTCCGCCAGATCCTGGGCCATCGAAGCGGGCTGCCCGACCCGGCCGCGTCCCCGGAACTGAACGAGTTCGCGGCGGCACGCGACGGCCGTACCTTCACCCCGCCGCAGGAGATCGCACTCGCCCTGCAACATCCCGCGCGGTTCACCCCCGGTGCTCAATTCGAGTACGCCAACATCAATTACATTGTCGCGGGCATGCTGATCGAGGCGGTGACCGGACACCGCTACACCGATGAGCTGCGTGATCGCGTCCTCACTCCGCTGAGTCTGTCGGACACCTATCTGCCGACTACCGGTGAAACCGGTCTGCGCGAACCGCATCCGACCGGTTACGCCACCGTCGACGGGGCGGTTGTCGATACGACGCTGATGGAGCCGTCGCTGCCATGGACATCGGGCGCGATGGTCAGCACCGGTCCCGATCTGAACCGGTTCTTCCTCGCGCTGCTGGCCGGTCAGGTGGTGCCGCAGACTCAACTGCGGCAGATGCTCGACGGCGTCGATATGGGCAACGGTGACGGCATGTCCTATGGTCTCGGCATCGGGTACACCCAACTACCTTGCGGCGCACAATATGTCGGCAATGTTGGTGGCGTTGTCGGTTTCTCCGCCATATCCGGTGCCACCGCGGCTGGGCGCGCCGTTACCTTCTCCTACACCGGCACACCCTCCACCGTGGATATCGGCAAATCGCTCACCCATGCACTATGCGAGTGAGCCTCCGCCCCCACTGAAGCGGTGCGGCCCCACCCGGGAATCCGAACGGGGCCTACCTGCTGTCCGTAATGCGACGGCCCGTCCTCAGTCGAGTACGGCGACCGCCTCGACCTCGACGAGCACGTCGGGCTCGAAAAGGTAGTCGACGCCGATCGCCGACAAGGGCGGCATCGGCCGCGGGATCGCGAGCTCGTCGGCGACGCGCTCGATACCCGCGACGAAGTCGTCGTACTTGTCCGGGCTCCAATGCGTGACGAAGAACCGCAGTCTGACGACGTCCGCGAAACTCGCTCCGGCACCGGCCAGCCCGCGCGCCGTATTGCGCATCGCCTGCGCGACCTGCCCGGCCAGATCGCCCGTCGCGACAGGATTGCCCTCGCTATCACGTGCGATCTGGCCCGCCACGTGCACCTGACGAGTGCCCGTGCTGATCGAAACGTGGTGGTACGGAACAGGAGCGAACATGCCCTCCGGGGTCAGCAGCTGCACTGCCATGGTGTGGTCCCTTCGTCAACGGAGTTGGTATCCGATGTCTACCTGGTGCTAGGAGGGAACTTCAACGAGACTAGGTGTCATGCTGGAAACCTCCCCACCCGCTCCGCAGCTCACCGAGCACCACCGTGAGCTGCTCGATCAGGTCCTCGACAAGTGGTCGCTGCAGATCCTCGACGCCCTGTGCGAGAAGCCGCTGCGCTTCAACGAACTTCGTCGCGCCATCCCGGTCGTGACGCAGAAGCCACTGACGGCCGCCCTGCGTCGCCTCGAACGCAATGGAATGGTCGAGCGCGTCGTCACCAGCACGCGACCGGTCGCCGTCGAGTACCGAATCACGCGGATCGGCAAGTCATTACAGGACCTCATCGACGCACTCCTGCGCTGGACCACTGTCACATTGCCCGCTGTCGAACGCGCACGGGCGCGGTTCGACGACCAGGCTGAAGCCGAAGAAGCGACATAACCTCGAGGGCGGAAGCACTGGCGGCGGTGTCACCGGGATGACAGTTGCGGCAACCAACGACTACTGCAGGACAAGGTCCGGGCTGTAGATCCGAGCAATGCCCTGACCATCCTTGGTGATCTCGGTGAAACTGCGATAGAGATGCCCGGGCTGCGCCAGCGCCGCGTCCACGGTCAACGGCGGGGAGGGATACCGCCCGTTCATACAAGGCCCTAGTAGTCGGGGCACCCGAGACGGTAGCGATCGGTGCCGTGAAGCGATGAACTGCGCCGACCAGCGGGCAAGTCTTGATTGACCTCCACAGATAGATCCGAACCGCCGATGACCAGGGAAAGTCGGGGTTCTCACCTTTATGTGCGTGCGGAGGAGTCGATCTCTACCTTCGGAAACATGACGGAGAAAACGATTCCCAGGCTGATGGCCCAGTCGATCGAGTCGGTAGCCGACTTCTACACCGCATTGGGGTTCGAGATCACTTTTCAGCAGACGGCGCCCTACCAATTTCTGAGCGTGAAGCGCGGCGGTATCGAGCTGAACTTCTACGGAGACAAGAAGTTTGATCCGATGTCCGCCACACATGGCTGCCTCGTCGATACCGATGACGTCGACTACCTGTACGCGGCCTTCACCGAAGGACTACGGGAGGCCTTCGGGGCGGTGCCCACGCAGGGACTGCCGCGGGTGGGTGCGTTGAAGGATAAGACCTACGGGGTGCGAGAGTTCCTGGTGAACGATCCCGGTGGGAACACCATCCAGATCGCGCAGCCGATCAGCGAGGACCAGCGCCACCGGCCACTGCCGAAGGCGACATTCGACCGAGCCATCCACATGGGCTCACTATTCGCCGATTCCAAGCAGGACCTGGAGCTGGCGGTGAAAGTCCTGGACCGAGCCCTGCACCGAACCGATGAGCAACCGACCCCGGTCCAGCTCGTGAAGCTGCTGATACTCCGGGCCGATGTGGCGGTCCGCCGCGGTGAGCCCGCCCTGGCCCAGGAACTGCTGGCCCGCGCCAGGGCCGCCGAGGCCAGCGGACCGGAACTCGCTGACGACCTCCGCCGACTCGCGGAGCTCGAAGCCGGGCTGTGAGCACGGTCAGCCCTGCAGGGCGCGGGCCATGATCGCCTCGACGACATCGCTTTTCGCGTCGGCGTAATGCTGCACGTATTTCCAGCTGCGTTGGGCGAGTTCCCGCTTGGTCGCGTCGTAGTACGCCCGATCCCCGTCGTGCGTACGCAGTCGGTCACGGAAGGCGAGCATGCGTTCGATCTCCACAGCCGCGAGCTCTGGCGAGAAGACATGCAGGTTGACGTTGTACGGCGCGCCGTCCTCCACTCGTCGGATGAGGCACCGGTGCTCGTACCAGTGCGGTTCGCGGATGCGCAGCGTGTACCCGATACCTTCGAGCGCCGGGATATAGGCGGCCTCGTCGGTGGTGTCGGGGACGGCCAGCAGGATGTCGATGACCGGTTTGGCCGCCAGCCCCGGCACCGAGGTGGAACCGGTGTGCTCGAGGCGCAATACCAGCGATCCGAGCGCGTCGCGCACCGACGCCGCTTCGGCGGCATACCAGTTCGGCCATCGCGGGTTGTAATCCTCGAGAACCACCTGAATCGCATACGGTTTCAACTCGCCGATCGTGGCGGCGGCAAGGTCATCATCTGAGCCCGAGGTTGCCATGCCTCACCATATCGGCGGTCTTCGTGACCGACAGCGCGGCGGTCGATCCGGTCGGGTTTTCCGACGCCCACGGGCCGCACTCATGGCCCCGCTGACGTGGTGGCGGCTCGGCGGGCGGGCAACCACGGCGACAGTGGTGGTGGTCCGGGCGTGTAGGCGCCGTGCTGTCTGCTGCTCAGCGCAGGGTGAGTGGGGTTTTGGATTCGATGTGAGTCAGTTTCTCCGGGTTGCGGACGAAGTAGACACCGGTGATGTGGGCGTCGTCGATGCGGAAGGTCATGATGCCATCGAGTTCGCCGTTCAGGCGCACGGCGAGTGCGGGGTTGCCATTGGCGGTGGTGAGTTCCGTGGTGAGGGCGGCGCCGACTTTCTCGGTGCCGGTGATGAGGTAGCGGATTACCTTCTCGGCGCCGCAATAGGCACGATGACCAGCGACGACCCGATCCGTCGCGGCGGACGAGAAGCGCAGCGCCGCCGCACCCGCAAAGCGATCCTCGACGCGACGGTCCAACTCAGCGCCAGTGGCGCGACGCCGAGTATCGACGAGATCGCCGCCGCCGCCGACGTATCGCGCCGCACCATCTACACGTACTTCCCCGCTCTGGACCAGTTGCTGATCGACGCGACGGCCCGCGCGCTTCATGAGCCTCCCGTCGAAGCGGCCCTCGCGGATCCCGCGCTCGCCGACGACCCCGCCGGTCGCGTGGACGCTCTCATTCGAACCCTGCTGGCATACTCGCCGCAATCACTTCCCCTAGGCCGCCGAATGATCCGCCTGACCGTCGATACGCCCACGAGTGACACCCGAGAACCAGGTAACCCGATCCGCGGCCACCGCCGGGTGGAATGGCTGGAGCAAGCCTGTGAACCGCTGCGAAAAACCCTGAGCGAAGCGGCTTTTCAACGTTTGATCTCGGCCCTGACCATCGTTGTCGGCTGGGAGGCTCAGATCGCCCTGCGTGACGTGCGCGGCCTCGGCCCGCAGGCGGAAGAGGAGGCCATTACCTGGGCCGCGCGTGTACTGGTTGAGGCTGCGATCGAGGAACACGAGGCAAGCGCCGACGTAGGTTGATTCGCCGGTCGCCGCGCCGGCCTTCGATCAAGCGGACCGAATCAGTCCTGCCACCCGCTCGCCTCGATAATGGAATCCCAAGTCATATAGGGCAGTTCGGGGTGCCGCTGGTGGACGATCTCCCCGGCGAGGGTGGCCGGCCACGCTTTGCGCGGATTGGCGAGGGCCTGCGTTTCGATCGACGTGGTGAGGGCTCGGGTGCCACCGAGGCGCGGGTAGGTCGCGTGCACCTGGTCCGCATAGCCCGACGGTAGATCCGATGGGCCGCCTCCGACGTCGATTCCTATGCCTTCCACGGCAATCCAGCTCGCCGCCGGACGCCGGCGGCGGTAGACGGGGGAGTCGGTGAAGCCGGAGGTGTGGGAGGCGATGGCGTCCCACACGGTGTCGACGCGAGTGTCGGTGACGCCATTGTCTTCGAGGAACTGGGCCGCGTAGTCCGCGCCGTCGATTTCGAATGGCTGGTCGCCATTGGCGATTTCGGCCAACCCGATGTCGTGCAGCACACAGATGAGAAACATCGTCTCCTCGTCGTAGTCCGTGTCCGGACGTAGGCCTTCCCGCGACGCGACGGCCTGCCCGAACAGGAACCCGCGCACACTGTGATTCAGCAGGTGCGGCTTCAGCGTTCGAGTGGCGAGTTCAATTGCCTTGTCCGCGAGTGGAGTTGATGGCAGCGGTTGGGGCACGGTGGTCTCCTCGAGTGAGTGGATGCGACTGTGCCCAGTCTGCGAAAACACGGGAATGTCGACAAGGACATACTGCCCACAGATCCAGTCATCGTGTGCCGATCGCCGGATACGTTGACCTACTCGTCCACACAGCGCGAAAGAGGTCGGGGAGAACCCCACGACCCCGGCGAAATCATCTGTGTCGCGGTGGGCGTGATCCAGCAATTCAGTGAACAGCAAATTTCTGGCAGCGATCGGTGCCTGGCGCGGAGGTATATCGGTAACCCTCCCGGTAAGCTCGGCATTCGTGCATACGACAGGGCGCCGCAAGTTGGGGGTGATGGGCGGCACCTTTGATCCCATCCACCATGGACACCTGGTTGCCGCCAGTGAGGTGGCCAATCGGTTCGATCTGGATGAGGTCGTATTCGTACCCACCGGGGTGCCCTGGCAGAAGTCGGGGAAGACGGTGAGTGCCGCCGAGGATCGGTACCTCATGACCGTTATCGCTACGGCGTCGAATCCGCGATTCTCCGTGAGTCGGGCGGATATCGATCGCGGGAAGATGACGTATACCGTGGATACTCTGCGCGACCTGCGGGAACACTATCCCGACGCGGATCTTTACTTCATCACCGGTGCTGACGCACTCGCGAACATCCTGACGTGGCAGGATTGGTCGGAGTTGTTCGAGCTGGCGAAATTCGTGGGCGTGAGCCGTCCGGGGTTCGAGTTGAATATCGATCATCTGGCCGAGCATCTTCGTGACTACCCTGCCGACGCGGTCACCATGATCGAGATCCCCGCCCTGGCGATCTCGTCCAGTGAGTGTCGTCGGCGGGCGAGCGAGGGGCGGCCGGTGTGGTACCTGGTTCCGGACGGGGTCGTGCAGTACATATCTAAGCGGCATCTCTATGTGCCGGAAGCGAACGGGAAGGTGGCAGGGTGAGCGCATCGGTCGAGGCACTGGAGATGGCACGGGTGGCCGCTCGGGCGGCCGACGAGAAGCTGGCCTCCGATGTGTTGGTGCTGGACGTTTCGGAGCAGTTGGTAATCACCGACTGTTTCGTGATCGCGTCCGCGCCGAACGAGCGGCAGGTCAACGCGATCGTCGACAATATCGAGGACAAACTGCGAGACGCCGGACGCAAGCCGGTCCGTCGGGAAGGCACCCGCGAAGGGCGTTGGGCGCTGCTCGATTACGTCGACATCGTGGTGCACATCCAGCACAACGACGAGCGTGACTTCTACGGCCTCGATCGGCTGTGGAAGGACTGCCCGCAGGTGCCGGTGGACGGTCTCCAGAACGTCAATGGCGCGGCGAAGGCCGATGAGAACGAGGTCGGGGACGACGAGTGAGCAAGCTCGCCGGCGTGCGTCGGTTGGTCCTGCTGCGGCACGGGCAGACCGAATGGAACGCCACGGATCGTATGCAGGGCCAGATAGATACCGAACTCAGTGAAGTCGGTCGACGGCAGGCCAAGGACATCGCACGCGAATTGTCCGGCTGTGGTGCCGTCCATATTGTTTCATCGGATTTGAAGCGCGCCCACGACACCGCCCTCGCTGTCGGTGACAGCATCGGGCTGGACGTGGTGACCGATGAGCGGCTGCGGGAAACCAATCTGGGCGATTGGGAGGGCCTGACTCATATCGAAGTCGACGCCATCGCACCCGGCGCGCGCGTCGCGTGGCGAATGGATGCCAATTGGACTCCGCCCGGCGGCGAATCCAAGCTCCAGGTCGGGATGCGCGCCCTGCCGGTGGTGCACGAACTCTTTACCGAGCGGGCGGACTGGCCGGGTCGTACCATCATCCTGGTTGCGCACGGCGGGCTGATCGCGGCGCTGACCGCGGCCGTGCTCGACCTGCCGCCCCAGAACTGGCCTGCGTTCGGCGGGCTGGCCAATACGAGTTGGGTGCAGTTGAGCAGCCACGGTCCCAGCCTCGACCGGCCCGGTTGGCGTCTCGATGTATGGAATGCGGCGGCGAAAGTAGCTCCAGATGTCCTCTGACTCGGTTCAGAATCCCGGCGAACGACAGGTGTCCGACGAGCTGCTGCGGCAGGCGTCCGACGTGAAGCGGGTCCGGCATTTGCCGGACACGCTCTTCGGTGGGCCTGCGGCACCGCCGGAACAGGAGCCGGAACCCGAACCGGAGGCAGAACTAGAACCGGTGGTGAAAGAGCGACCGGTACTGTTGGTGATCGCCGATTCGCTGTCCTACTTCGGCCCGAAAGGCGGCCTGGCCGCCGACCACCCCCGGATCTGGCCCAACCTGGTTGCGGCCGAGCTGGATTGGGATGTGGAACTGGTGGCGCGGATCGGTTGGACCTGCCGGGACGCCTACTGGGCACTGATCGGCGATCCGCGCGTGTGGGCGTCGGTGCCGCGCGCCGGGGCCGTGGTGTTCGCGACCGGCGGTATGGATTCGCTGCCCTCGCCGCTGCCGACCGCGCTGCGTGAGCTGATCCGCTATACCCGCCCGCCTTTCGTGCGACGGCTGGTGCGCAATGCGTACAACTGGTTGCAGCCCAAGCTGTCTCACCTCGGATTCCCGGTGGCGCTGCCGCCGTCGGTGAGTGTCGACTACCTGGAGCAGTCGCGAAACGCGCTGGCGGGGTTGCGGCCCGAGCTGTCGATGGTTGCCGTGCTGCCCTCGGTGCACAGGTGCGACGCGTACGGCCGGGTGCACAAGGGGCGTGAGCCGCAGGTGCGTGCGACCACGGCGTGGGCGGCGAAACACGAGGTGCCGCTGGTGGATCTGGCTGCGGCCGTGCGTGACAATATCTTCTCCGATGACGCTAATCCCGATGGCATCCACTGGGGTTGGGAAGCACACAGCGCCGTGGCGCGCGCCATGGTCAAGGTGCTGTCCGAAGTGACATCCAACGAGGTCCACACTGCATGACCGTGGTCGTTGTCACCGACTCATCGGCGAGTCTGCCCGCGGATCTCGTCGCCGACCTCGGTGTGGTCACCGTGCCACTGCATGTGCTGGTGGACGATCGTGAAATCCGCGAGGGCGTGGATGAATTCGAGATCGATTACGCGTCGTCGTCGGTGACCACCTCGGCGGCGTCGCCGGGTGAACTGCGGGCCGCATACGAGCGGGCCCTGGAGCTCAGTGATGGCGATGGTGTTGTGGCCGTGCATCTTTCGCGGCAGCTGTCCGGCACCTGGGAGGCCGGACGGCAGGCGGTGCGCGATATGGATGCCGCCCACCGGGTGCTATTGGTCGATTCCCTCAGTGCCGGTGTCGGTACCGGACTGACGGTATTGGCCGCTGCTCGCCGTGCCCGTTCGGGTGCGGAGTTGGATGTCGTCTACGACACGGCCGTGGCGGCCTCGGTTCGCGGTCGCGCGTTCATTGTGGTCAACCGCACCGAGCAATTGCGTCGTGGTGGGCGATTATCCAGTGCGGCAGCGTTTTTCGGCACCGAATTGGTGACCAAGCCGATCCTGCAGATGGTGGACGGCCGTCTCGAACTTCGCGAGAAGGCGCGCACCCGCTCCAAGGCGTTCACGAAACTTGTTGCGGCAGCGGTTGATGCGGCGGGGGAGGACGGCGCCGCGGTCGCCGTGCAGCATCTCGGCGCGGAAGAGGCCGCCAACACCATCGCGGGCCAGCTGCGCGATCTCATCCCCGGGATTCGTGAGCTGATCGTCTGCGAATTCGGTCCGACGCTGGGTGTGCACCTCGGTATGGGAGCCGTCGGCGCCCTGGTCGTGCCGGGCGGATGCGGCTGAGATACGGCCGTTCGAAGCTGGTTGTCCACAACCCGTGAACTATCCACAGACTTTCTGAAAGCCCAGGTCACCGGCATCGAGGGCGATTTGGGCCGCCATACCGTGGGCCTATGCCACGAATCGACGAACATACGCAGGTCCGCCAGCGGCTCGGCTCGCTCACGGGACCCGAGCCGCCGCAGGACCCGGACGAACTCGTTCCGGGCCCGCCGCATGCCGGGCATTGGGATGACGACGCACTCGACCCTCCGGAACGGCCCGCGGCACGCGAAGGGGCATACGGGCAGGGAGCTGGTTCTCCAGCATGGGTAGGCGAGCCGGGTGGCGGGATGGCGGCGTGGCACGAGCGTCTGGTGCCGCAGCGGGTCCGGGGGACTCGGTGGGATCCGGGGCATCGGGGAGCGTTGGTGCTTGCCGGGGTGGGATTGACGGTGGTGTTGGTGGCCGGGGTGGTGTCGCTGCGGGAAAGGCCGGTGGCGCAGGCGGTGCCGTCGATCGCCGCGGTGCGTACCGAAGCGCTGTCGACCGCCGAGCCGGGCCAGTTGACCGCGGCGCCCGGATCGGCGAATCCGGAGGGTGGTGCGCCGTCGACCGTGGCCGCGCCGCCGGGCAGCCGGGATCCTTCGGGTGGTCCCACCGGTATCAATGGGCATCCGGCCGCCAGTGAGCTCGTTGTCAGTGTCATCGGCATGGTCGAACGTGGTGGGCTGCTGCGGTTTCCGGCCGGGGCACGGGTCGCGGACGCGCTGACCGCGGCGTCTCCTCGGGCCGACGCCGACCTGTCCGGATTGAACCTTGCGCAGCATCTGGCCGACGGGGATCAGATCGTCATCGGAAAGACCGGTCCCCGTCCCGACGTATCCCAGGTCGGCAGCACGATCGTGGGTGCCGCACCGCCATCGCCCACCGGCGCGGCCGCATCGGGTACGTCGCAGCCGTCCGGTGTCGCGAAGAAAGTCGACCTCAATACCGCTACCGAGGCCGACCTCGAAGCTCTTCCCGGCGTCGGACCGGTTACGGCTCGCGCCATTCTCGGCTGGCGGACGCAGCACGGCCGGTTCACCTCCATCGATCAACTCGCTGATATCGATGGGATCGGACCGGCTCGCCTCGCCAAACTCCGCGTGCTGGTGACGATATGAGCACCGCTACCGGGAACCCGCGCGGTGCGAACTCGGCTTCCGGTGACCGGGAACCGACCCGGGTGCAGGAGACGCTGGACGCGCGACTGGTAACCCCGGCGCTGTGCTGTTGGGGCGCAACGATTGTGGCGATCACAATCGGCTCCCGAGCGGGTGCACTGCTGGCCGCCGTATTCATGACGGGGGCTCTCGTGCTGTGGGCCTTGATGGTTCGGGGGCGGCCGGATGGGGGAGCGGGTGTCAGCCCGGACGGCGAGACAGGGAGGAGGCCCGAGGGGGATTCGCGGGGCAGGCCGGTCGGGAATGTGCGGGGGACGTCAGAAGGAGCTGCGCAGGGGAGGCCGGTTGGGAATGCGTGGGGGAGTCCTGATCGGGCTGCGCTGGGGAGGCTCGAGGGAGCTGCGCGGGGCGGGCTGGTTGAGAACGCGCTGGGGAGGCCCGCGGGGGCTGTTCGGGGCAGGCTGGTAGGGAACGCGCAGGGGCGGCGGGCCGCGTTGGTGGCCTTGGCCGCCATGTTGATCGGCGCGGGGTTCGCGGCGGCCGCCGCCTGGCAGCAGCATCGGGTGGACGCGCATCCACTGCGCGGTCTGGACCGTGGGACTCACGTGTGGGTGCGGGTGGTCCCGGTGGATGATCCGAAAGCACTGCCCACCAAATCATTTCGGGGACAGCAGTGGATGATGCGATCCGAACTCGTGGAGTACCGGTACGGGGCGGATAATGTTCGGGCGGGTGGCGCGGTGCTGGTGCTGGCGCACGGGGCGGGGTGGTCGCAGCTGCTGCCCGGTCAGCCGGTGACGTTTCGGGCCAGGGTGGACCGTCCGTGGCGATCGGACCTGACCGTGGCGGTCCTGCGGGCACAGGGATCACCGGCTTCGATCGGGCCGCCGCCCTGGTGGCAGCGCATCGCGGGTTCGGTGCGGGCCGATTTCGCCGAGGCGGCGCAGCGCGTGCTGTCGCCGGATGCCGCGGGCCTACTGCCCGGCCTGGTCATCGGCGACACTTCGCGGCTGCCGGATCATGTTCGCGCGAACTTCCGCGAAACCCACCTCACTCATCTCACGGCTGTCAGCGGCGCGAACATCACGATTCTTCTCGGCGCGGTGCTGCTTTCGATGCGCGCGCTCACCGTGGATCCCCGAATCGCCGCCGTGGCGGCCGGGCTCGTCCTGATCATGTTCGTCATTCTGGCCCGCCCGACACCGAGTGTGCTGCGGGCCGCGGTCATGGGTGCGGTCGCTCTTCTCGCACTATGTACCGGTCGGCGCAAAACGGCATTACCCGCTCTGTGTACCGCCGTCATCGCCTTACTCGCGTGGTCTCCGGCCTTGGCGGTGGATGCCGGTTTCGCACTGTCCGTGCTTGCCACCGCGGGTCTCATCCTGCTCGCGCCGGGGTGGTCGAGTTGGCTTCAGTCGCACGGCTTCTGGCGCGCCCCAGCCGATGCCCTCTCCGTATCGACCGCCGCCTTCGTCGTCACCGCCCCGGTGATCATCGGCCTTACCGGACATTTCAGTTTTATCGCCATAGTCGTCAATGTCCTGGTGGAACCGGTGGTCGCGCCCATCACCGTGATCGGGGCACTCGGCGCAGTGCTGTCCTGCATCTGGACCCCGCTCGCCCATCTGGTCCTGTTCTGCACCGGCCCACCCCTGTGGTGGTTGCTCACAGTGTCCGCCCGCGCCGCCGCCCTGGGCGCCTCGGTCGCCCTGCCCAGCGGTCTCGGCTCCGGCCTGATCGTCGCGGTCGTCTGCGCCATCCTGATCATCGCGCTGCGTAGTCGCCCCGCGCCGAGACGGCAGCCCCGTGCGTCCGACCGGACAGCCGGGCAGCAGGGCCCGTGACTCCGGGTGATCGGCCGGGCGGCGGCTTCGCGAGTCCGGGTGATCAGCCCCCATGAATCCGAGCGGACAGCTGCGGGCAGCTACTGAGCTTGAATGCGTAGTGTCCCCCGCCCTCTCGTCATTCCGGCATGCTTTTGGCCGGAATCCACCTCTGATCAGTAGTGGTCCCGGCCGAAGCACGCCGGGGATGACGGGGGTCGGCGACATCGCACGGACAATTTCGGTAGTCGAGTCCGAGCAGGCAACTGGACGGGCACGCTGATCGGCGAGGACGGGGGTCAGCGGTGCTCTCGACGGAGCAAACACCGCGACGGAAACATCTGCCCTGCCACCGACGCGACCTGCCTGCCACTGCGGCAACGTGCCTGGGCTCATCGCGTGGCACAGCGCAATTGAGCGTGGTGTCGCAAGTACGGCACCTTTCATGGCGGACCGCCGAGGGGTGTGACGAGGGCTGTTACGTGGAGAACTTCTGGCCAGGCACTTAGTGCTGGGTAAGCCGTGCCGAATCGCGGAACCGGCCTCCAGATCGCGACATTCGAGTGTCTCGCGTGACGGGTGCCAACCTTGTCGGCTCGAACTCGTAGGATCGGCAGCGTGACCGAACGCCCCGCGCCCCTGCATCTCGTGCTCGGTGAAGAAGAACTGTTGATCGAGCGGGCTATCGCCGCTATTACGGCGCAGGCGCGCGCCGTCTCCGATAATGCGGATTCCATGCCCGTGGATCGAATGCGGGCCGGTGATGCGAGTACCGCCGAGCTGGCGGAGATGTTGAGTCCGTCGCTGTTCGCCGAGGATCGCGTGATCATTCTGGAGTCCGCCGCCGAGGCGGGTAAGGATGCGGTCGCGGTGGTTACTGAGGCCGCTACCGCACTGCCCGACGGGGTGGTGCTGATGGTGGTGCACTCCGGAGGCGGTCGAGCCAAGGCCCTCGCACCGGCGCTGCAGAAGCTGGGCGCGCAGGTACACAATTGCGCCAAGCTCAAGAGCAATGAGAAGGCCGAGTTCGTCCGCAATGAATTCCGGGCCGCCGGGGTGCGACCGCCCGCCGATGTCGTGCAGACAATGCTCGAGGCGGTCGGCTCGGAGCTGCGGGAATTGGCTGCCGCCTGTTCGCAATTGGTGGCCGATACCGGCGGCAAGGTCGATGTCGCGGCGGTGCGGCGCTACTACTCCGGCAAAGCCGAGGTCTCCGGCTTCGATGTCGCCGAACTCGCGGTCACCGGCGACCGCCCCGCCGCCATGGAGGCACTGCGCTGGGCCACCGATCGCGGCGTCCCCGCCGTCCTGCTCGCCGATGCCCTCGCCGATTCGGTCCACACCATCGCCCGTGTCGGCTCCGCGGGCCGCGGCGACCCGTTCAAACTCGCCCCCGAACTCGGCATGCCCCCCTGGAAGGTGAAGAAGGCCCAGGCACAAGCCCGCGGCTGGAACCCCGGCACCATCGGCCAGGCCCTCCAGGTTGTCGCGGGCCTCAATGGCGACGTCAAGGGCGGGGCGGCCGATACCAATTACGCCCTGGAGCACGCCCTCTCGCGCATTCTGGATCTACGCGCACAGGGCTGACCAGGCCGGTTATCGGAAGTACCGCACATTTGGTGATCGAACCGTCCCGTTATCCCGGCGCGCTTCTCGGAATGGATCCCACTGTGCGGCGCGTGTTCTCCGGCGTGGATTCCGGCCACGAGCACGCCGGAATGACGAGGGCACTACGCGCAGGGCGGCTGGCTAGCCACTGAGACCCCTTCCGGGGCACACTCCAAGCCGAGTACCGTCGGATCCGTAGCGCGCGCGGCCCATTCGGCGGCCGGATTCGCAATCAGCTTGCGCTGCTTCAAGTCCAGCAGTCCGCACACATAGCTCAAGGTCGCCGCCAACTCGCCATCGGCGCGACGTAGCGTGTTCTCCACGCGATACGTCTTGCCCGCCCCCCACACCCACGCACAGGTGACCGTCACATAGTCACCGACTCGCAGCTCCCGGTGGTACTTGATGACCGCCTCGAGGTTCACCGGCCCCAACCCGTCCCGCAGCAGCTCATCCACCGAAACTCCGGCGGCCTGCACACATTCGTACCGTGAATGATCAGCGAACTGCTGATATGCGGCACTGGTGACATGCAACTGCGGGTCGATATCGGAGATCCGGACATCAATTCGGATCTGGAACGGCTCAGACACACTCGTCACCCAGCCACCCTCGCAGACCCCACCGACAAATTCCGGCGCAATTCCGCCACGTCGGTGCGAACCCCGAGAGAACACTCCCTGCTCGCAGGACACCCGTTCCGGGGCACAGATACAGCAAAGGCCGCCGTGGTCATCGTGGCCACGGCGGCTGCGTAAAGCTTGTCCGGCGGAACGCCGGGGTGAATCAGCCGAGCTTGTTGAAAGCCAGCGACAGCGCCGACTTCTTGTTGGCGGCCTGGTTGGCGTGGATAACGCCCTTCGAGGCAGCCACGTCGAGGCTCTTGCTCGCCGTGCGCATCAGCTCCTGCGCCTGATCCTTCTCGCCGGCCGCAGCGGCCTCGCGGAACTTGCGGATCGAGGTGCGCAGCGCGGACTTGACCGACTGGTTGCGCTGACGCGCCGCCTCGTTGGTACGGATCCGCTTCATCTGGGACTTGATGTTGGCCACGCCTGTTTCCTCGTGTTCCTTCGTTTGGTGGTTTTACTCGGGATAGAAAGTCTGCGGGCGCGCACCACATCGTGTAGCGCAGCACCGACGAACGAGGTTACCAGGCGGGCCACCGCGGAATGAAATCGGCCCGGACTCGGCTATCGCTCCGTGATAGTCACATTTACGGCTGATGCAAGAAATTTACCTGGGTCGACCTGTGTGTTGCCCCCGCGTGATGGACCATTTTGGCATGACCCCCGCCGCAGCCGGACGTTCGGCCGCGGCCGCTCCCCCGATCGGCCGTGCCGCGATCGACAATGCCGTGGTGGGGGTATTCGCCGACTATCGGCCGGGCCGCTACGACCTGGCCTACGACGAAATGTTCGATGTGGGCGGCCGGGTGCGCACCCCCTACCGCGGCGTGCACGCCGCGCTCGCCTCCATAGACGTTGCCGACCTGGCCGGACGCGCCGAGGCACTGGCCCGCGCCTTTATCGACCAGGGCATCACCTTCTCGCTGTCCGGGCAGGAGCGGCCGTTCCCGCTCGACCTGGTGCCGCGGGTGATCGCCGCCACCGAATGGACCAAACTCGAACGTGGGATCAAACAGCGGGTGCGGGCCCTGGAGGCATTCCTCGCCGATGTCTACGGCGACCAGATGATCCTGCGCGACCGGGTGGTCCCGAAACGCCTTGTCACCTCCTGTCAGCACTTCCACCGGGAGGCCGCCGGGCTGGTGCCGCCCAATGGGGTCCGTATCCACGTCGCCGGAATCGATCTGATTCGCGATGAACGCGGTGAATTCCGGGTCCTGGAAGACAATCTGCGCTCCCCGTCCGGGGTGTCCTACGTGGTGGAGAACCGCCGCACCATGGCGTGCGTCTTCCCGGACCTCTTCGCCTCGCACCGCGTACGCGCGGTCGGTGACTACCCGACCCACCTGATGCGGGCGCTGTGCGCCGCGGCCGCGCCCAATGAGGCCGACCCGACCGTGGTGGTGCTCACCCCCGGCGTACACAATTCCGCCTACTTCGAGCACTCCCTGCTGGCCCGGCAGATGGGCGTGGAACTGGTGGAGGGCCGCGACCTGTTCTGTCGCGACAATGTCGTCTACATGCGCACCACGGCGGGGGAGCGGCAGGTCGATGTCATCTACCGCCGTATCGACGACACCTTCCTCGATCCCATGCAGTTCCGTCCCGACTCCATGCTCGGGGTCGCGGGCATTCTCAATGCCGCCCGCGCCGGAACCGTGGTGCTGGCCAATGCCGTCGGCAATGGTGTCGGTGACGACAAGCTCATCTACACCTATGTGCCCGCCTGCATCGAGTACTACCTGGGTGAGAAGCCGGTACTGCCCAATGTGGACAGTTTCCGCTGCTGGGAGACCGATGAACGCGACTATGTACTCGACCGGATCGCCGAACTGGTGGTGAAACCCGTTGAGGGGTCCGGTGGTTACGGCATAGTCATCGGACCCGACGCGACCGCGAAGGAATTGGAGTCGGCCCGGCGCAAGATCCGCGCCAATCCGCGCGGCTGGATCGCGCAACCGGTGGTGCAGTTGTCCACCGTCCCCGCCAAGATCGGCAATCAACTGCTGCCCCGGCATGTGGATCTGCGCCCGTTCGCGGTCAATGACGGCGACGACATCTGGGTGCTGCCGGGCGGTTTGACCCGGGTGGCGCTCCCTGACGGTTCACTGGTGGTGAATTCCAGCCAGGGTGGCGGCAGTAAGGACACCTGGGTGCTGGCCCCGCGCACCTCCGTCGAGCAGCGCGAACTGGCGGGCACCGAATTGGTGGGCGAACTGAGCATCGACCGCGATCGTGACCAGTCCCCCGATAACGCCCACGGCCGCAATCAACAACAGCAGCAACAACAAGCACAGCGGATGCGCCCGTCCCCAGCGCCGCGGGCCGCGCACCGTCCCCACAGGCCGCAACCCGATACGGGCAGGCCGCTACCGAATATGTGAGGTGGGTTCGGAACCATGTTGGCGCGCAATGCCGAATCCCTGTACTGGATCGGCCGTTACGTCGAGCGCGCGGAGTACACCGCGCGCATTCTCGATGTTGCGGTCCATCAACTCCTCGAGGATGCGACGGTCGACCCGGACCGAACATCGCGAGTTCTGTTGCGGGTCTTGGGAATAGAATCGCCAGAGTACGAACTCGACGTGTGGTCGGTGACCGAATTGGTCGCCTTCAGTCGCGATCGGGACGGTTCGATTGTCGATTCCGTTGCCCGGGCCCGCGAAAATGCCCGTGGTGCAAGGGAAGTCACTTCGACTGAAATGTGGGAGTGCCTCAATGCCACCTACAACGGGCTGTCCGCCGCCGAACGGGCAGCGCGTGCCCTCGGCCCACACGAGTTCTGTCACTACATCACCGACCGTGCCGCCATGTTCGCCGGTTTATCGGACTCCACCCTCAGCCGTGACGACGGCTACCGCTTCCTACTCTTGGGCCGTTCCATCGAACGCGTGGATATGACTGTGCGCCTGCTGCTTTCCCGTGCCGGAGACCGCACTTCCTCACCGGCCTGGGTGACGGTACTTCGATCGGTGGGCGCACACGATCCGTACCTGCGCACCCACCGTGGTGTACAGGACGCCACCCTCATCGCGGAATTCATTCTGCTGGACCGGCTTTTCCCGCGTTCGGTCTTCCATTCGCTGCGGGTGGCCGAAACCTGCTTGGAGGAACTGGATCAGCGACCCAGCAGCCGCTTCGCCGCACGGTACGAGGCGCATCGACTACTCGGCCGCGCCCGCAGCGAACTGGAGTTCCTGCCGTCGGGCGTGCTGCTGGAAGACCTGCCGCATCGGCTGGTGTGGTTGCAGGAGACCTGCCGCGATGTCGGAGAAGCCGTGGCGCTGCAGTACTTCCACGCCGAGTCGTGGGTGGCGTGGACGGGCCTGCACGGGCACCGCAATGGACTGGTCGAGGAAGCGGTGTGAGTATGAGTTGGCGGATGCGGGTGGTGCACACCACCGGATATGCGTACCAGGTACCGGTCTCCCGGTCGTTCAACGAGGCCCGGCTCACCCCGCGCGCCGACAGTCGGCAGAATGTGATCCTCAATCGGGTGGAGACGGTGCCGTCCACCCGCTCCTACCGATACGTCGACTACTGGGGCACCACGGTCACGGCCTTCGATCTGAACGCGCCGCACACCGAATTGGAGGTCACCGGCTCGTCGGTGGTGGAGACCGAGCCGTTCGCCGGTCCGGCCGAGGAACTGTCGTGGGAGCAGTTGCGCGACACGCCGGTCACCGACCGCTTCGACGAATTGCTCGCGGCTACCGACTACGTGCCGCGTGACCGCCGACTCGCCGGGGTGGCGCGGCAGCTCACCCGTGGGATGCCGCCCGCCAAAGCCGTTGTGCGCGCGGCCGAATGGGTGCATCGGGAGATGAACTACCTGCCCGGAACCACCGATGTGCACACTTCCGCACCGGAGGCCTTCGCCGAACGTCGCGGGGTGTGCCAGGACTACGCGCACCTGAGCCTGCTGCTGTTGCGCGGCATGGGAATTCCCTGTCGTTACGTCTCCGGGTATCTGCATCCGGATCCGGAGGCAGAGGTGGGGCGCACTGTCGCGGGGCAGATGCACGCCTGGGTGGAGGCCTGGACCGGGCAGTGGTGGGGCTACGACCCGACCAACGATATTCCCGTCACGGAGCAACACGTGTCAGTCGGAGTGGGCCGTGATTACGCGGATGTGCCACCCCTCAAAGGTATCTTCAGCGGGAGTGGTTCGACCGGTCTCGAGGTCGTGGTGGAGATCACCCGCCTCGCGTAAGGCGTAAGTCAGCAGGACACAGGTGTTCTCCGCGCTCAGAGCGGGGACGATCCCGGAAGGTGGCTGATGTCTCCCACAGCGCAGGAAGTCGTCGAGGATCTAACGGAGTACGAGGACGTATCGCTCGGGCGCAAGCTCTTCGCCGAGGCTTTCGGCACATTCGTGCTGGTGCTCGGTGGTGTCGGCACCGCGGTCATCGCTGGTAGCCGGGTGGGGGCGCTGGGTGTGGCGCTGGCCTTCGGTTTCACCCTGTTGTTCCTGGTCTACGCCATCGGACCGATCTCCGGCTGCCATGTGAATCCGGCCGTCACCATCGGACAGTATCTGCTCGGGCGAGTCTCGGCCGGTGTGGCCGGGGCGTACATGCTGGTACAGATTGTCGGCGGTCTCATCGCGGGTGCGGTGATCTACGCCGTCGCGCAGAACCTGCCGGTCTACGACCGAGCCAAGGATGGTCTGGGCGCCAACGGCTGGGGTGAGCACAGCCCGTCCGCCACCGAGATCGCGGGCATCACACTCAACGGCTACGGCCTGGCGGCGGCCATCACGGTTGAAATCATCCTGACCGCGCTGCTGGTCTTCGTGGTCCTGGCCTCCACAGACCAACTCTCCGATATCCCGTTGGCTGGTCTGTCCATCGGCATCACCCTCGCGGTGATCCACCTGATCTCGATCCCGATCGACAACACCTCGGTGAATCCGGCGCGGAGTACCGCGGTCGCCTTCTATCAGGATGGAGCGCCCGCCCAGTTGTGGGTGTTCATTGTGTTCCCGCTGCTCGGCGGCGTACTGGGCGCGTTCATGTACAGCCTGATCTTCGGACGTTCCAGGACCATGGTGAGCTGAAACTCTTGTAGTTCCCGTGCCCCGTTCCGTTCCGGAACGGGGCACGGTCGTGAATAGAGGTTTGTGCGAGCCGCGCCCGCGCCAGCGGACACCCCTGATTCACCGCCGTGCTCCGGCCAGGGGCGGTGGCGTGGTCCTGATTCTCCGTCGTGCGTGGGCCAGGGGCGGTGGCGTGGCCCCGATCCTCCGTCGTGCTGGGGTCAGGGGAGTGGCGCGGCCCCCGAACTCCCTGCCGTGCCCCGTTTCGTCAGGAACGGGGCACGGGATTTGCAGAGTTCGTTCAGTGCCAGTGGTATTCGGCGACCAGGCGGTGTGCGACCAGGTCGAAGGTTTTGCGGGCGAGGATCGCGCCCTCGCGGCGGATGCCTGCCTCCGGGACGTCGAGGACCCGGTCGAGGCGAACCCAGCTGGATCGACCGGCGTGATCCCACGGGCCCGGGCCGATACCCACCCAGTTCGAGTCGTGGGCGCGTTCCTCATTGGAGGAGAGCATCAGGCCGAGCAGCGTTCCGCGCTCGCGGCCGACGACCAGGACCGGCCGGTCCTTGCCATTGTTGGGGTCTTCCTCGTAGGGCACCCAGGTCCACACGACCTCACCTGGATCGGCACGCCCGTCCAACTGCGGGCTGTACACAACCTGCCGCGAGCGCTCACCCGTCGGCACACCCGCCGACGCCGTGGGCCGCACCGCGACACCCGGCCCCTTCTTCTCGGAGCCCATCGCCTTGAGCGTGCGCGTCCACATCGCCGACTGCTGTACCCGCCCGATCAACCTCGGCCCCTGCTGCCTGACCAGTTGGGAACCCTGTTCCTTAGCGATCAGGCCCAACTGTTTCCCGAGAGCGTTCCAAGTGCCCGCCATGCCGCCACCTTAACCGGGGCGGGCCCACTTCTCACCCGGGCGGATTCGCCTGCTGCTGAACGGCGTTCAGCACACGTGCCCGGCGGGGGCGATCCGCGTCATCGCCTCCCCGTAGACTTCCATGCGACATGCCGCTGTTTCGCCATGCCTAGGAGTCCTCCGATTAGCAGCTTCGCCGATACGACGTTCACCGATCCCGCGCGGATCCGGAACTTCTGCATCATCGCGCATATCGACCACGGGAAATCGACCCTGGCCGACCGCATGCTGCAACTCACCGGTGTCGTGGAGGAGCGCGCGATGCGCGCTCAGTACCTGGACCGCATGGATATCGAGCGTGAGCGCGGTATCACCATCAAGGCCCAGAACGTGCGACTGCCCTGGGTGGTCGATGGTGAGGAATTCGTCCTGCACCTCATCGACACCCCGGGCCACGTGGACTTCACCTACGAGGTCTCGCGTGCGCTGGAGGCGTGTGAGGGCGCGATCCTGCTGGTCGACGCCGCGCAGGGCATCGAGGCGCAGACCCTCGCCAATCTCTACCTGGCGATGGATAAGGACCTGACCATCATTCCGGTCCTGAACAAGATCGATCTGCCGGCCGCCGACCCGGACCGCTACGCCGCCGAGCTCGCCCACATCGTGGGCTGCGAGCCCGAGGATGTTCTGCGTGTCTCCGGAAAGACCGGTGTCGGCGTGTCCGCGCTGCTCGACGAGGCGGTCCGGTTGGTCCCGCCGCCGGTCGGCGAGGCCGATGCGCCCGCCCGCGCCATGATCTTCGACTCGGTCTACGACACCTACCGCGGCGTCGTCACCTATGTGCGTGTGGTGGACGGCAAGCTGACTCCGCGCCAGAAGATCAAGATGATGTCGACCGGCGCGACCCACGACCTGCTGGAGATCGGCATCGTATCGCCCGAACCCAAGGCCACACAGGGCCTGGGCGTCGGCGAGGTCGGCTACCTCATCACCGGTGTGAAGGACGTTCGTCAGTCCAAGGTCGGTGACACCATCACCAGTGCCCGCGACGGTGCGGCCCAGGCGCTGACCGGGTACCGCGAGCCGCGGCCGATGGTCTACTCGGGCCTGTACCCGGTGGACGGTTCGGACTACCCGAACCTGCGTGACGCCCTGGACAAGTTGCAGCTCAACGATGCCGCGCTCACCTATGTACCGGAAACCTCGGTGGCGCTGGGCTTCGGCTTCCGCCTCGGCTTCCTCGGGCTGCTGCATATGGAGATCACCCGCGAGCGCCTGGAACGCGAGTTCGGCCTGGACCTGATCTCCACGGCGCCCAACGTGATCTACCGCGTGGTCATGGAGGACGGCACCGAGCACGTCGTCACCAACCCCTCGTACTGGCCCGAAGGTAAGGTCCGCGAGATCTACGAGCCGGTGACCAAGTGCACCGTCATCGCGCCGAGCGAATTCATCGGCACGATTATGGAGCTGTGCCAGGCCCGTCGCGGTGAGCTGCTCGGGATGGACTACCTGTCCGAGACCCGGGTGGAGATGCGCTACACGCTGCCCATGGCGGAGATCATCTTCGACTTCTTCGATTCGCTGAAGTCGCGCACCCGCGGTTACGCCTCGCTGGACTACGAGGAGGTCGGCGAGCAGTCGGCCGCGTTGGTCAAGGTCGATATCCTGCTGCAGGGCGAGGCTGTCGACGCGTTCTCGGCCATTGTGCACAAGGACGCCGCGCAGGCGTACGGCCACAAGATGACCACCAAACTGCGCGAGCTCATCCCGCGTCAGCAGTTCGAGGTGCCCATCCAGGCCGCCATCGGATCGAAGGTCATTGCCCGCGAGAATATCCGCGCCATCCGCAAGGACGTGCTCGCCAAGTGCTACGGCGGCGATATCTCGCGTAAGCGCAAGCTGCTGGAGAAGCAGAAGGAAGGCAAGAAGCGCATGAAGACCATCGGCCGGGTCGAGGTGCCGCAGGAGGCCTTCGTGGCGGCGCTGTCTACGACGGAGTCGTCGGACAGCAAGAAGAAGTAGGGGTTCGGCGGACTCTGCGGTTTCTCGTGCCCCGCTGCCTGCGGCAGCGGGGCACAGGCATGGAAAGGGGAGGAGCGGTGTGCCCCGCTGTCTGATGTCGGGGGACCATGCCGAAGGGGTTGGCCGCCATCAGGTCCAGGCGAACAGTCGTCGTCACTCATGATCGGTACCCGCGCGGAAAGGGTTGGCCACAGCGGCGGGTGAACAGTCGTCGTCGCTCACGATCGGTGCTGCACGCGAAGGGGTCGGTGCCAGCACCGGGCGGAGGGGTGTCGTCGCTCATGATCGGTACCCGCGCGGAAAGGGTTGGCCACAGCGGCGGGTGAACAGCCGTTGTCGCTCACGATCGGTGCTGCGCGGAAAAGGGGTGGTCGAAGCACCGGGTGGAGGGGCCTCACCCATTGTGAGCGACGAGGCGGTGTCCGGATCGAGGAGCGGTCCATGGTGATGTGGTCGCCGTGCGAGGAGGTCGTGGGGACGTCGTGTGCTTGCGGCCGTCCGATGCCCGCGGGCCCGGTGCTCGGGAGGCGCTGAAATTACTCTGCTGCGCTCGGGGCGGGTGCGATGTTAGGGTGCCCGCTCCGGATTTTCCGGGGCGGACGCCGTTGTTTTGAACAGTCGTGCGGTTCGCTTGCGGGTGAAATCTGGGGCTTGGCGTCCGGATAGGCCGGATGACAAGCTATTCGTTGCACCACTGGGCACACCTCTCATGACCTGGAGGATGTGACAGGCCCGATTTCGGGAAATAAGGTGTGAAACGATCCGAATTTCGACTGCGCCGCGGGTAGCCGTCGAACACCCCAGAGCGGAGCTACTGCATGACGCGTGATCTGCCCCTCGGCGACGATGAGTCCGGTCCGGCCGAGGATGCGGACACCGCGTACCGCGTCGCCACCGGAGTCTCCCGGGTAGCCAGGGCCGGCGCGTACGTCACCGGCGGCGCACTCGTCGCCGCCAACGGCACCTCGGGACTGCCGAACAGCGACGCCCACGACAGCCGCAATGTCGGGTGGGCGCAGCCGAACGATCCGCAGCCGGACGCCCCGAGCCCCGTGGTCACCTTCCCGGAACTCGACTTCTATTCGGTACCCCCGATCCTCGGTGGGGGACCGGAGGTATCACCGATCGCCGAGCAGCTCGGCAGCGATGCGGACCTCTTCCCAGCCGAATTCGGCGCCGCGAGTATGTCCACCATGCCGGGCTACAACCAATCGGCCGGTAATCCGACCACCGGGTGGGACCCGTCCGCCGGTCTGGAGCGTCCCAGCGGCTACGACCCGTCAGCCGGGTTGGGAAATCCCAGCTATGACCCCTCCTCGGGCGTGGGTGCGCCCGGCGCCCACGACCCCTCCGAGGGTTTGGGACAGCAGCCCGGCGCCTTCGACCCGTCCGCGGGATTGGGACAGCAGCCCGGCGCCTTCGACCCGTCCGCGGGATTGGGACAGCAGCCCGGCGGTGTTTTCGATCCGTCCGCGGGACTGAGCCAGCCCGGTGGGTTCAACCCCGGCGCCGGTCTGGGTTTCGATGACTCGCAAGGCGATTGGGGCCAGCAGTTCGGTCAGTTCTTGAAAATGCCTGGCGCTGATGGACTGCAGCTGCCGGGGATGAACGGCATGGGGCTCGCGCAGGCGCAGGCCACACCCGGAAGCCCTTTGAATTCAAACGTTTTCGACGGTGTCGGCGAGGATGGTTTCGGTCTGTTCGTCAGCACCGATTCCGGACTGTCGGTACACGTCGGACTCGACGGTGTGTGGGTGGACTCGCATTTGAAGGTCGAGATCGGTGTCGGCGATGTCGGTGGTCAGTTCGACCGGTTCAATCAGTCGGCCAAGGACGCGTTGGCGGACCCTGCCAAGATCCAAGGGTCCGGCGCGGTCGATCAGTCGGCAACCGGTGGAATGTCCGGACTGCGCGCCACCGGTGGGCAGGGCTCCGCGAATTCTCCTGCGGCGGTGCCGAATTCGGCCCCGACCGGTGCCGCACCCGCTGCTCCTGCCGCGGTGGCTCCGGCCGCCGCGCCGATAGCTCCCGTCGCTCCCGCTGTCGCGCCCGCCGCGGCTCCCTTCGCTCCGGCTCCGGTAGCTCCGGCTCCGGTAGCTCCGGCTCCAGTTGCTCCGGCCGCAGTGGCTCCGGCCCCGGTCGTTCCGGTTCCCGTAGCGCCCGCCCCGGTAGCTCCGGTCGCTGTCGCCCAGCCGGTGGTCGCCACCCCGTTGCAGACCACCATCCAGCCCGATGTCGCGACCACCCCGATGGCCAATGTGTGGGCCGCCCCGGCCGGACAGTCTCCGCTGACCGCGCCCGCCGTCGCCACCCCGGCACTGTTCGACCGGCCCACCGAAACTGTTCCCACACAGCAGCCTTCGGAGACCGTGATCGCCCAGCCGACACCGGTTACCGGCACACAACCCACCGTGCCGCCGGTCAGTACACCCGATAAGCCCGATACGGGTGCGGGCTTGACGACCGCCCCGGCGATACCGACCAAGATCCCCGGTGTCACCGATCCGGCCACCACCAAACTCCCGGGTGCGACCGATCCGGTCACCAAGCTGCCGGGTGCGACCGACCCGGCCACCACCAAGGTCCCCGGTGCGACCACCGCGCCGACGACCCCGGGCGTGGATACCCCGGCGACCACGCCGGATCTACCCGCCAGCACCGTGGCCCCGGTCCCGACCGCCGACGGTCCCGATATCGGCACCACCCCGACGGTGCCGGACGATATCGATACGGGCTCCACACCGGTGCCGACGGTGAGCAAGCCGGCACTGCCGACCGCCAGCATCCCCGACAACTACTCCACCCCGGGTCTGACCACCCCGGACGTGACCGTCCCGGACGCGACCGTTCCGACGATGGCACCCACCCAGCCGACTATCGAGCCGATGCCGACCATGACGCAACCGGCACCGATCAAGCCCGCGGCCCCGACGAATCCCGCGAAACCCATTGCGGATACCTCGGATAGCGGTGCTGCCCACTCCGCCCTGTTCGTCCGCGACGGCAGTGCGTTCGACAGCGCGTATGCGCACGACGGTGTCGACTATGACGGCGGCACGCTGTCGACACACCTGATGTCCGAGGCCACCCTCGCCGAGACCCACTACCCGGTACACGGCCCATTCGACCTCACGCTTCTGTGAGCGGCGGCGATCGTCTCGCCGTCGTGAAAAATCCGGATGCGATGGCGCCGCTGATCGAGTTGCTCGACGAGCTGCTCGAACTCACGCGTGCCGCCGCTCGCGCCGATCTGTCCGGCCGCTTGGCCATGGCGCGCGCCCGCGTCGCCGATTCGCGGGTGCGTCTGGTGGTGGTGGGCGATCCCGGTAGTGGGACCACCACGCTGGTCAACGCCCTGGTCGGATCCGATGTCAGCGCCGCCGACGGTCGGGTGCCGGTGATTGTCGAATACGGGCCGCTGTCGCGGGTGACCGTGGTCCGGCAGGGTGCCGGTGGTCGGGCCGAGCGGGCCGTGATCGATCCGGCGGAGCGGATTTCCACCCTCGCCACCGAGGGGGTGATCCGTGCCGAACTCGCCGAGCCCAGTCCGCTGCTGGCCGAGGGGTTCGTGGTGCTCGAAGCGCCCGGTTCGGTCGCCGAGACCCCGGCCGCCTGGTCGCTGCTGGCCGCCGCCGACGCGGTGCTCTACGTGGCCGATGCGGGCGCGCCCTTCAGTTCGGAACAGATCGCGTTGCTGAGTCGCATTCAGCAGGTCTGCCCCGTGGTGGTGTGCGTACTCAATAAGATCGACCGGTATTCGCACTGGCCGCAGGTGCAGCAGCAGGACCGGCAATTGCTCGACGAGGCCGGGCTCGGTTTCGCCGTGGCTCCCGCCTCGGCGCAGCTGCACGGACATGCCGCCGCCACCGGTGATCAGCAGCGGGACCTGGAATCCGGTGTGCCGCAACTGCTCGATCATCTGCGCGGGTATGTACTCGGCCGGGCCGACGCCGTGGCCGCCGAGGCGGCGGTGCGCGATATTCGGCTCATCACCGACCATTTGGCGCTGGCATTGCGCAGCGAGGCCGAAACCTTGCGTGATCCAAGGCGTTTCGGCGAGATCACCGAGCAGCTACGTCGGGTCCGCGAGGAAGCCGATCAATTGCGGCAGCGCACCGCCAATTGGCAGGTCGCGCTCGCCGATGGCGCCGCCGAGCTGATGGCCGATATCGAACATGATCTGCGGCATCGGCTGCGCAGCCTGATCCGCGATGCCGAGGCCGAGATCACTGTTGGCGATCCGGCCAAGGGCTGGAAGGAATTCGGCGCCGACCTCGATGCCAAGATCTGCGAGGCGGTGGAGGAGAACTTCGTCATCGCCCACTACCGGTCGGTGGAACTGGCCGAGCAGGTCGCCGGGAAATTCCCCGACGGCACCGTACCCGCCGCCGATCTGCGTCTGGAGAATCCGGGCGAGGTCCTCGAACCGGTGGCCGCGCTCGACCCCCTGGTCAGTGGGAAAGCCGGTGTGACACAACAGGCACTGAGCGCGCTGCGTGGCTCCTACGGCGGCATCCTCATGGTCGGTCTGGCCACCAGCCTGCTCGGGATGTCCCTGGTGAACTGGTATTCGGCGGGTGCGGGCGTACTTCTGGGCGTGAACGCGCTCTGGGATGACCGCAGAACCCGTACCCAGCGCCGCCAGGCCGAAGCCAAGGTCGCTGTCGCCCGGCTCATGGACGATGTGATCTTCCAGGTCAGCAAGGAATCCCGTTATCGCCTGCGCGGCGTACAACGCAACCTCCGCGACCACTTCACCGAAATCGCCAGCGCCACACACCGTTCCGCCGACGAGTCGCTGCGTGCCGCCGAGGAGGCGGTAGCGGTGCACTCCGGTGAACGGCGCGAACGCCGCCTGACCGAGATCGAAACGGCGCTGGTGCGGCTGCGGGAACTGCGTGAGTACGCCGATACCCTCGGTGAAAATCAGCCGAACTGACGGCGTCCGGCACGGCTGATACCCCGGCGTAGTCGAGAGTCCCGGTACTGCCGATACCCGTCATCCCGGCGTGCTTTTGGCCGGGATCCACTACTGCTCAACGGGTGGATTCCGGCCAAAAGCACGCCGGAATGACGAGGTGTGTGGCACGGAATGACGAGGTGGGCTGTATGGGAGGTGTGCTGCCTGGACCGGCGGGATCGCGCCTGGGGGCCGCGCGCATCAGGGTGAACGGGCTGGGCGGTCACAAAACCGCCATGCGACGACGATTCCTGTCGCCTCGTGGCGAGCTGTGGCGCTCAGACCGCACGACCCGGCGGCTACCGCCCCGGGTGCGCCGGGTTGAACTGCCCGGCTCGATGCGATTCCTCCGCCCGGATCACATGCATTACCGCGTTGATCAGCGCCAAATGCGTGAACGCCTGGGGGAAGTTGCCCAGGTGCCTGCCGGTGCGGGTGTCGATTTCCTCGGCGTAGAGCTTGAGCGGGCTGGCGTAGCCGAGGAGGCGTTCGCACAGGTGCTTGGCGCGTTGTAGTTCGCCGATCTCCACCAGGGCCGACACCAGCCAGAAGGAGCAGATGGTGAAAGAGCCTTCCTCGCCGGACAATCCGTCATCGGTGGTCTCGGTGCGGTAGCGCAGCACCAGGCCGTTCTCGGTGAGTTCGTCGGCAATGGCCAGGACGGTGGCGCGGACGCGGTGATCGTCGGGTGGCAGGAATCTGGTCAGGACCACCAGGAGCAGTGAAGCGTCCAGGGTGTCGCAGTCGTAGCTCTGGGTGAAGACCCCGCGAGCGTCTACGCCGTTCTCGAGGATATCGGCGTGGATCTCGTCGGCGATATCGTGCCACTTCTTCGCATAGTCGTACTCCCCGTGCAGCTCAGCGAGTTTCGCGCCGCGATCGAGGGCGACCCAGCACATCACCTTCGAGGAGGTGAAGTGCTGTGGTTCGCCGCGCACCTCCCAGATACCGCGATCGGGTTTGCGCCAGTTCTCGATTGCCGCCTGCACCTGCCGTTCCAGCATGGGCCACAACGTTTCCGGCACCTGGCGGCGCGACTTCACGTGCAGGTACACCGAATCCAGCAGGGTGCCCCAGATATCGTGCTGGTCCTGCTGATAGGCGGCATTGCCGATGCGCACCGGTCGCGCACCGTCGTAGCCGGACAGGTTCGGTAGTTCGTACTCCTTGATCTCGCGTTCACCGCCGATACCGTAGAGCACCTGCAACGGCAGCGCGTCGCCATTGTTGCCGCGGCAGACGTCGTGCAGGAACGCGAAGAAGTCGTCGGCCTCCCGGTCCAGGCCGAGGGTGTAGAGGCCCCACAGCGCGAAGGTGGAGTCGCGCACCCAGGTGTAGCGATAGTCCCAATTGCGTTCCCCGCCGGGTGTTTCCGGCAGCGATGTGGTGGCCGCGGCCAGCAGCGCCCCGGTCGGCGCGTAGGTCAAACCCTTCAGGGTGAGCGCGCTGCGCTGCAGGTACCCGCGCCACGGGTGATCGGGGAAGCGGCCCAGGGTGATCCACTGCCGCCAGCATTCGATGGTGGACCACATTTTCTCGGCCGCCTGGTCGAACGTACGCGGCGGCGGCAGGTCCGACCAGGACAGCGCCACGAAGGCCTGATCGCCCTCCTTCATGCGGGTGCGTACGCGGGCCTCCCGGCCCTCCAGCCCCAGTCGGAGATCGGTGGTCAGGGTCAGGGTGGGGGAGTCGACGTCGCCGCGCGCGGTGGCCTGCTCGTAGACGTCGCCGGAGTATTCCCAGTGCGCGGGGACGCTGTGGTGCGCGAAGGCCGGTTCGCAGCTCATCTCCAGTTCGACCACGCCGTTCACGCATTTCACGGTGCGCAGCAGCATGTGCTCGGCATCCCAGTCCATCGGTGTGCGCCGGTGGGTCTTGGAGCGCTCCGTATTGTTGTGCCACGGTCCCAGCACCAGCGCGTCGCGCACAATGAGCCAGCCGGTCTCGGTTTGCCAGGTGGTCTCCACTATGAGTCCGCCGGGCAGATAGCGGCGGGCCGCGGGCACATTGCGGCCGTACGGGCCGAGTCGGAAATGCCCGGCGCTGCGGTCCAGGATGGCGCCGAAGACACTGGGGGAGTCCGGCCGCGGCAGACATAGCCATTCCACCGCGCCATTGCGGGCGATGAGGCAATTGGTTTCGCAGTCGGACAGGAAGGCGTAGTCGTCGATCGGCGGAAATGCCGAATGGTGGCTGAGGCCCGAGGGAGCGGGCAGGTAGTCGCTTGGGACGTCGGGTGGGTCGCCCAAACCGTCGCGTGGCGGCAGGTCAGCGCTATTGTCGTGCAACCCGCTGAAGGTGTCGCTCAGGGTGCCGACCGTATCGTCGGCCCCACGCGATCTGTCGATGGGCTCCGGTTCGTCGTAGGACGCCATATCTCATCATGGGTCCGCAGAGCCCAGATAGTCCACCTCGACGCGTTCGGCATAGGCTGATGTCGTGCATCAGATCGCAGATTGGTGGGACGGCGTCGAGCTGTGGGTTGCCGGATTGCCTTTCGTACCCCAGTTCGCCGTGGTATTGGCTGCCATGGTGCCCGTGTGCTTCGGCATCGCCTACCTGCTGGACCGCGTGCTCCGGGTGGCTCTGCGCCTGTTGGGCCGGGATCGGGTCGCCGCCCGTGAAGCCGTGACGCCCGCCCCCGCCGCCCGCAGTATCCGCAGTAAGGAAGCCGCCTGATGCCCCGCTCACGTGTCCAGCTCGCCCTGATTGCTCTGATCATTCTGGTGATCGTCGCCTGGTTCTTCACCCGCTGACTGGAATTCACCCGCCCGTCGCCAGGTTCCCGTGCGAGTCGTCAGACCCTCCGGCTACGCTCCTGCCCCATGACAACCGATGAGGGTGTGGAACTGGACCAGCTCCTCGAAATCGAGGAGTACGAAGACGAGCCCCGGCTCATCGCAACCCACTTGTGCGGGCCCGAAGAGGCCCTCGAAATGGTGAAGGCGGCACAGCTTCTCGGCCTGGGCGTGCGTCTGACCAACCGTATTCGTCCCGATGAGGACGATGCCGAATCCGCCACCGAGGAATGGCTCCTCGACATCCTGGAGACCCCGCCGGTGGTCGACGAGGACTGAGCGACCTACCGACCCGAGAACGAGACAGCTGAGAACGAGACAGCACAGAGCCGCTCGGTCGAATCTTCGGCCGGGCGGCTCCGCATTGTGCCGCGAATGCCTCCGGGGCCCCGCGTTTCCGCCGAGCCGGGATGTTCCCTAGCGCCGGACCGCCAGCGTGCAGCCGATCGCCCCGATCGCCAGCACAATGCCGATCGCACCGCCCGCGACCGCCAAGGGATCCAGCAGTGGCAGCAACAGGTGGTGCAGCCACATCCGGTACTCACTGCCATAAGCGGCACCGCCGAAATAGCGGACGGCCAGATGGCTGCCCGCTGCGCCGACGATGAATCCGAGACTGCCGAGCACCGTCATGATGCGGCCCTTGCGCCGTCGCATCAGCAGCCGGATGGCACCGCCGACGAGCAGTAGCGTGACGAACGCGGTGCACACCGTTGCCGCGACCAGGACCTGGGAATCGGTGTAGCCGAGGTTGCGGACCACCTCCGGCAGGCGGCCCACTCCGCCATACGGATCACTCAGTTCGAAGACGAACCAGACGGCCATCGCGGCACACGCCAGCGCCATGGTCGCGGCGGCCACGGCAGGACCATTCGTGTTCCTCGGCGGCGCGGATACGCCCGCAGGGGGCCGGTCGGCCGGGGCGCGCCGGACATCCGGTGCCGGAGCCCGACGGGTCGCGAATGCGGTCGAGCCGGGCGTCGGGGACTGGGGCACAACCGGAATCGTCCTGGTGGGCGCGGGACCCTGCCGATGCGCGGTAGGTACTCGCCCGTGCAGCGCGGCCATGGCCGCGGCCGCGAATTCCGTACAGCTGCCGAACCGTGCGTTGCGATCCTTCGCCGCCGCGCGGGCGATCACATCGTCGAGGGCGGCGGGAACATCGCCCCGGACCTGGCTCAGGCGCGGCACCGGTTTGCTCAGATGGCCGGCCACCACCTGCCCGGGATTGGTCGCGGAGAACGGGCCCTGCCCGGTGAGCAGCGCGAACAGCGTGCAGGCCAATGAGTACTGATCGGCGCGGTGATCCACCCGCTCCCCGGACAGCTGTTCCGGCGAAGCGAAAGCCAGTGTGGCGGAGAAAATCCCGGTGGCCGTCAGCTGGGTGTTGTTGTCGGCCAACGAGGCGATGCCGAAATCGGTGAGTACCGCGCGTTCCTCACGGCCGGTCTCCGGTGTGGACAGCAGGATATTGGCGGGCTTCACGTCTCGGTGCAGAATGCCGCAGCTGTGCGCGTAGTCGAGCGCTGCCCCGGTTTGGGAAATGATGCGCAGCGCGCGGTCGACCGACACCGTGCGCGGATCGACCCGCGCCGCATCGGTCCCGTGGACATACTGCATGGCGATCCACAGGTGGCCGTCCTGTACGCCTCGGTCCTGGATACTCACAATGCCCGGGTGATCGAGGCGCGCAATGACATTTGCCTCTCGATCGAAGCGGCGACGCATCTCCTCGTCCGCCGAAACATCGCGATTGAGCAGCTTCAGGGCGACTTTGCGCGGCAGCCGCGGATGAGCCGCGAGGTACACGGAGCCCATACCGCCTTGGCCGAGCATGCGTTCGACCTGATATCCGGCGAAGGACTCGTTCACACCGAGTTGCACCACAGGTCCCCTCATCCGGTCGAACATCATGTCTCGCGTCGCGAAGTTTAATCGGCCGGAAGGGGGCACTGCGTTTCGCGCAGGTGGGGCAGGCGCGCGGCTAGGAATCCCGGTTCTGCCAGCCGCCCAGCCGCTTACCGAGTTTGGTGACCGTATCGGCGACCTCCGCGCCCACCGTACCGACCGCCGACGCGGCATCCTTACCGAGATTGCGAACCACCTTGACCAGCGGATCATCGGACTGATCGAAGGATTCGCGATAGGAGCGGGCCGCATGCTTGATCTCATCGCTGATGCGCGCGTGCTTGTCCTGGTCGCGGCGCGGGTATTGGCCGTCGAGCACGCGGTTGTATTCACCGCTGGCGATCCAGCGCCGCAGCTCGGCGGCGCGCAGCACCGAGAAGGGATGGGTCTGCAGTTCCAGATTGAGCAGTTTCAGGACGCCATCGCGGAGGTCGCCCGATTTGTCGTAGTCATCGGCCTGCTGGAGGAAGGCGGCATGGCTCATCTGATCCACCCGGGACCCGCCCGCCAATTTCATATGGACGCGAACGGAGGCGTCCACGTCCTGACCGCAGAGCAATCCGGCGCGATCGCCGGAGAGTTCGGATTTGCGGCTCCACTCCATCAGGGCGGCAATGATGGCGCGCAGGGCCCACCCGCCGATCGGCATCCAGCCGATACCGGCGGCCAGCCGCATGAGGTGCATGAGCATGGTGCGGTAGACGGCGTGCCCGGACAGCGCGTGGCCCAGCTCGTGACCGACCACGAAGCGCAACTCCTCGTGATCGAGCAGATCCAACAGCCCGGTGGTGAGGATGATGAACGGCTGATCCATACCGATGGTGAAGGCATTGGCCCTCGGGTCCTGCAGCACGAACATCTCGGGAATGGTGGGGGCGTCGAGTATTTCGGCGGCATCCTGGCGCAGCTGATCAATGGCCTTGAACTGTCGCTCGTCCACGCGCACGGCGGTCGCCAGATAGAGCAGCCGATGCTGCCGTTCGGCGAGCAGTCCGGACAGGGTCCGCAGGACGGTATCGAACCCGTAGAGCGAACGCAATGTCACCAGGGCGGTGCGGTCGGCCGGGTGCTCCCAGGCGCGGGTGCTGATCTCCGGGAACCGCGTCCGGAGTCGGTCAGGGCTTGTCATCTATATCCCCCGTATGGGTATTCGGTGATTCGCGACGTCAGATGCCACTCTGTTACAGTCTGCCCGTGTCGTCGAGTGCTCTGCCCCAGGTCCGCCATGAATTGGCGTTGATCGCGGTGGGCTGCCTCGTAGTCGCGGACATCCACTGTCGTTGATCGCCGACCGGATATAGCTGCACGTCTGTTCAGTAGACTGGCGCGCGTTCCTGCGCAGCTGTACTCATTCCGGCGGCCTTCGGGCCGGTAGCGCCACCGTCACGTTATCGCGTGGCGGGTCTACGGCAGTACCCAGTTCTCCGCCGACGATTATTGTTCGGCGGGCGGTAGGAAGGTCCATCCGAATGTCCCGCAGTCCCCGGCTCGTCCGCCGTTCCCTCGCCACCGCGCTGGTCGCGGTCGCGGCCACCGCTCTCACCGCCTGTGCGGGCGGATCCAGCGATGTGGTCGGCGGCGAGAAGGTCGACAACAGCGCCGGCACCCTCAACCTGTACGCGTACGCGGTGCCGAAACCCGGCTTCGAGAAGGTGGCTCCGAAGTTCAACGAGTCCGAGGCAGGTAAGGGTGTCGAGGTCGTGGCGTCCTACGGGGCGTCCGGTGACCAGTCCCGCAAGGTGGCCAAGGGCGCGGACGCCGATATCGTCAACTTCTCCGTGGAGCCCGATATCACTCGCCTGGTCGACGCCGGATTGGTCGACCCGGACTGGAATGCCGACGCCAATAAGGGAATTCCGTTCGGCTCCGTGGTGGCGCTGGTGGTTCGCGAGGGCAACCCCAAGGGCATCCAGGACTGGGATGACCTGCTGCGGCCGGGGGTCGAGGTGGTGACTCCCAACCCGTTCAGCTCCGGCTCGGCCAAGTGGAACCTGCTGGCTCCCTACGCCGCCAAGAGCGAGGGCGGCAAGAATCCGCAGGCGGGGCTCGACTATCTCGGTCAGCTGATCTCGCCCGAGCATGTGAAGGTGCAGCCCGGTTCCGGTCGTGAGGCCACCGACGTCTTCCTGCAGGGTGTGGGCGATGTGCTGATCAGCTATGAGAACGAGGCCATCTTCTCCGAACGCAATGGCGACCCGATCGAGCACATCATCCCGCCGATCACCTTCAAGATCGAGAATCCGGTGGCGGTGCTGAAGAACACCCGGCATCCGCAGCAGGCGCTGGCGTTCAAGGACTTCCTGTACACCCCCACCGCGCAGCAGGCCTGGGCCGAAGCAGGATTCCGTCCGGTGGACCCGAAGGTTCTCGCCGCCTTCGCCGCCGAATTCCCGCAGCCGCAGACCCTGTGGACCATTGCCGACCTGGGTGGATGGGAAACCGTGGACGCCGAACTCTTCAAGCAGGGCAGCGGCAGTATCGCCGCCGTCTACGAGAAGGCGACCAAGTAGTCGGGTGACGTGAACCACACAGGATACTTGCCATTGTGAAAGACAGCAGCGGAAGCGCGGAGATCGGGCAGGACTCGCGCGCATCCACCGGAAAACCCGGCAGCACTCGCCCAGGACTCCCGTCCTGGCTGCGGGTCACCGGGTCGGTCGGCCCCCTCGGTATCTCGACCGCGGTCCTGTGGCTCAGCATTATCGTGCTGCTGCCGCTGGCCGCATTGACCTTCAATTCCTTCAGCGACGGCTGGTCCGGATTCTGGACGGCGGTGACCGCGCCCGCCGCTCTCGACGCACTGCGGGTCACCGTATTCGTCTCGGTGATCGTGGCGCTGCTCAATGTCGTCATGGGCACCCTGATCGCCTGGGTACTGGTGCGTGACGATTTCCCTGGGAAGGGCATCGTCAACGCGCTCATCGATCTGCCGTTCGCCTTGCCGACCATTGTGGCCAGCATTGTGCTGCTGTCGCTGTACGGGCCGCAGAGTCCGATCGATATTCAGCTGAACGCGACCAAGCCCGGCCTGGTGGTGGCGCTCGCCTTCGTGACCCTGCCATTCGTGGTGCGGGCGGTACAGCCGGTGCTGATCGAGGTGGATCAGGAAGTGGAACAGGCCGCACTGTCATTGGGCGCGAACAACCTCACCACCTTCCGCCGCATCGTATTGCCGACCCTGGTGCCCGCCGTCCTCAGCGGCGGCGGGCTCGCATTCGCCCGTGCCATCGGCGAATTCGGGTCGGTCGTGCTGATCGGCGGCAATATCCCGCGCGAGACGCAGGTGGCGTCGCAGTACATCCAGCAGCAGATCGAGGTGGATCGTCCCGTCAGCGCGGCAGCGGTTTCGGTGGCGCTGCTGACGATCGCGTTCGCGACGCTGCTGGTGCTGCGGCTGTTCGGCCAGCGGGCGGCGCGGAAAGAGCAGGATGCCCAATGAAACTGTCTGCCTTCACGCGTATTTCGTTGCGCAGCGTCGCGCTGGGGTACCTGCTGGTGCTGCTGGTGCTGCCGTTGGGCATCATTCTGTACCGCAGTTTCGAGCACGGTATCGGTCAGTTCATCGATTGGATCTCCACACCAGCGGCGATCTCGGCCTTCAATCTGTCGATCACCATCGTTGCCATTGTGGTGCCGGTGAATGTGGTGTTCGGCGTGGTCACCGCCATCGCGCTGGTGCGCGGGCGGTTCCCGGGCCGAAATCTGATGCAGAGCGTGGTGGATCTACCGATCGCGGTATCGCCCGTGGTGGTGGGTGTTTCGCTCATCCTGCTGTGGGGTGCGGGTGGCTGGTTCGGTGGGCTGGAGAATCACGGCCTGAAGATCATCTTCAATTTGCCGGGCATGGTGATCGCCACCATCTTCGTGACGCTGCCGCTCGTGGTGCGCGAGGTGGAGCCGGTGCTGCACGAGATCGGTGACGATCAGGAGCAGGCGGCCGCCACGCTCGGCGCGAACCGCTGGCAGACGTTCTGGCGGATCACCCTGCCCGCGATTCGCTGGGGTCTCACCTACGGGGTGGTGCTCACCGTGGCGCGCTCGCTCGGCGAGTTCGGTGCGGTGATCATGGTGTCCACGGCGATGCCAGGTCAGTCGCAGACGCTGACCCTGCTCGTGCACGATCGCTACACCGACCACAACACCTACGGCGCGTACGCCGCGGCGACCCTGCTCATGGGTATCGCCCTCGTTGTCCTCCTATTGATGACCCTCCTCGAACGCAAGCGGGACACTGTCAAATGATCACCGTGACCAATGCCAATAAGCGCTACGGCACCTTCGCCGCACTCGACGATGTCAGCATCGACATTCCGTCCGGTGAACTGACCGCGCTGCTGGGGCCGTCGGGTTCGGGCAAATCCACGCTGCTGCGGTCGATCGCGGGCCTGGAGTCGCTGGACTCCGGCATCGTCGTCATCGCCGGGCGCGATGTGACCCGGGTGCCGCCGCAGAAGCGCGATATCGGCTTCGTATTCCAGCATTACGCCGCGTTCAAACATATGACCGTGCGCGATAACGTCGCCTTCGGCCTGCAGATTCGCAAGCGGCCCAAGCCCGAGATCAAGAAGCGCGTCGACGAACTGTTGGAGATCGTCGGCCTCGACGGCTTCCAGCATCGCTACCCGGCGCAGCTGTCGGGCGGTCAGCGTCAGCGCATGGCCCTCGCCCGCGCGCTCGCCGTCGACCCACAGGTGCTGCTGCTCGACGAGCCGTTCGGCGCGTTGGACGCGAAGGTCCGTACGGACCTGCGTAAGTGGTTGCGTCGTCTGCACGACGAGGTCCACGTCACCACCGTCTTGGTCACCCATGACCAGGAGGAGGCCCTCGACGTCGCCGACCGGATCGCGGTCATGAACCGCGGCCGCATCGAACAGTTCGGCACCCCCGAAGACGTCTACGACCGTCCCTCCAATGATTTCGTCATGTCCTTCCTGGGCGACGTAGCGAAACTCAACGGCCATCTGGTCCGCCCGCACGATCTCCGCGTCGGTCGCGACCCCAGCATGGCCCTGGCGGCGCACGAGGGCACCGCGGTCTCCGCCGGTGTCACCCGTGCCACCGTGGAACGGGTCGTCCACCTCGGCTTCGAAGTCCGCGTCGAACTCCGCAATGCCGCGACCGGAGATCTGTTCACCGCGCAGGTGACCCGTGGTGACGCGGAAGCGCTGCACCTGGCCGCGGGCGAAACCGTCTACGTCCGCGCGACCCGGATTCCGGAACTGCCGATCTCCTGAATCGCGTTCCCGGACCGGCGCACCTCGGCATATCAGTGCGCGGTTCGGAGATCAGCCGATTGCTCGCTGCGCTTTAGCTCTGGCATTCTGGCGCAGTGACTTTCGTGCGGTGTGTGGCTGTGCGCTGGGGCGGATGGGACCCGCAGCCGGGCATAGTCGAAGTTCGGCTGGTCGACGTGCACGGCGTCGCACACCGGTTCATCCACAAGGTGCCCTACTTCGGTTCGAAGCCCCAACTCGGTCCGGACACCGCTTATCCGGTCGAGGTGGAGTTGGACTGCGAGATCCTCGACACGGAGTTCAGGGACGGGCTGACGGTGCTTTCTGTCACCACCGAACGGCCGTCGGATATCGAGACCGTGGACGGTCGAACGGAATTCGAGGTATCGCCGGATCAGTTGGCCGATAGCGCGTCGGGCTCGAGGACATAGCGCCAGACCGGGAGCAATTCCTGCTCGGGGAGGGGTTCGGGCTCCGTGTGGGCGGTGGTCTCCAAGCGGGCCAGGGCCGCGGCGGTATCCAGGCCCGCGCCGATCAGCACCAGGTTGGTGGTGCGGGGTTCGTGGCGGGGCCAGGGGGTCGGTTCGATGACAATGTGGCGGCCGACCATGTGCAGGACGAACTTTCGGGTGTCGTCCGGGGTGGCGAAGGCGATGGTGCCCTTGGCTCGGAACAGGCCCGGGGGTGGGTTCTCGAAGAAGTCGATCAGGGCGCGCGGGTTGAGATCGGTTGTGCTGGTATAGGAGACGGTGTCGTAGCCGTCGTGCAGGTGCCGGTGATCGTGGCAACCGTGTTCGTGGTGATCGTGATCCGGGTCGTCGTGGTCGGCGAAGAGTTCGTCGAAGCTCAATTGTTCGCCGACGCGTGGTGTGCGTGCACCGTGCTCGGGGGTGTCGAAGAGCAGGCCCGGATCGATGCGGCCCCGGGTGGTCGCGTAGACCGGGGCGGGGTCGGCCAGCGCCGTGACCTCGGTGCGCAGGGCGTCGAGGGCTTCTGGGGTGATTCGGTCGGCCTTGTTCAGGACCACCAGATCCGCCATCCGGAGATGGGCGGCGAGTTCGGGGTGCTGGACGCGGGATTCGGGGAAGTGCTCGGCGTCGACGAGTTCGACCAGGCCGCCGTAGGTGATGCGTGGATTATCGCTGTTGACGATCATGCGGATGAGATTGCGCGGTTCGGCCAGACCACTGGCCTCCACCACAATGACATCGATCTTGGCGCGGGGTTGGGCGAGTCGATCGAAGAGTTCGTCGAGTTCGGAGACATCCACCGCGCAGCAGACGCAGCCGTTGCCGACCGAAACCATGGCATCGACCTGCCCGGCGACCAGCATGGCGTCGATATTCACCGCGCCGAAGTCATTGACCACCACTCCGATCCGGATGCCGCGGCTATCGCGCAGCAGATGGTTGAGCAATGTCGTCTTACCGGCTCCCAGGAAACCGGCCACCACCAGAACAGGAATCCGCCGACCCACCCCGACCACCCTACCGAGGGCCTCGTTGTGAACCACCCGCAGCATCGCGGAAACGTGGCGGCAACACCCGACTCCTACGGTGTCGGACAGTAGAACCGAATCATGGGAGGTGTGCCGTGCGGGTACGGGACATTCTCGATGCGCCGCAATTGCGGATGGGGCTGTTGCACGGCGATGCGGCGGCGCTGGAGCGCGCGGTAGCGCGGGTGTGCGTGACCGATATGCCCGACCCGCGACCATTCGTGACATCCGGGGCGCTGGTGTGCACCGGGCTGGTGTGGCGGCACGGTGCCGATGACTCGGAGCGCTATATCGCGATGCTGGCTCGCGCCGGAGCGACGGGAGTGGTGGCGGGGCAGGCGTTGCACGGATTCGTGCCGGAGGATGTCGTGGCCGCTTGCGCCCGCCACGACCTGCCGCTGCTGTCCTCCCCGCAGAGTGTTCCGTTCAGCCGCGTCATCGAGCACCTCGCCGAGCAGGCCGCCGAAACTCGCTGGCAGCGGGTGCGATCGGGGCTGCTGCGGCAGCGCCGGTTGCTTGCGGCGGTCGCGGACGGGTCCGAGATCGGCGACCTACTGACCGACATCGCCGCGGAATGCGGCTTCTCGGCCTGGCTGCTGACCGCGACCGGCGCGATGGTGGCGGCTACCGCACCACTGTCCGAGGGCGACATCGACCGGGTCCTCGCTACCGCCCTCACCGCACCCCGGCTGCCAGCCGTCGCCGCCGGTGGTATCACCGTGCTGCCGGTATGCGGTCGCTCAGGCGATCGGATCAGCGCGTGGTACTTGGTGATTCGTACCGAAACCGGCTGCGACCGGTTGGACGCCGATTCGGCGGGCGCGGAGCTGGCGGCGGTCGCTGAACTGTATCGAGTCCGACAATCCGAACGCCTGCGACTCAGGTGGGATCTCGCGGACCGGCTTCCGGAAGCCTTCCCCGAGGCATCGGGTGACCCGTTGGTCGCGATCGTATGTGAGGTGTGCTCACCGGGCCCGGTGGGAGATATCGAGTCCGATGCCGACGGATCCGCCACCGCCACCGGTATCGACTCCACGCCGATTCCCACCGGACCGGCGTCGAGTCCGATGGCCGTGCGTTCGATGCTCCACGACGTATTGGCCGATGTCGTAACAGGTCTGGACCGTGCGGGCCGGGTTGTCGGATACCTTCCGGGCGACGAGACCGAGGTGGCCGCGCTGCTGCTGCGCGGGTTCGGGCGGTTGCGGCCGGTGCTCGGTAGTGGCGGCATCGGGATCGGCGTGAGCGCACTGCGGCACGGTGAAACACTGTCCGGGGCACTCGCTTCGGCGACCGCCGTCGCACCGGCGGAATCCGGGCAGGTGCGGGTGCGGGTCGCCGATATCGACAGTGCCGCCGGGCTTTTCACCGCTATACCCGATCAGTTGCAGCGGCGCTTCGCCGAACGCGTGCTCGGGGCGGTCGTCGACTATGACCGCCGCACCAATGCGGGTCTGCTGCACACCCTGGAGGTATTTCTCGGATGCGAGGGTTCCTGGCGGCTAGCGGCGGAACGAATGCATCTGCACCTCAATACCGTTCGCTATCGGATCGGCCGGGTCGAGGAGCTCACGGGGCGGGATCTGGGACGCCTCGACGACCGGCTCGATCTCTATCTGGCCGTGCGCACACTGGCCGGTTACACCGCGCCTGTATAAGGGTCCCAAGCGATTCCGGCGTCCGGTGCGCCCTCGCGCAGCACGCTCGCGTGAATGAGCCCGTAGGGGCGGTCGGCGGCGTAGTAGACCTCGCCATTGTTCTCGACGCCGAATCGGTCCAGGTCGTAGGCGAAGTGGTGTTTATTGGGTGCGGACAGGCGAATCTCAGCCAGACACGGAAACGCTTCCACGGCGGCGACACCCATCTCGAACAGCGTCTGTTGCAAGGCTTTCGAGTGCAGGGTGGCGAACTTCTCGATCATCGCCGCGCGAATACCCGCGTATGCGTCATCCCAGTCGGCGGGTGCGGTGGCGAAACGCCAGCGCACCATGAGACTCGTCGCCAGAATCCGGTCGTGGGCGGGTTCGAGCACCGTGTACTCATCGGTGAGGAATCCGGCGAATTCGGATCCGGTGGATTTGAGGATCACCAGATCCTTGACGCCGCCGATCACCCATTCACGCCGTTGCGGTCCGGTACCGCTCACCGTGATCGCGGCAATGCGCACCTCGGGACCGGTCCGGGTCCAGCTGTGGTCGTGTCCGACACCCCCGGCCGGAACCCGCTGCCACGCATACTCTTCGATCTCGATGCGCGCCGAATCCACCGGTTCGACATCGTCGACGAAATGCCGGGCCAGCGCCAGCCCGTACTCCTCGATACTGCCGTCGCCGTGCTCCTTGGCGTACGAGTAGATGGTCTGCTTCTGGGTGTCGGTGGGCAGCACAGCGCCCTGATCACCGTCGGTGTGCGCCGGATCGAACGCGCCGCGCAGACAGGACGAGACATTCAGATCGCGGATATCGTGCCGGTCGGTATCGCGGTAGATCCGCACCACCCGGTTCTCCGCCTTGCCGTACTGATGCGGGCCGAGCACGATCTTGCCGGGCGATTCGGTCACGGACGGCTCCTCGGTCGATGAATACCTGTCCTGCACTCTGCTGCATAACCGGGCGGCCGGGCGCTGGTTGCCGACACAAAATGCGGCGTGTCCGCCGCCACCGTTTCAGCGAATCGGACAAACTTCCGGATGCGGTCGCCCGCCTACCGTGACGATGGAACCGCCGCACCGTAGGGAGCCCCCATGACCTCGCCCCATCCTGTCGATACCAGATTGCCGTGGACACGGCTACTGGCCTTCGGCATTCAGCACGTGCTGATCATGTACACCGGATGTGTCACCGTCCCATTGGTTTTCGGTGCGGCCGTGGGCCTCGACCGCGCCACCATCGGCCTGCTGATCAGCGCCGACCTGCTGGTCGCGGGCTTTATCACGGTGGTGCAGAGCCTCGGTGGTGGACGCTTCATCGGCGCTCGGTTGCCGATCATCTGCGGTGCGACCTTCGTCGCCATGTCCCCGATGATCCTGATCGCCAAGGAATACGGGTTGCCCGCCGTATACGGGTCGATGCTGATCGGTGGTCTGCTGGGATTGGCGTTGGCGTGGCCGTTCGCCATGGTGGTGCGGTTCTTCCCGCCATTGGTGACCGGCACCGTACTCACCGTTGTCGGTATCTCGCTGATCGGCGTGGCGGGCGGTCTCATTGTCGGCACCAACCCGGACGACGCCGCATTCGGCGATCCGGCCAGCATCGGACTGGCCGCCCTGGTGCTGCTGATCGCCCTGGTCTTCACCTGTCTGGGGCGCGGGGTGTGGTCACAGCTCGGGGTGCTGATCGCCTTGGCCGTCGGGGTGCTGATCGCCATTCCCATGGGGCTGGTGACCATGGATGGTGTCGGAGCGGCCGATTGGCTGGGCATACCGAGTCCGTTCCACTTCGGCGCACCGGAGTTCCCGCTCACCGCGGTGGTGGCCATGACCATTGTCATCGCGGTCGTCTTCGCCGAATCCACCGCCAGCATGCTCGCCATCGGTGAGATCACCGGCAAGAAGGTCGGTCGCGCCGAATTGGGGCGTGGACTGGCCGGTGATGGTCTGTCCGCGGTCCTGGCAGGCGTATTCAGTTCCTTCATCGACACCGTGTTCAACCAGAATGTCGGCGCGGTTGCCGCCACCCGTGTGTACAGCCGCTACGTAACCGCGGTGAGCGGTGCCCTGCTCATGGTGCTCGGCGTGGTGCCGCGCTTCGGTGCCGTGGTGGCGGCGGTGCCGAAACCGGTGGTCGGCGGCGTCGGCCTGGTGCTCTTCGCGACCGTGGCGGTCATCGGTATCAACACCCTCCGCAAGGCCGACCTCACCGACCGCGTGAACCTGACCATTGTCGCCACCGCGGTGGGCGTCGGCCTGATCCCCGTCCTGACCAAGGATATGTTCGACAGGTTCCCGCCCTCGGCCCAAATCCTCCTCGACAGCGGCATTACCCTGGCCGCCGCTACCGCCTTCATTCTGAACCTGATCTTCAACCACACCCGGGTAGGTCAATTCGCGCGCGCCACAACCGAACCCACGACCCAGGCGGAACCTCAGAACACTGCCCCGCCCGAGAAACCACAGGAACCCAAGGGGCCGCAGGACCCCGTAAACGCCTGATACCGGAACGGCACGCCGGGAGAACGGGAGCCGGCGGCGCGGTACTACCGAGCGTGAAGGCGCAGTATCGGCACAGCCCCCCGTCATCCCGGCGCGCTTCTTGGCCGGGATCCACTATCGCGGGTGTGGATTCCGGCCACAAGCACGCCGGAATGACGGGCCGGGCAGGCGACACCGCGCCTTCGATCCCGGCAACCGGGCGTGCGGCAGCGGCGTGCCCGGACGCCTCGATACATCGAGGGGAACCGGTGGCGTGGCGCTCTCGCACCCCGTCCGCCCACGGAATCCCCTGATCAGCTACCCGGATAGGGAATCTCAGCAGGCGTTGACCCACTCCGAGAGGCCGTCGGCGAAGAGTTGGCGTTTCCAGATGGGGACCTCGTGTTTGATGCGGTCCACCAGGTTGGCGCAGACGGTGAAGGCTTCGGCGCGGTGGGGGGCGGCGACAGCGACGGTGATGGCGAGGTCGCCGATGGTGAGGGAGCCGATGCGGTGGATGGCGGCTACCGGGAGGCCGCTGGCTTCGGCGACCTCGGCGCAGACCTTGTGCAGGAAGCGCTCGGCGTCGGGGTGGGCGGAGTATTCCAGGGCCGAAACCGATTGGCCGCCATCGTGATCGCGCACCTTGCCGGTGAATACCACGACGGCCCCGTGCTCCGGTCCGGTGACCGCCCGCTCGACCTCGTTCGGGTCGAGCGGCTGATCGCTGATACGGGCGAGCAGATCACTCATGGCCGCCTCCTCCGGCCACCTGGGCCAGCAGATGTTCGAGCAGTGGTTCCAATACGGCGATTCCGTCCTTGACCCCACCCGGTGACCCGGGCAGGTTGACGATCACCGTGCGCCCCGCGAGCCCGGCGACACCGCGGCTCAACGAGGCCAGGGGGAACTTGGCCGTCCCACGTTGGCGAATGGCCTCCGCGACGCCAGGCAACTCCCGATCCAGCAGGGCGAGAGTCGCTTCCGGCGTCGCATCGGTGGGGGAGGCACCGGTTCCGCCGGTACTGACCACCAGCGCCGGTTCCCCGGCCAGCGCCTCCGAAAGTCCGTACGCGATATCGGTATCGGCGTAGACCAGCGGCCCGCGCACCGAAAACCCCAGTCCGCCAAGCCACTCCGCCAGTCTCGGTCCGGTGGTGTCGACCCGGCTACCCGCCGCGACCCCGGTGGACGCGACCAGTACCACGGCCATCCGCCCCGCCCCGTATGCCGGGCTTTCGGTCCGCGCGGTCTCCGCAGGTTGGGAGTGCGCCACGCCCGCAGTGGTATTCGGCTCGCTCGCAGACACCGGGGCGCGGCCCTGATCGGCGACGGCAGGGGAGGTCGACCGCTCGGGAGCTGCCTCGGCAGGGCTGTGCCCGGTGGCCGAGGAGGCCGACGTGGTGCCGTTGGCGTCCGTCCGCTCCCAATGTCCGCGCTTGCCACCATCTTTGGTCAGCAGCCGAACACCATTGAGGGTTGCGGCGGGGTCGACAGCCTTCACCATGTCATGCAGCGTGAGCCCGGCGACGGCGACGGCGGTCAACGCCTCCATCTCGACCCCGGTCGGCCCCTTGGTCTTCGCGCTCGCCTCGATGGTGATGCTGGTGTCGGTGAACCCGAACCGCACATCCACCGACGACAGCGCCAGCTGATGGCACAGCGGAATCAGCTCGGAGGTCTTCTTCGCGCCATTGATTCCCGCGATCCGCGCGGTCGACAGCACATCCGCCTTCGGCATGTCATCGGCGCGGACCAACCGCACCACCTCGGGCGTGGTGTGCAATTCACCGGCCGCCACCGCTATTCGCGTGGTGTCGGACTTGGCGCTCACATCGACCATGCGAGCGCGTCCCTCACGGTCGACATGGGACAACTCACTCATGGCACCAGCGTTCCATAACCGGCTCCCGCGGGTGTCATAGGGCGGCCCGGATTGTCAGTTCCGCGCTGAGTTGGTTGTCGTCAGCGTCGACTCCGACGTAGTCGATCTCGGATTCCAGCCCCCGCAGACGGCATTGCGCGACAAGTGCACGCAGCAGTGGCATCGCCTCGTCGGGCGGGATATTCACATAACCCTCCAGTACGAAGTGTCCGCCGGAAGCACACAGCGCCTCATGACAGAACAGTTCGACCGCGGCGTCGGCATAGGTCAGCTCGCAGCCGAACGGCCTGTTCTCCACACGCAGGATCTCGACATTCAGCCCGGCGACCAGCAGCCAGGACCGGATCACCCGCTCGACGGTGTCGTGCTCCGTCGAACCAATCCATCCGCCATACGACGTGCGCCGCATCGTCCGCGCGCGACCGATTACAGCCAACGAACCCGCACCATCGACCCGGCGGGCAGTTCGGTCGTCTCGGCCGGGATATCGATCAGCACATCGGCGTTCGCCATGGTCGCGATGAGGTGCGAACCGGGTCCCGCCACCAGTGCGACGCTCTTATCGGCCACCCGCCCGCGCAGGAATTGCCGTCGCCCGGCGGGGGAGCGGACCGGGTCCACCAGCTCCAGCTCGGCGGTCGCGACCTCCGGTAGCCCGGCCAGCCAGCGCAGTATCGGCCGGGCGAAAACCTCGAACGACACCATGGTCGAGACCGGGTTGCCCGGGAAACTCAGCACCGGCACCCCGTCGATCACGGTCAGTCCCTGCGGTCCGCCCGGTTGCACCGCGACCGAACCGAATTCGCCGCCGAGGGTGGCGAGCACATCCTTGACTACCTCGAAGTCGCCCTTCGACACGCCACCGGAGGTGAACACCACGTCGGCGGTGGCGACAGCGGCAGTCAGTGCGCGCCGGAACTCCTCGGGGTCGTCGGTGCTGTGCGCCACCGACAGCACCTCGACCCCGTTATCGGTCAGGGCCGCCGCCAGCGCGATCCCATTGGAGTTGTAGATCTGTCCGGGGGCCAGCGCCGATCCCGCCGGGACCAGCTCATCCCCGGTGGTCAGTACCGCCGCCCGGACGCGTCGCGTCACCGGCAGATCGCCGAACCCGACGGCCGCCAGCGCCGCCACATGCCGGGGGGCCACCACCGTGGTCGCGGCGACAAGCAGGTCCCCGGCCCGCACGTCCGTGCCGGGTTCACGCACGAAATCTCCTGCGACCCGGGTTTTCTCGATGGTGACCGTCGCACCGTCGCCGTGGGTGTCCTCGACCGGCACCACACAGTCCGCGCCCGGCGGAATCGGTGCGCCCGTCATGATCTTCACGGCCGACCCCGGGGGCAGCGGGTGCAGTCCGGCATTGCCCGCAGCGACCACCCCCGCCAGCGGCAGGGTCACCGGTACGGTTGCCACCGAATCCGCCCGAACCGCATAGCCGTCCATGGCGGAATTCCGGAAGACCGGCAGATCCAGGGGTGCGTACACCTCCTCGGCCAGCCGACGACCCAGTGCCGCCGCCATCGGCACCCGTTCGGTCTCGCGCTCGGCGAGTGGCCGCAGCAACGCTTCGATACGTTGCCGGTGGTCGTCGACGGATCGGGCCGGAGCCAGCGCGGGCCGGGAAGTCATGCGCGTCAGCCTATAGCGGTCCGTTGTGAGATTTCTTCGCGCGGACCCCTGTGCGACACCCGGGCGAACCGGTAATAATGGGCGAATGACCGTGGTCGTGATGGGGATCCCCGCCGTTCGAGCCGGGCGTCCCTCGCTAGACGGTCGCCCCGATACCCCATTCCTCGTCGATCGCTTCGGTCGAACCGCACGTGACCTGCGGGTTTCCATTACCGAGAAGTGTTCGCTGCGCTGCACCTACTGCATGCCGGAGGAGGGTCTGCCGCCCATTCCGGCCGATGAACTACTCACCGCCGACGAGATCGTGCGCTTGGTCGTGTTGTCCGTGCGTGAACTCGGGGTGCACGAGGTGCGCTTCACCGGCGGTGAACCGCTCATGCGCCGAGATCTGGAGAAGATCATCGCGGGCTGTCGCGCCGAGCTGCCCGATACGCCGCTGGCCATGACCAGCAATGGCATCGGCCTGGAGCATCGCGCCCGAAAACTGGTCGAGGCCGGACTCAATCGGGTCAATGTCTCCCTCGATACGGTCGACCCGGCCGGATTCGCGACCCTCACCCGCCGCGACCGCCTCGATTCGGTCCTCGCCGGAATCCGCGCGGCGCAGAAAGCGGGCCTTGCTCCCGTCAAGGTGAACGCCGTTCTCATGCGCCAAACCCTTGCGGGCGCGGCCGACCTGCTGCAATGGTGTCTCGACGAGGGCGCCGAACTGCGCTTCATCGAAGAGATGCCGCTCGACGCCGACCATGAGTGGGCGCGCAACAATATGGTCACCGCCGCCGACCTCCTGGCCGTCCTGCGCACCCGCTTCGACCTCACCGAGATCGGCCGTGACGACCCGGCCGCCCCGGCCGAGAACTGGCTCGTCAATGGCGGTCCGGGCACGGTCGGCATTATCGCCTCGGTGACCCGCAAGTTCTGCGGCGACTGCGACCGCACCCGCCTCACCGCCGACGGCCGCATCCGCTCCTGTCTGTTCAGCGACCAGGAATACGATGTCCGTGCGGCCCTGCGCAACGGTTCCTCGAACGAGGAGATCGCCACCCTTTGGCGCGGTGCGATGTGGCAGAAATGGGCAGGTCACGGCATAGACGCCGCCGACTTCCAGCCCCCCGAACGGTCGATGGGAGCAATCGGTGGTTGAGGTCCGCTATTTCGCCGCCATCGCGGACGCGGTGGGCAAGGACAAGGAATCACTCGACCTCCCACCCGGTTCCACCATCGCCGACCTCCGCACCAGGTTGATCACCACCTACGGCCCAGACCTCGACAAGATGCTCAATGTCTGTGCCTACCTGGTCGGCGACGAACTCACCAGGGACGCAACGACTCCGCTCCCCGCTCGCATCGACGTACTCCCACCCTTCGCGGGCGGCTGACGCGTCGGCGCTGCTCTAGCGCCACGCTCGGCTTTGCGACGGCGCGCGATCAGGGGGCACGCGGGGTAACTCACGGCCGGGGGCCGGTGGGCAACTGCTGTTCTCGGGGCCTACGTAGCCGAGTTTTCGAGCGGGCGTGACCGTTCCAGCCGGGTG
>NZ_BDCE01000058.1 GCF_001613345.1 Nocardia uniformis NBRC 13702 | reverse complement strand
AAGGAAAACTGAATTGGCCGTCGCCGTGCCAGCAGCCTTGTATGCATTCTTATCCTGCACGACCTTGATCGCCAGGTCGCCGTCGCTCACGCACCGTCAGTCGGATCACGGTACCTTCGAGATCGACATGCGCCCCGATCCAGTCCGCCCACGCCGACCGGCGTTGCAATCTCGGGTGCAGCCGACTCCATGCCATCGCGGTCACCGTACCGTACCCCCTTGTGTCAGTATGCATTTCGAAATCTTAAGCGCCCTATTCGACTGGGTCTCTGAACACAAACTCACCACCATGACGAGCGGGCCGACCACCCTGGGGTAGGTGGAGATACTCCGGAGCCGGGCAGTGAGACACCCGATCCGAGCGCAACCGAACCAGGCGGATCAGCTAATACTGCAACATAATTCGACAGAAGTGCCTTGAACATGCGGTGATGAACGAAGCTGTGTACCGTCGGCCTGTGGGGTGGTTCAACCGATCAACGCAGCATCAGGACGCTCAGGCTGCGGCCGAGTGGTCACGGTTCTGGGAGTATGCCAACTGGAACAACCTTCAGATTCTGTCGGTTGATATCGTCTATCACTTTGCCCGGCAGGGCACCAAAGCACTAGTGCGACTGCACAATACCGAATACCTGCGCGACGCGTGGTTCTGGGGGCTGCATGTTCAGCCGCAGTCCGTGGTCGCGGTTCAGGCCAGCGTCGGGTGGGGTCCTCATACGAACCGTCACGACGTGCTCTACATCGGAGACCGGTATGCCCCGGGTGTCTACGCTGTCGTCGCCCCGGCTACTGTCGCAGCAGCCAGACGGCATCTGAGCGGGTGAGCGAGGGGACGCAAGGGTCACCGGCACCGGCTACGTCCACTATTTCAGTCGCAGCCGCCCGGCTCGTCGCCTACGAAAGTCTGTGGACCAAACACGCCGCCGATGCACTTGCAGTGGACCGATGTGGGGCAGTCGAGGAGGAGCAGAGGCTAGATGATGCGCCGCACCGAATTCCTCAAGCGGTTGCACGACTCCCGGCGCCGGCGCACCGTCGACGGGTAGACCTCCACATTCAACGCCATCGACGTAGCGAATTGTGCCGGTGCACCGTAGCATTCGTGTTCCACGCCAATTCAGCAGTGCGCGGTAGAAGGTATTCTCGACACCCTCGCCGGGACAGCGACGCCGCAGCGGACCGTCATCACGCAACGCCGAGTCGTACCTCCTTGGAAATACCCAGCAACTCGAATCGAGTTGGCGGTAATCTGTCA